>JBOGGX010000001.1:0-16051 GCA_050744245.1 Acidimicrobiales bacterium
CCAGCGCCTCGATGCGGGCCAGCCACGGTCGCAGCGAGCGTTCGTCGCGGTCGAGGCCGGTCGGGTCGAGCGGCTGTAGCAGGCCGCGGGGCGCCGCGACCTTGGCTCGGGCCGCGGCCAGCGCCTCCCGGCCGACGGCGATCTCCCGCTCGATGGCGGCCAGGCAGGTGGTGGCGTCGGCCAGATCGTCGGGGAGCGTCTGGCGCTGGCGGGCCAGCCCGTCGATGCGGCTTCTGGCCCGGTCGACGGCGCGTTCGGCTGCGGTCAGGTCGACGCCGACCGGATCCGACGAGGCGCGCGCCGTCAGCTGGTCGGTGAGCCGGCGGGCGGTGGCCAGGTCGCGGTCGGCGGGCAGGCCGAGGTCGCCGGCGACATCGGTGAGCCGGCCGACGTCGGCGGCCAGCCGGTCGACCCGGGGGAGCACGGTGCGCCAGCCGTCACCGAGCCTGCGGGCCGCCACCCTGGCCTGGTCGAGGTCGCGCTCCAGCCCCACCAGCACCGCGGCGAGGCCGGCCGCGGCGCCGTCGGGCAGGGCGACCGCCGCCGGACCGAGCAGCCGGGCGATCTCGGGCCGGTTGTCGTCGAGGATGGCCTGCTCGAGCCGATCGATGGCGTCGGTGAGCGACGGGTAGCGCTGCCAGAGACGGTCGATCCTGGCCTTGGCCTCGGCCGCGACCGTCGCCGACTGGCCGGTGAACTGGGTCGGCTCGCGCAGGAGGCCGAACTCCGGCTCGGTCTCGACGGCGTAGAGCGCCTCGGCCAGTCGGGCCGCCCTCGCCCGGATGCTGGCCAGGGCGTAGCGAGGATCGTTCGGCGCGACGGCCACGCTCCTCATACCTCCTGGGCTCCTGGGGTCACCGCTGGCTCCTGTCACACGGTGGCTGGTCGGAGCATCGTAACGACCGGGATGCCGGGTCGCGACCCGCCCCCGCGTCCGAACAACCGTTCTCTGTCAACGACCGCAGGCTGTCCCGGCCAACGTCACCTCTGTGTCGTTTGGGGCCCGGCTCTGCCTGCGAAACCCTCCACAGAACGGTGTGTCCGGTCACCCGCCCTTTCGGGCGATCTCGTCGATCAGGCCGTAGGCCACCGCCTCTTCGGCCGAGAGGGCCCGACCCCGCTCGAGGTCGCGGACGATCAGCCGGCGCTCCTGGCCGGTCGCCGCGGCCAGCCGGTCGACGATCGAGTCGTGGAGCCGGCGGTGGTCGGCCACCTCGTCCCCGAGCCGCCGGGCCGTTCCCGACAGCTCGACCTCCGGCAGCCGCAGGCGGAACAGGGCGCCGGGCCCGGCCCGCCGGCGGCCGGTGCCGGCGGCCACGACCAGCGCGGCGGTGCCGACGGCCTGGCCCAGGCATGACGTGTCGACCGGCACCCGGACCAGGTCGATCGTGTCGAGGACGGCGCCGACGGCGTCGACCGGGCCGCCAACGCTGTTGACGAGCAGGGTCATCGGATCGGCGTCGTCGGACGCGGCGTCGGCGTCGAGCGTCATCATCTGTGCCGCGACCATGGTGGCGGTCTCGAGCGACAGCGGCCGGTCGACCATGATCGTGCGTCGCTCCAGGAGCCGGTCGAAGACCCGCCGGCGCAGGTCGTCCTCGGGGAGCCCGGGCAGAGGCAGGGGCGGCCCGGGCAGGGGCGGGGGCCACTCGGTGCTCATGGGGCCGGGCCGCCCAGCCGGACGTCGATCGTGCGGCCGATCGCGGCGGCGTAGCGTTCGAGGGTCGACAGCCGGACGTCGGCCGGGCCGGCCTCGAGCCGGGCCACGGCCGACTGCGACGTGCCCATCCGGGTGGCCACGTCGGTCTGCGACAGCCCGACCAGCCGACGGCCGCCGACCAAGTCGGCCACCAGCCGCCGCCGGCGCTCGGCAATTTCCCGGAACCCGGGGAACACGGGCAACCGATTGTCGCACACGACCGACACCCTATCTCAAATGTGAGATACCCATCCCGTACCCAACCCGAACTTCGGGTGGTTGGGGTCGCGCTGGTGACCACAACCACCGCACATTCAGGGGAGCGGGCGGGCGACGAGGAGGGCGACGGGGGTGTCGGGGCCGCGGCGTCCGACGAGCTCGAAGCGGGCGGACGCGAACAGGGCGGCGAACTCGGCGCAGGTCCGTTCCCGGCCGGCCTGGTACGCGGTCGGCCTCGTGGTGGGCGAGTCTGGACCACACCCCCCGCGCCGAACACCCCGTCATACGACGGGCGGCCGGTCCTGATCGAGTGCTCCATGGCGAGCATCGACTGGGACAGGTGCACGTTCCGGGCCCGCCAGCGCACACCCCGCCGGTCGTCGGAACGCAGGACGTGGCCGACCGGGCTCGGGCCGACGGCGTCGTCGTCCGCCCGCTCCAAACCGTCCGATCGAGACGAGGTAGCGGGCCGGTCGGCGCAAGGGGTCCTCGGCCACACGGAGCCGCTGCGCCAACTCTCCGCAGCCGACGGGACCGGCGGCCAGGGCGTCGGCCAGGCCGATGCCTGCGGCCGCGCCCAACGCACCGGCACGTCGACGCCGAGCACGGTGAGCAGCTCGTGGGCCATGGCGCCGCGCACCGCCTCGATGTCGTCGGTGGGCGTCGGGAAGCTAGGGCAGCTCGGAGGAAGCGATCTGCGTCTCGACCGACACGAGGCCGGACCGCACGGCGAAGATCGCGGCCTGGGTCCTGTCGGTCACGCCGATCTTGCCCAGGATGTTGCTGACGTGCGTCTTGGCCGTCGTCTCGCTGACCTCGAGCGCCTCGGCGATCTGCTTGTTGGCGTAGCCGTTGGCGATGAGCGCCAGGACCTCGACCTCGCGGGTGGTCAGCGTGGTCGGCGTCGGGCCCAGCGCAGGCGACCGGCGGCCGCCGCCGGGCGTGGTCTCGAGTCGCTCGAGCGCGCCCGCCAGCCGCACGGCGAGGGCCTCCATCCCGAGCTCCTCGGCTTCGGCGCTCGCGTCGGTGAGCAGTTGGCGGGCCCGGTTCCGGTCGGGCGGCCGGCCCCGGTCGAGGAGCACGAGTCCGAGGTCGGCCCGGGCCCGGGCGGCGGCGGCCCTGGCCCCGAACCGCTCGCTCTGGCCGATGGCCGCCTCGAGGTGGGCGATGCCATCGGCGACCCGGCCGATGGTGACCGCGAGCAATCCGAGGCTGCGATCGACCGGATCGAGGCACAGCAGGGCGTTCGACACCACGGCCATCCGCCCGGTGTGCCGCCGCAGCACGGGGTACAGGGCGGCCGCCTCGTCGATCTCGTCGAGCCGGGCACACGCCTCGGCTCGCAGGGCGAGCGCCCACGACGGCACGCTCGGGTCGATGCTCGTGTCGGTGAGGACGCGCCTGGCGTCATCGTCCCGGCCCGCGCCCAGGTACATGGCGGGGACGGCGAAGCGGACCGCCGGGTAGTTCGGAAAGACGGCGACCACGTCGAGCAGGGGTCCGAGCTCGGCGAGCCGCCCCCTCTCGCGTCGAACGGCGATGTCGTAGAGCTGGGCGATCGGGGCGGTGAACGTCTCGAGGAACGGGCCGGTGAATGCCCCCGATCCGACGATCCGCTCGACGTCGCCGAAACGGCCGTCGACATAGGCCCAGGTCACATCGAACAGGGCACCCAGCCCGGCGTAGTGGGGGCTGCGGAGCTCGGCGGCCAGCCGGCGGGCCCGATCCATCGCGCCCGTCGCCGCCGGCCGGTCGGCCCGCTCGAGGTGGGTCCGGACGAGGAGGATCTCGGCCTGGAGCCGACGCTCCAGGTCGCCGACCTCGTGGGCTAGGGCGACGATCTCGTCGGTCAGGCGGGCCCGCTCGTCGGCGTCGATGCCGTCGTCGGCGCAGTGCCGCGCCACCAGGGCGGACAGCAGGGGACGGTGGTCGTCGAGCCGCCGGGCATCGGCGATGGCCCGGTTGGCCAGGGCGACGTCCTCCCGGGCCCGAGCGGCCCTGGCCATCAGCTCGACCCGCACCGGCGGGTCGGCGTCGCCGAGCAGCTCCTGCGCCTCGTCCAGTGCCCGCCGCAGGTCATCGTCGACGAGGGTGGGTGGATCCCAGACGCCGCCCAGGGCGAGCGCGGCCCGGGCCAGCAGAGGACCGTCCGATCCGCGGCGGGCGATCTCGACCGCAGAACGCAACGCGTGACGAGCGACGGCGGCCTCGCCCACCGCCCGGCGGGCCAGACCGAGCTGCACGAGCAGCGGGCCGCGCCACGTGGCGGTGATCGAGTCGTCGTCGCCTGCGGCAGCCACGGGGGCCAGGGCGGCCAGGGCCCGCTCGCAGTGGGCGGCCGCCTCCTCGTACCCCTGCCGGCCCATGGCCGCGGCCGCGGCCCGCAACGAGTACTCGGCCGTCCGACCGGGGTCGCCCACACCGGCGTAGCACCAGTGCAGGGCCGCCTCCCGCAGGGCGTCGTCGTCGCCCGCCTGCAGCCGGGCCTCGAACGCCAAGGCCGCCTTGCGGTGCAGTCGCCGCCGGCGCTCACCCGACAGCGAGGCCTCCACCGTCTCGTGGACCAGGGCGTGGGCGAAGCGGTAGCGGTCGGGGTCGCCGGCCTCCTCCCTGACCAACCCGGCAGCCAGGGCCTCCTCCATGACGTCGAGTGCGTCGGTGTCAGCGGGCGCCCGCACCTCGCCCAGCAGGCTGAGGGAGAACGAAGGGCCGAGCGTCGACGCCATGGCCATGAGCTCGCGGCACGGGTCGCTCACCTGCGCCAACCGCCCGAGGACCACGGCGCGCACGCTGGGAGGCGTCTCGATGCTGGTCCCGACGACGAGGTCAGGATCGTCGAGCCGGCTCCGCTCCGCGAGCAGCCGCACCAGCTCGATGACGAAGAACGGGTTGCCCGCGGTCCGGCGATGCAACGCCTCGACCGTGGCCGCGGCCGACGTCGTGCCGGTGATCTCGGTCGCCAACGTGCCCACCTCGGTCGGGCTCAGGCCGGCCAGCTCGATCAGGGACGCTCCCGGCTGGCGCAGCAGCTCGGCCACCATCGGCGCCAGGGTGCGACGATCGGTCGAGCCCCCCACGGGCCGCAAGGTGGTGACGATGAGGATCGGCGCCCGGCGTGCCTCGCGTCCGACGAACTCGAGCAGGCGTCGTGAGGCCGGGTCGGCGTCATGGAGATCGTCGATGACGATGGCCAGCGGCTGGGTGGCCGAGGCGGCCACGAGGAACCGGGTGACGGCGTCGAAGATCCGGAACCGGGCGTGGTCGCCGGTCTCGTCCTGCATCGGTGACAGGGCGGGCAGCCGTCGGCCCAGCTCGGGCAGCACGCAGGCGATCTCGGCCGCCTCCGTCCCCAGCTCGGCGGCCAGCCGGGCCGGACTTAACTGGTCGATATGGGCCCGGAGCGCCTGCGACCACGGCCAGAACGCCGGGCCATCCGGCCCGCCGCCTCCGGCCCACAGGACCTCGAAGCCGCCGGTGGCGGCGTCGAGCGCCAGCTCCTGGGCCAACCTGGTCTTGCCGATCCCCGGCTCTCCGGCGATCAACACCACCTGGGTCTCGCTCCGGCCGGCGGCGTCGACCAGGGCGCGCAGTCTGGCGAGCTCCGGCCCGCGGCCGACCAGGGTGGCCACGCGACATGGGTACCCCACCGCCGGCCACCCGTCCTTCCCGATCGGGCAGCGTTGGGTGCAAGGCCGGACGCGCTCGGTCGGGCAAACCCCGGCGCCGTCAGGTGCCGGCCAGCCGCTCCACCACCGGTACGAGGTCGTCGACCTCGCCGACCATGTTCGAGCTGATCCGGCGCTCGGCCCGCAGGCGCTGGAACTTGGCGGTGGGCGCGTCGATCGATTCGATGGAGGCGTGGGGCGAGTCGAGGAGCTCATCGCCGGTGATGGCCACCCCGGTCCGTTCGGTCAGGGGGCCGGCCAGGTCGTCGGTCGCCCGCCCGCCGCCGCCGATGAAGAACGGGGGATGAGGGCGTTGCACCGGCTTGGGATGACCGTCGTGGTCGGTGATCGCGTAGTGCTCGCCCGCAAAGCTGAGCCGGCCGTCGGCGAGGCACCCCCTCAGCACGGTGACGGCCTCGGCCAGTCTGGACTGGCGCACGCGTGCCGGGTCGAAGCGGACGCCGATGGCGTCGTACTCCGGTCGGTCCCATCCCGCCCCGATGACGATCTCGAGCCGCTCCTCGCTCAGCACGTCGAGGCTGGCCAGTTCCTGGGCGAGCACGGCCCCATTCTCGACCGGGCCGAGGCAGGGGAGCGCCGCACGCCCGATCGGACGGCGGCGCCCCCTCGCCGGTTCAGATTCGCTAGTGGAACCGGAAGAAGGCCACCGGGTCGGTCACGTCCTGGATGCGGAGGATGAGCTGGCGGCAGGTGCTCTCCCAGCCCCGTTCGGTTCGCCAGTTGAAGTCGTAGCGATCACCCCGATGACCGAGCGCCGAGGCGGGAGTCTCGCGCCGGCACCGAGGGTGCGCAGTCGGATCGGGCTAGGTTGCGCGGCGTGGCACCGGATCCGCCGATTCCGGCCGACGAACTGGCCAGAACGCTCCGTCCCCTGGGCCAGGCGAGGATGTTGCCCGCGGTGGCCTACACCTCGGACGAGGTGCTGGCGTGGGAGCGACGGCACGTTTTCGCCGGGGCGTGGGTGTGTCTCGGTCGACGCGAGGAGCTGGCCGCGGGTGGTACCGCCCTGGCGGCCGAGGTCGGCGACGTCGGCGTCCTGCTCACGTTCGACGCCGACAGGTTCCGGGCCTTCGCCAACGTGTGCCGCCACCGCGGGCACGAGCTGCTTCCGATCGGCGGCACGTCCGAGCGGCGCCGGCTGCGGTGCCCGTACCACGGCTGGGCCTACGACCTCGACGGCTCGCTGGTGTCGGCGGCGCGGCTCGAGCTCGACGAGCAGGAGCCGGAGCAGGAGCCGGAGCCGCTCGGGTTGGTCGAGCTGCCGGCCCGGGTGTGGGAGGGCTGGCTGTTCGTCAACGCCGGCGGCTCGGCGCCGCCGTTCGACACGTATGTGGGCGACCTGGCCGAGCTGGTGGCGCCCTACCGTCCCGAAGCTCTGCGGCTCGG
Source organism: Acidimicrobiales bacterium (assembly GCA_050744245.1). Classification (GTDB taxonomy): domain Bacteria; phylum Actinomycetota; class Acidimicrobiia; order Acidimicrobiales; family JBOGGX01; genus JBOGGX01. The sequence goes on from JBOGGX010000001.1 coordinate 6,991, forward strand.
GGCCCGCCACCGGTACGAGGTCGCCGCCAACTGGAAGATCCTCGTCGAGAACTACCACGAGTGCTACCACTGTCCCCAGATCCACCCCGAGCTGTGCCTGGTCTCCCCGCCGAGGTCCGGGGTGAACTGGGACCGGCCGGGCGCGTGGATCGGCGGGTCGATGGACCTGCGCCCGAGCGCCGACACCATGTCGCTCGACGGCCGCTCCGACGGCCGGCCGTTGCCCGGCGTCGATCCCAGGGTCGTGCTCTACCTCGGCCTGTTCCCCAACCTGCTCGTCTCGGCCCACCCCGACTATGTGATGACCCATCGGCTCGAGCCGCAGGCCCCGGCGCGCACGTCGGTCGAGTGCTCGTGGTACTTCCCGGACGGCGTCGACTGTCCGTCCTACGCGGTCGACTTCTGGGACGTCACCAACCGCGAGGACTGGGCCGCGTGCGAGTCGGTCCAGCGGGGGCTGTCGAACCCGCACTTCCGCCCGGGCCCCCTCGCCCCTCGCGAGGACGCGGTCCACCAATGGGTCACGCTGATGGCCAACCTCTACCTCGACCCCACCAAACTCGACGCACCGAGCACCGGAATGCGGTGTTAGCTGCGTCGAGAACGAGGTCCCACCGAAACTCGACGCATTGAACACCGGTATGCGGTGCTAGCTGCGTCGAGAATGCGCGGCCTACTCGCCGGTGCGGCCGTCGATCGCCTCGCGGATGAGGTCGGCGTGGCCGTTGTGGCGGGCGTACTCCTCGAGCATGTGCTGGAGGACCCAGCGCACGGTGATCGGCCCGTCGTCTCCCTCCCCGATGACCCGGTCGAGCGAGTCGGCCGCCTCGATCGCCTGGCGGCCGCGCTCGATCTCCGCGAGATACGTGGCGACGTCGGCTGCGGCGTCGGCGTCGGGACCGAAGTCGATGTCGCCCTCCTCGTCGTCGTCGCGGTAGAAGATCGGCGGCGCCGTCTCGGACGTCTCGTCGCCGATCCCGCGGCGGAACCAGCCCCGCTCGACGTCGGCCAGATGCCTGACCAGGCCGAGCAGCGACAGGTTCGACGGCGGGACCGCCTGGAGCATGAGCTGCTCGGCGGTCAGGCCCTCGCACTTGCGCAGCAGCGTGGCCCGGTGCCAGTCGATGTAGTCGGCGATCATCCGCCTCTCGTCGACGTCGCGGGGCGGCGAGGCCCGCGCGACAGGGCCGGGCACCACCACGTCGCTCATGAGGACGCACCCGCCGCTCGCTGGCGGATGATGTTGAGCGCCCCGCCCGCCCTGAACCACCCGATCTGCTCGTCGTTCATGGTCTGGGTCGTCTCGAACTCGACCCTTGACCCGTCCGGCTTGTGCAGCACGCACTGTACCGGCGTGTCGGGGGCCAGGTCGGCCAGCCCGACGATCGACACGCGGTCGCCCTCGTCGATCTGGTCGTAGGTGCCCGGATCGGAGAACGTCAACGGGAGCACGCCCTGCTTCTTCAGGTTGGCCTCGTGGATCCGGGCGAAGGAGCGGACCACGATCGCCTTGGCGTTGCGGAACCTCGGTTCCATGGCCGCGTGCTCGCGCGACGAACCCTCGCCGTAGTTCTCGTCGCCGACCGCCACCCACCCGACGCCCGCCTCGGCGTAGTGCCTGGCGATCTCGGGGAACGGCTTGGTCTGGCCGTCGAGCTGGTCCTTGCCCTCGCCCGGCTCACCGGTGAAGGCATTGACGGCCCCGAGGAACAGGTTGCCCGAGATGTGCTCGAGGTGGCCGCGGTACTTGAGCCATGGGCCGGCGGCCGAGATGTGGTCGGTGGTGCACTTGCCCTTCGCCTTCAACAGGATCGGCAGCTCGAGGTGGTCGTTGCCGTCCCACGGCGGGAACGGCTCGAGCACCTGGAGCCGGTCGCTGTCCGGCGCCACCACCACCTCGACCGACGACCGGTCGTCGGCCGGCGGGGCCTGGAAGCCGGCCTCGCCCGCCTCGAAGCCCCGCTGGGGTAGGTCCTCGCCGACGGGTGGGTCGAGCTGCACCTCCTCGCCGCGGTCGTTGGTGAGCCTGTCGGCCAGCGGGTCGAAGTCGAGGGTGCCCGACAGGGCGAAGGCGATGACCATGTCGGGCGAGGTGACGAAGGCGAGGGTGTTGGCGCTTCCGTCGTTGCGCTTGGGGAAGTTGCGGTTGTAGCTGTTGACGATCGTGTTCTTCCTCGAGGGGTCGAGGTCGGTACGGCTCCACTGCCCGATGCACGGCCCGCACGCGTTGGCGAGCACCTCGCCGCCGATGGCCTCCAGGTCGGCGAGCAGGCCGTCGCGCTCGATCGTGGCCCGCACCCGCTCGGAGCCTGGGGTGACGAGCAGCTGGGTCTTGGCCCGCAACCCCTTGGCCGAGGCCTGGCGGGCGATCGACGCGGCCCGGGTGATGTCCTCGTAGGACGAGTTGGTGCACGAACCGATGAGCGTCGACGAGATGTCGAGCGGCCAGCCGTGTTCCTTGGCGTGGTCGCCGACCTCGCTCACCCGGTGGGCCAGATCGGGGGTGTGGGGCCCGTTGATGAGGGGCTCGAGGGTCGTGAGGTCGATCTCGATGACCCGGTCGAAGTAGCGCTCGGGGTCGTCCTCGACCTCCTTGTCGTGGCGCAGGAACTCGACGACCCGCATCGCCGCGTCGGCCTGCCCCTCGCGCGCGGTGGCCTTGAGGTAGGCGGCGACGTTCTCGTCGAACGGGAAAATCGACGTGGTCGCTCCGATCTCGGCGCCCATGTTGCACACCGTTCCCTTGCCGGTGGCGGTGATGGTGTCGGCGCCCGGCCCGAAATACTCGACGATGGCGCCGGTGCCGCCCCGCACGGTGAGGATCTCGGCCACCTTCAGGATGACGTCCTTGGGCGCCGACCACCCGGAGAGGGCGCCGGTGAGATGGACGCCGATCAGCTTGGGCCAGCGCACGTTGAACGGGAAGCCGGTCATCACGTCGACCGCGTCGGCCCCGCCCACGCCGATGGCGACCATGCCCGGTCCACCGGCGTTGGGGGTGTGGCTGTCGGTCCCGATCATCATCCCGCCGGGAAAGGCGTAGTTCTCGAGCACGACCTGATGGATGATGCCCGAGCCCGGCTTCCAGAATCCGATGCCGTAGCGGGCCGACACGGTGGTCAGGAACTCGTAGACCTCGCTGTTGACGTCGAGCGCGAACTTGAGGTCGATGTCGGCGCCCGCCTTGGCCTGGATCAGGTGGTCGCAGTGGACCGTGGTCGGCACCGCGACCTCGTCGAGACCGGCGGTCATGAACTGGAGCAGCGCCATCTGGGCGGTGGCGTCCTGCATGGCGACCCGGTCAGGGTCGAAGTCGTTGTAGGTGTGGCCCCGCTCCACCGGCTGGTCGCCGTCCCGCATGTGGGCGTAGAGGATCTTCTCGGCGAGGGTCATCGGCCGCCCGAGCCGGTTCCGCGCCGCGGCGACCCGTTCCGGGAGGGTGGCGTACACCTTCTCGACGAGATCGAGTGGGGTTCGGGAGCCGGTCACGGCCATGGCGCGTACCTCTGCTGGTTGTCGGCGGTCTCACGGCATGATACAAGTTCAAGACAAGTGGCCGCGCCGGGCGCGGTCGACGCTTCGATTCTTCACCAATTCGCGATGCGTGAGCTTCGGTACCGGACCATCGCCGACGATCTCCGCCGTCGGATCGAGGAGGGGGAGTTCGCCGCGGGCGGTCTGCTGCCGAGCGAGTCGACGCTCTCGCGCGAGTACGAGGCCAGTCGGATCACCATCCGCAGGGGTCTCGAACTGCTGCGCGACGAGGGCCTGGTCGACGCCCGGCAGGGGTTCGGTTGGTTCGTGGCCGCCGACCCCGTGCGCCAGACGTTGGGACGGCTGGGGACGATCGAGGATCAGTTGGCGTCGGCCGGCATCGCGTCCGAGCGGCGCATCGTCACGTTCGGCTTCGTGCCGGCGCCGCCGCGGGCCCGCCGCGTGCTGGGCGTCGACACCGTTCTGGAGGTCACACGGGTGAACGATGCCGACGGGCCGGATGGTCGCCGTCCGTTCGCCCGGATCACGGTGTGGTGCCCCGAGGACCTGGGCGCCGGCCTGTCCCGCGACGACGTGGCCCGGTCGGCGTTCTACGACCTGCTCGAGGTCGCCGTCGGTGGGGCGACCCAGACCATCGCGGCCGGGGTGGCCGGGGCGGACGACGCCGAGCTGCTCGGCATCCCCGTCGGGTCTCCGGTCCTGTTGTGCGAGCGGGTCACCCGTTCGACCGGCGGTCGGCCCGTCCTGTTGTCGGTGCACGTCTTCCCCGCCCACCTCACCGAGTTCGTGGTCGAGCTGCCTCGGCCGTTGGCGTCGATTGCACCGAGCGGCCTTCGCCTCGTGCCCGAGCGGCCCGCATAGGTGGCGGAGGATCGCCTCGTGTGGCTCAACGTCATTCGCCATGGCCGCGACTTCCCGGTCGGCTTCGTGCTCGTGCACGGGTTGGCCTCGTGTGCTCGGCTGTGGGACGGCGTCGGGGCCGCGCTGGCGGCGCGCGGCCACGGCTCGCTCGCGGTCGACCTCCGGGGCCACGGCGAGTCGCCGAAGCCGGACGACGGCTACGACTTCGACCGGGTCACCGGCGATCTGCTCCCGTTCCTCGACGACCGACCGGTCGTCGTCGGCCAGTCCTACGGCGGCAACGTCGCCGTCCATCTGGCGGCTTGCCATCGCGACGCCGTCCGTGCGATCGCCTGCGTCGACGGGGGTGCGATCGACCTCACCACGCGATTCGAGTCACTCGACGATGCCCTGGCCGCGCTGCGGCCGCCGTACGAGCAGTTCGAGGGGACCACCCCGGCCGCCCAGGAGGCGCGCCTGCTGGCCGCCCACCCCGACTGGCCGGAGATCAGCATCCAGGCCGCCCTCGCCGCGTTCGACGTCGACGACGAGGGTCGGATCCGGGCCAAGCTGTCCTGGGCGCGGCACCGGCAGATCATCATGGCCATGTGGGACACCCCGCCGTCGGCCTGCTGGCCGGCCATCCGGGTGCCCGTGCTGTTCCTGATGGCGAGCGAGGCGACGCGGGGCGCCGTCGATGCGGCCGTGGCCGAGCTCGCCGACGCCAGGGCGGTCTGGTTCGCCGGCGCCGACCACGACCTGCACGCCCAGAGGCCGGACGAGGTGGCCGGTCGCCTCATCGGGCTGGGGACGGCCGCCGGCGCGCGGTGACGCCGGCGTCTGCCACGGCGTGCCCGACGTCACACTTCGAAACGTTGGCGTAGCGGTGCGAGACGGTTACGTTTCGAATCTCGCGGCCGGCCGGCCGACGCCCAGTCACCGAGGAGACGCCGATGTCCGACCTCCCGCTCCACACCGATCCCGCCATCCACCAACGGCGGTGGTTCCTCCTCGGCGTGCTGTGCCTGTCGCTGGTGATGGTGGTGATGGCCATCTCGTCGCTCAACGTGGCCCTGCCGACCATGCAGCAGGAACTCGGGGCCAGCGCGACCACGCTGAGCTGGATCGTCGACTCCTACGCGCTCGTGTTCGCCGGGCTGCTGCTGACGGCGGGGGCGCTGGGCGACCGGTTCGGCCGCAAGGGCGCCCTGCTGGTCGGTCTGGCCGGGTTCGCCGTCGGAGCGATCGTCAGCGGCCTGGCCGACTCGGCCAACGTCGTGATCATCGGCCGGGTCGTCCAGGGCGCGGGGGCCGCGTTCGTCATGCCGGCCACCCTGTCGCTGATCATGGCGATCTTCCCGCCCGACGAGCGATCGCGGGCCATCGCCGTGTGGGTCGGCTTCGCCGGCGCCGGCGGGGCCCTCGGCCCGATCGTGTCCGGCGCGCTGCTCGAGAGCTTCTGGTGGGGCTCGGCGTTCCTCGCCAACGTGCCGGTGATCGTGCTGACCGCAGCGGCCATCGCCCTGTACAGCCCGCGGTCCCGCGATGACGCCGCGACCCCGCTCGACCCACGCGGTGCGCTCCTGTCGCTGGTCGGCCTGGCGGCGCTGTTGTTCGGCATCATCGAAGGCCCCGCGCGGGGCTGGACCAGCGGATTGGTGCTGGGCGCGTTCGTCGCCGCCGCGGTCTTCCTGGTCGGCTTCGTGCTGTGGGAGCGCCGGGCGGCCCACCCGATGCTGCCCATCGAGCTCTTCTCCGATCGCCGGTTCAGCGTCGGCAGCGCGGCGGTCACGACGTCGTTCTTCGTGATGTTCGGCTTCTTCTTCCTGTTCACGCTGTACCTGCAGTTCGCCCGCGGCTACTCGCCGCTCGACGCCGGGCTGGCGAGCCTTCCGATGGCGGCCACGTTCCTGATCGCCTCGCCTCGGAGTGCGGCCCTGGCCGCCCGGCTCGGCAACGGGAGGACGATCGCGATCGGGTTCCTGCTCACCGGCCTGGGAATGGCGGTGCTGGCGACCGTCGGCGTCGGTACGCCGTACCTCATCCTCGTCGTGGCCATGGTGCTGCTGGCGACGGGTATGTCGGTCACGGCCGCCCCGGCCACGGGGAGCATCATGAGCGCGGTGCCCCTGGCCAAGGCCGGCGTGGGCTCGGCGGTCAACGACACCACCCGGGAGGTTGGCGGCGCGCTCGGCATCGCGGTGTTCGGCACCATCGCCAACTCGGCCTACCGGTCGGGTGTCGACTTCGGCGGCCTCGAGCTCCCCGCGACCGTGGCCCAAGCGGCCGAGGAGTCGGTGGGCGCCGCCACCGGCGTGGCGACCCAACTCGGCGGCCAGGTCGGCGCGGCGGTGGTCGATCGCGCCGCCAGCGCCTTCACCGACGCCTTCAACGTCGCCGCCTCGATCTCCGTCGTGATCCTCGTCGCCGCCGCCTTCGCCGTCCTGGGGTCGCTGTCCCGGTCGAAGGAGGACGAAGCGGCGGCGGCTGCGGCCGCCTCCGGTGTCGACGACTTCGACTTCGAGACCGGGCTCGAGGTCGACCTCGTTCCGAGCGCCGCTGCGGCAGACTGACGGTGTGGACCTCTCGACCGCACACCGATCTCCCCCGGATCCGCGGGTGGAGCGGACCCGCCAGGTCGTGCTCGACACCACGATTCAGATCATCGCCCAGAACGGCTACGGCGCGGTCACCATCGAGGCGGTCGCGGCCCGCTCGGGCGTGGCCAAGAGCACGATCTACCGCCACTGGCCCGGCCGCCTCGAACTCATCAACGACGCCTTCCACGAGCTGACGCCGCCGATGTCGGTCCCGCGCGAGGGCCCGTTGCGCGACCGGATCGTCTATCTGCTCGAGAACCTGGCCACCAACGTGGCCGCGTCGAACTGGTCGTCGTGTCTCCCGGCCCTGATCGACGCGGCCGAGCACGATCCCGAGACACGTGAGCTCCATCGGCGCATGGCCGCCACCGGCCGCCAGACGTTGGTCGACCTGCTGTCGGAAGGAATGGCCAAGGGCGAGCTGCCCGCCGACCTCGACCCGGTGCTGATGACCGAGGCCCTCGCCGGCCCGATCATGTTGCGCCGCCTGTTCTCCTCGGAGCCGTTCGATCCGGCCCAGGTCCCCGCGCTCGTCGACCAGGTGCTCCCGCTCGAGCGCGTCTCGGAGTGACCGAGTCGGAGATCATTGACTACGTCACCACGGGTGACCTCGCGGTGCTCGACACTCTGCGGCCCCATCCCGTCTACGGCGCCCAGTCGTGGGTGTCGATCCTCAACCCCGGACTCGCGACTCCGAGCTGACGAGAACACTCCTGACCGAGGCCCACGAGCGGGCGAAGGCCCGTGACGAGCGGCGCTCCGCTAGAACTCGCTCGTCGGGGAGCTCAACGCGAAGCCGAAGAGGATGGCGAGGAGGACGAGGACGACGATGCCGACGGCGCTCGTCGCGATGCCGGCGATGGCCACGCCCCGTCCCTGCTCGGTACCGCCCGATCCGTTGATCCGGCGGAGTCCGGCGATGCCCAGAACCAGACCTGGGATGGCCGCGACCGCAGGCACCAGGCACAGTAAGCCGCCGGGGATGCTGACGATGCCGCAGATGAGGGAGCCCACGGCCATGCCGTTGGTCTTCGCTGCGGGCGGGGCGCCGTAGCCGTAGGGCACATACGGGGCGTAGGTCGGCGGCTGGTACTGCGGCGGATAACCGTACGGCGGCGGTGGAGGAGGCGGCGGATAGCCGGTCGGCGGCGGCGGATAGCCGGTCGGCGGCGGATGGCCGGTCGGGGGGTAGGGCGGGTGCGGCGACGGGGCCACGGGCTGCGTCGGCGGTGGAGGCGACGCCCCGTCGAGCGGGGCAAAGGTGTCGTCATCGGTCGGTGGCGGCCCCGGCCGGGTCGTGCTCCACCAGTCGGGGGCGCCGGGCTGCTCTGGGTCGCTCATTGGTGCATCCATCCTCGTAGCACGCCAACTGACGTGAGCGCCGACCCGGGGGCACCAATGAGCGCTTCGCCGCTTCGCGGCGAAGGCAGGCTGCGTTGATGGTTCGCTCGCCCTCCGGGCTCGCTCATTGGGCCACTCGTCCCTATCTGGTCGGCCGACACTACCGAGGGCGAAGCCGACAATCTGGTCGGTCGGGGAACCGCAACGGCCGCCGCGCCGTTGACACGGCGAGCCCACGGGAGTTGTGAATAGCATCGAAGTACATGTTCGTGCTATCATAGGCTCGAAATGTGCGGGCAGGTCAAAGGGAGCGAGCCCAGGCCGGGCTCCGAGACACGAGGAGCGAGAACAACCGATGGGACAGAGCATCCAGGTCACCACCGAGGACGTCCGGGCCCTCTCCGACAGCTGCGTCAACACGGGCGGCGCGGTCGCCAACGAGCTGAACAGCCTGCTCGGACGGGTCAGCGCCGTGGTCAACGGCAGCTGGGTCAGCCAGGCCTCGGGCGCCTTCGACGGCTACTTCAAGGACTTCCACACGGGGTGGATGAAGGTCCAGGAGGCCCTGCAGGGCATCAGCGGTCAGCTGCGCGGCGCGGCCGACTCCTACGAGCAGACCGAGCAGGGCATCGCCGGCAGCTTCCGGCAGTGAGCTGAGCCCAACTACAGCCAACCAGGACCCCCCGGAACCGCCGGTCGCACCGCCTGGAGCGGCCGGCGGCTTCGCGGTGGAGCAGGAACCGAAGGCCTCGCTTCTGGCTCAGTCCAACGCCGGCCACTTGGCC
>JBOGGX010000002.1:0-5391 GCA_050744245.1 Acidimicrobiales bacterium
TGTTGTCGGACGCGTCCGTTGATCGTGTGGACGACACTGATCGTGACTCGCTGGGGGGCGTACGACCGAACGACCAAAGCCTCGGGACGGCGTGACCGGGGAACTGCGCGACTATGGCCCGCCAGCAGAAGAGCTGGCGGGCGAGGTCCCATTGTTTGGGGTCGCGGCTTGCACGACGCCGGCGTCAAGACACTCTCGGTCGCACCTCTCGGTTGTGGCCGCGGACGTCGGTGCACTGCTCCCTTCGGTCTTGACCCCGGCTCAGCGGGTGCGGACACCGGGGATGGTGGCGCGCCAAACCTCGGCGGGGCGTCCAGCGGTGAGGACGCGGTGGCGTTGGGCTCGACCGCTGGAGCCGAGAGCGGTGAGGGCCGCGTCGATGCGAGCACCGGGGAGGTTGCGGCGGAAGAGATCTCGGAGCTGGGTGCGGGTGAGCCCGTCGGGACTGGTGGCGAGCGCAGCGTGGATCTGCTCGGCGATCGGGTCGGCGGCGGTGGCTCGTAGTGCCCAACGTGCCGAGCGCGCCGCGTACTCCCACAAGGCCAGGCCGGCCTCAAGATGGCCGAGACGGATGGTGGTCTCCCCGTCGACGAGCGCATAGAGCAGCGCCAGCCGCAACACGTGAGCCTCGGCTCGGGCGCAGAGCGCCGCGGTGACGCCGTCGTCGTCGGCATCGGAGAGCGAGGCGTAGATGTCGTGCCACACGAGGTGGGCCGTGGGGTCCAGGTCCACGTGGCCGGCCCGGCGGGCGGCGGCGAGATGAACGCCGAGGCGAGCCTCCATCCCGGTGCCAGCCAGGGGATCGGGACAGCCGCCGTCGGGCAGGAGCCGGTGGCGGCGGCAGGCGATGAAACAGAAGCGGTTCAAGAACCCGTTGGCCGCTTCCAACGCGGAGGCGTGATGCGACAGTTCCCTCGCGGTGATGTGGCCGACCACGGCGATGTGTGCGGCCGAGGCCTGGGCCGGCGCGGTGCGGGTGAGCAACGCCAGCGGCCGGCCGTCCCAGGCGGCTCGCAGCACCGGGGAGAGGGTGTTGAGATCCCGTCCAGTGGCTTTGAGCACGCTGACGAACTCGGGCTCCACCACCAACAGGCGAGGATCGGCCGCACCGGGGTCGGCGCCATCGGCGTCTCGGGCCGCCCAGATCAGCCCTTCGCCGGTGGACAGGCCGGTGCGGACGCGACGAGCAAAGCCGCCATCGGCGCGCCCCAGGATCCGCGCCACGTGATCCCATGAGGATCCCTTGCGGGCCTTGGCCGAGTCGCCGACCAACACCACGAACTCGTTGGGGTAGTGGCGGGTGGCACCGATCTGCAGCCACGCCTCTCGCCCCACGATCGCGCCCGCCCCCACCAACAGCTGGGCCAAGATGGCCACCGGGTCGGCCTCGGTGTGAGGGGCGATGGTCTCGACAATCGCGCCGGCCATGCCGCACCACGCTCGCTGATCGGGCGGCTCGGGCCAGTCTGGCGGGGCGGCCAACACACGGTCGTCGCCTTGGCCCCAACGCGCGGTGACGGCGAGGTCAGTCACCGCTGACCTCGACCACCGCCATCTTGGCCGCGGCCTCATCAACGATGCTCTTGTCCGCCGCGAAAGTGGCCACCAAGGCTTGCAGGCAGAGGTTGTTCACCGCACGGGGCAAGCCCCGGGCGGCGTGGTGGATGACCGCCATCGCATCGTCACTGAACAATGGGTCGGCACGCCCGGCATGGGACTGGTGATGGCGGATGTACGAGACGGTCTCGGCCAGGTCCATGCCCTCGAGGTGGACTCGCAGCGTGATGCGCTGATCGAGCGCGGCCAACGCGCCGTGATGGAGGTGCCGGCGCAGAGTGGGCTGGCCGATCAGCGCGATCGCCGCTGGGCTGTGGCTATCGAGCTCGGCGTTGGTCAACATGCGGATGTCTTCGAGCTGGTCGGGTTCGAGGAGATGCGCTTCATCGATGGCCACCAGCACGCGCCGGCCCCACTCCGCCTCGGCGGTGGTGAGCGCGTTGGCGCACTGAGGGATGAGCGCAGCCCGATAGAAGTGGGGTTTGCCCCCGAGGGCAGCCACCACCGAGGCCAGGATCCCCCGGCCGCCCATGGTGGGGTTGGCGATGTAGATGACTTGATGGCGCGACGGCTCGAGTCCCGCCACCGTCGCCCGCAGCGCCACGGTCTTGCCGCTGCCGACCTCGCCCGTCAGGGTGGCCAGGCCTCGCTCCTCCACGCACCAGCTGAGCCGGGCGACCGCTTCAGCATGCGCGGTAGAACGGAACAGCGATGCCGGCGGCAGGTCCCGCCCGAATGGCAGCCGGGTGAAACCGAAGAACGAGCACAGCCGGTCCACGCTCATTGGTTGTCCTCCTCGTTGTTGTCGTTGTCGTTGTGTTCGTCGTCGGCGGCGCGGTCATCGGCGTCGTCACCGATGCCGGCGTAGGCGATGTGTCGCCCGGCCCGCCGGGCTTCCTCTTCGGTCATGCGAGCGGCCACCAGACCCAGGTAATCGATGCCCGACGGCTTGGGTGGCGGCGCCGCCTCGGGACGGGCCTTGGGGTGAACATGGCGCCCAATACGCCGAGGGATCGCCTTGCCCATGGACCGGCCCTCGTAGCGGACCTCGATATCGGAAAGGTCGAAGGGGTCGAACAGCAGCTCCACCTTCGCCCCCACGAGCGCCGGGTCGAGCTCATAGTGGTTCCCGAAGATCGACACCGAGGCCGTCTTCGTCACCGTGCGGGTCTCGGCCCACAAGAACGCCTCGCGCAGCTCGGCCGGCGTTGGTCGTCGCAGCGGCTCGGCCCGTTTCAGTCGCTCGAGCGGTGTCTCGTTGGTCTCGGAGTGACGGGTGCGGTGATAGACGCCTTCGACCCAGGCGCCGAACAGCTCGTTGAGCTCGGCCAGGTCCGCCGCGCCGCCGCGGGCCTCCAGCTCAACCAGGAACTGACTTCTCACGGTGCGAAAGAAGCGTTCCACCTTCCCCCTGCTGGCCGCGTGGCCCGGCCGGGAGTGCACGATGCGGATGCCCAACACCGCCAGCGTGCGGTGAAACGGTGCCGAGACAAACCCGGAGCCGTTGTCCACGAAGCAGGCGGAGGGCACACCCCGGGACTCGATGCCCCGGCGCAGGGCAGCTTCGAGGCGCACGGTGTCCTCGGCGTCTCCCCACCGCCACCCCGGCACGGCGCGGCTCCAGTCGTCGATGAAGGCGATCAGGACGGCCTTGCGGGCTCCGACTTTCGGGCCATGGAGCCCATCGCCGGTCCACAGCTCGCCGAAGCGAGTGGCCTCGAAGCGCCCCAGCGCCTGCGGTCGCGCGCCCTCGGCGCCGGTGTGCAGCCCGACGCGGGCGAAGTGACGCTGCAGGGTGCGGGTGCTCACGGTGCCCACGCCCGCCTCGGCCAGCGCCCGAGCCACCTGGGCCGCGGTGCGGCGAGGGGCCTCGCGCTTGAGCGCTTCCGCCGCGGCCAAGATTTCTGCCGGAGTGCGGGTGGGCTGGTTGCGCTCGACGGGAGCGAGCGCCTCGAAGCCCCCGGTCCGCCACGCTCGCAACCATCGGCGCAACGTCGGCGCCGAGACCGTTACCCGGCGGCCGTCGGGACCGGCGTGGTCCGCACTCGTGAGAGCCCGCGCCAAGGCCCCGCGGTCGCGCGCCGAGAGCTCGGGATCGGCGAGCTCTCGGATGAGGCTGTAGCGGAAGAGCGCGATCGCTTGTCGTCTCGGGTCCACGGGCCCCTCCTCGCTCGACGGCACTGCCACCAAGCGATGGTGAACCCATCAGCGGGCTGGCGGAAGAAGGACACTCGCGTTGGCCAGCAGCAGCCCGCCCGATGCTGCGGCCACGAAGTCCCACAGCGGCGCTGGACCCAACCGGCGCGTCGCCGCTGCGGCCGCCACACCGATCGCCTCCAAGGCGTCCGCCGCCGGTGAGCCGCGGGGCTCGATCGGTGGTATCTCGGGGTCGAGGCGATGGACCAGCGCGGTGAAGTGGACCCGGATGGCCTCGGCGCGCGCCGCGAACCGCCGGAGCCACCCTCGGGCGGTGTCGGGATGCACGCCGGCGAACTCGGCGACCTCGCGCCGGCTGACGCCCTCGAGATGGCGGCGCCGCAGTGCCTCGCCGATCACCGCGGCGAGATCACGACGACGCAACAGGGCGACGATCGGAAGCAGGACATGGGTCTTTCGACATCGCCGGCAGCGCGACCTCCGAGGGCGCACCCGCCGCTCCGTGCCTCGGTCACGCAGCGTTCGCCATCGTGCGAACCCCCACGGGCGCAGCTCGCCCTCGCATTCCGGGCACGCCAGGTTGCCCCCGACGAGATCGCGCTCGACCTCGTCGGCGTCGGTCCCTACCATCAGCATCGGTGCCTCGCACCAAGTTCAGGAAGGGCCCTCCCTGACTCCGAGACGAGAAGCAAGGGAGGGCCCTTGCTCGTTCACGCCGAGGTACGAGCCTGTCACGACACGTGACGCGGTGACCACACGACGGACCTTCATGCGCAAGGCACTGTCGCCCGCGCGATCAGAACGAGTGTCGCCTCAGGCCAGATGACGATCAAAAGCGGCGGCGCTCAACACGGGTGAAGCTCTCCACCCGGCGATGGTGGAACCCCAAGAAGTCGAAGCCGGCCTTGGACTCCCGCAGGTCCACCAACGAGGTCTTGGCCGAAGCGAGGGACAAGCCCAGCTCGGCGAGGACCCCCGCCAGGGTTGCGAGAGCCTGTTCGGCCCGCTCCTTGGTCGGCGACAAGATGACCAGATCGTCCGCGTAGCGGACGAGGAACCCCAGACGGCAATGGTGGCCTTGCCAGGTTCGATCCAGGCGATGGAGCACCACATTCGCCATCAGGGGGCTGATCACCCCGCCCTGGGGGGTACCCGAGTCGGGATGAATCAGGGCCTCGCCCGTCCACACCCCTGCCCGGAGCCAGCCCATCAACAACGCCAGGACCCGCCGGTCGGAGATGCGTTCCTCGAGCGCAGCTCGAAGAACCTCCGGCCGGATCGAGTCGAAGAAACTGGCGATGTCGGCGTCAACCACCCACACCCTGCCCCGATTGACCTCCGTGCGGATGACCTCCAGCGCCTGATGCGCTGAACGTCCCGGGCGGAAGCCGAAGGAGCAGTCGAAGAAGTCGGCCTCGAAGATCGGCTCCAGGACCAGCTTCGCCGCTGCTTGGATCACGCGATCGCGGATCGCGGGGACCCCCAGGTGGCGCTCCCCGCCCCCAGGCTTGGGGATGGTCACCCGGCGCACCGGCAACGGCCGGTAGGTACCGTCTTTGAGTTCCGACGCCAAGGTGCCGAGGAACGCTCGCACGCCCTGGACGCCTTGCTCTTCGATGTCGGCGATCGTGACGCCGTCCACCCCGGGGGCGCCGCCATTACGGGCGACGTCCACCC
>JBOGGX010000003.1:0-2683 GCA_050744245.1 Acidimicrobiales bacterium
CGCCGCCCGCTTGCGGCGACGCTCCATCCCCTCGAAGTCTCGGCGGGCGGGCGAGGACCGCACCGCTGCCGCTACCAACGTGATGAGCAACACCAGCACCCGAAGCACCATGCCCCAAGTGTCTCAATAACACCTCAGCCTGTCACTCTATTAGGCGAACCTCTTTAGTGCTCTGGACCGTAATTTCGGTCACGTATCGAGCCGGCGTCATGCGGCGGCTTGGTAGTCGGGCTTGTCGGCGAGTCGTTCGAGGAGCTTGGCGAGGTCGGTGCGAGTGAAGCGCCACTGGAAGGGCGCGGCGGACTGTTCGTAGCGGCGCTCGAAGGCGAGCAGGCGGGCCTCGACCTCGGTGAGGTCGGTGAAGTCGTTGGGGGTGAGGACTTTGCGCTGGACGACCGAGAAGTAGATCTCGATTAACCGGCCCTCAGGGTTGTGTCAAGCAATAGTTCCGGCATCAGGCCTGATTCTTCAGTCGGCGGAGGTGACCTTCGATGCTGTCGATGACGCGGTCGTGGCGGGCGACCTCGGATTCCCATTGGCGGCCTCGCGCGTCGTCGCGAAGCTCGACGACGTCGGCCAGTTGCGCCTCGAGCGCCTGCTGGAACTCGGGGGCGGCAACGTAGTTGTCGCACTGCTCGCAGATGTTGGCGTAGGGACAGGCCTCGGCGACGAGGTCTCTCGAGCAGTAGCCGTGGGCGACGCGGGTCTTGAGCATCTCGGATCTGAGCCACTCCACCCGGTCCGGCACCGCGGCCCGGGCCGCCGGGCGGACGAACAGCGCTTGGCGGGCGTGCACCTTGGTCATGGCCGTCTCGTAGGCGGCCCGCACGGTTGGCGATGCCAGCGCGGCGTAACGCAACGTCATCTCGGCGGAGACATGCCCCATGAGTGCCATCAGGGCGTGCAACGACATGCCGGCGTTCCCAGCGTGGTCCCATAGGTGTGCCTGAGCTGATGAGGGGTGACCCGCAGGGCGGCGTTGCCGCGTCCGCGCAGGCCGGCGGCGGCGACGGCATCGTCGAGACCGTGCCGCAGGCGGTAGGCGGACAGGCGCCGTCCCCGTTCGACGAACAGGAAGTCGGCGGGTTGGCCATGACGGGGATGGACCAGCGCCCGCTGGGGTCCACGCTGGGCCATCCAGGCATCGAAGGCGGCCAGTGTCGGCTCGTCGAGCGGCACGGTCCGCTCGGTGCCGAGCTTGCCGAGGGGAACCTTGACCCACGTGCCCCGGGCACCGAAGTCCCACAGGCAGTCCAGCTCGAGGTCGAGCAGCTCACCCAGTCGCATGCCGGTCCCGCGCAGGATGGTGAGACCGTGACGGGCGAAGGGGTCGACGAGTCCGCCGACCGCGGTCATGAGGTCCCGGTCGGTGTCGGGAGGAAGAGCTTTGGGTAGCGGCCGGTCGAGGCGGGGGACGTCACCGGCGAAGACGATCGGTCGGGGCGGCCGGTCGGCCCATCCCCACACGGCCAGGTCGTCGAAGAAGGCGCGCAGGTCGACCACGGCCCGCTTGGACACCGACGCCGAGACGGGCTTGTCCCGGGCGAGCCAGCCGCGCCAGGGCCGCCCGTGGTTCCACACCAAGAACCCCTCGATGTGGGCCCGCTCCAGCTGCTCGAGACGACGGACACCCGGATGGTGGACGGCCAGGTACTCGCCGAACACGATCAGGCTGTCGGCGCGCAGGCGCACAGTCGAGGGCCGCAGGGTGGTGGCGACCACCTCCAGGTAGCGAAGCGCGATCCGGCGGATCTCGGGTTGGGGAAGCGCGTCGAGCGTCTCGGCCAACGTGGCCGCTGGCCGGCGGTTCTTGCGTGGCGTGCGCGAGCAGATCCGCAGCTCGTAGCAGGCCTGGTGGAGGCTGAAGGCCCGGGCGTGGTTGTGCGAGCGGGTGTCGCGGCCGGCCGACGGTGTGGTGTCAACGGCGAGGGTGAAGGCGTCGAAGTCGGCGTCGGTCAGCTGGTCGAGGTTCTTGCCCGCCCACAGGCACATGAGCGCCAGCCCGCCGCGACTCACGTCGCGAGTCCAGTTGCCGCTCCAGCCGAATCGCCGGGCCACCTCAACGACTCGGTCGACGTCGCCGGGATGGCGCTGTCCCCATTGGGTGTAGAGGTTGCCGGGCGTCTTGGCGAGAAGGAGATCGAGGTCGGGAGCGAGCACGCCCTCCAAGAGGCACCAGGTCACGAAGGACCACGCCCGCGTCCGGCGTAGATCGGCGAGGCGCGCGGTGGTGGGCCGTTCCATCCACGCCACCAGATCGGGATGGGCCTCGAGCAGAGAGGCGGCGGCCTTGCGGCGCAACCGCCTGGCGTCTGGCCCAATGGCCAGGCCCGCCACGAAGAGGGCGTAGTCCACGAGATGGTCGGGCGCGCCGGCGGCCTCCAGGGCGACGGCGGCGGGAGCGCTCATCGGATGGCCGCCCTGGCCTTGGCGAACTCGTCGGCCAGGGTGTCGGGCGAGAGGTGCACGTAGGCCGCCGTCGTCTCCGGCGATGCGTGACCCATGAGCTCGCGCAGGACCAACAGGTCGATGCCGGCGGTGGCCAGCTCGGTCCCATTATCTGTACTCATTCCCGTGAAATGGCTGGTGGGGCGCCATTTTCATGGGTGAGGCACGTGAGGCACGTGGGCTGACTATTGCCTCTTGATGCCCGGAGCTGTTCGCTCGATGGGTCGGGACCGGG
>JBOGGX010000004.1:0-23144 GCA_050744245.1 Acidimicrobiales bacterium
GCGCCGCCGACGAGATCCGCACCACCACCGCCGAGCTCGCCCGGGCCAGCCACGACGTCGCCCTCGAGCTCCGGCGCCTGTGCGACGGCGAACTGGCCGGCATGTTCGACGGCCCCACCACCGTCGCCGTCGACTGGGACGGCCCCCTCGTCGTCCTCGACCTCTCCGCCGTCCCCGAAGACGAAACCCTCGCCATCCTCATGGCCTGCGCCACCGCCTGGATCCAGGCCGCCATCGTCCGCCCCCACGCCGGCCGCCGCTACATCGTGCTCGACGAGGCCTGGCGGCTCCTCAACCACCTCGGCACCGCCCGCTGGCTCCGGTCCAGCCTCAAACTCGCCCGCCAACACGGCGTCGCCAACATCATCGTCCTCCACCGACTCAGCGATCTCCTCTCGGCCGGCGACGCCCGCTCCGAACAGGTCGCCCTGGCCAAGGGCCTCCTGTCCGACACCGAGACCCGCATCATCTACGCCCAAGCCGAAGGCGAGCTCGGCGAAACCGCCGAGCTCCTGGGCCTCAGCCGCTCCGACCAGGCCCGCCTGCCCTCCCTGGCCGTTGGGGAAGCGATCTGGAAGGTCGGCAGGACCTCACACCTCGTCGACCATCACGTTGGTGCCCACGAAAAGGAGATCGTCAATACGGACGCCCGCATGGCCGGGGTCGACGCGGCGTGAGAGGGTCGCTACTGAGCGGTCAGGGGCGGCAGCATGAGCTGCTCGCCGGGGAAGATGAGGTTCGGGTCGCCCGACGCCAGGTGTGCCAGGTTCGTGTCGATCAACCGCAGCCAGTAAGCGTGGACGTCGGCCAGCGGCAAGGCTTCGACCGGTCGGCCACTGGCTGCGGCGAGGTGCCGCTCGGCAATCCTCCACAGGTTGTCCCCGGGGGCCACGACATAGGTCGCCGGGGTCGCTGGCGTCGCGGCCGAAGGAGTCGGCGGAGCCTCGGTCGGCGCTGGCTGTTCCGCAACCGTCGTGCTCGTGGTTGGTGTGGTGTCGCCCGCCGGGACCGGCGTGTACGACGGCTCGCCATCATCGGCCGGCACCGGCACGTAGCCGCGCGTCTCTGCGGCCGGCTCCCGTGTTGGCTCCTGCGCCATCACGAGTGCCGAACTGCTCAGCGTGGACGCCGCCACGATCGACGTCGCCATGACGCCGTCGACAAGGCGTTGCACGGCGGGCAAGGTTGCCCACCGCACGCCCCGAACCAGCGACGGCACGCCGGCGAGGCTGGCCAGCAAGTACAGAAACGTCGTCGCCAACAGCCAGCAGGCCAGCGCCAGCGCCAAGACGCGAACGATCGCCACTACCGCGTCCTCGGGGGGCGTCACCTCCAGCCAGACGCCCAGGTCCGACCACGCGATTTCGAAGCCGTTGGCCGAGCCAAGCCGAAACAGGGCGATGACCGCCGCGGCCTCGAACGCGAGCGTTCCGGCCAGCGACGCCAACGAAACCACATGTCTCCGCATACAACCAGTGTAAAGCAGAGTCATTCGAGGTCATGTGCGCCTCAGCGAGTGAGCAGTGTCTAGCGACGACGACCTGCTGACGCTCGCAGAAATGGCCGAGGTGCTGCGCGTGTCGTACAACACGATCACGAAGTGGACCCAGCGCGGCTACCCCGACTTCCCAGCCGAGGCCTTCAAGCTGCCGAACGGCGAGTGGAGGTGCCGTCGCCGGGACCTGATGCGATGGGCCGCGAAACGGGCTGCGTAGTGGCGATTGCGGCGGCCGCCGACGCATCGTCGTTCGGCAGAACGCTGTCGTAGAAGTCGACCATCGTGGCCACAGACGCCCAGCCACCCCAACGGGCCGCTGTCGTCAGCGCGATTCCCGAACGCAGCCAGCGCGTGCAGGCGAGGTGCCGTAGCGAGTGCCGGTTCACCGCGGCGAGCCGATGTGGCGGGGGGAAGGCCCGTTGTCGAGCTGGCTTCCACACGTCACGCTGAAAGTGGGGGACACGCAATGGTCCGCCACGCTTGCCGGTGAACACGAGCGCGTCAGCCCGCCGGGGAACGAACAGGGCGAGATGATCTCGGAGGATGGCGGCCTCGGCGGGCGGCAGGTAGGTGCGTCGTCCCTTCGTGTTCCCGGTCGGGCCCTTGCCCTTCGTGCCGCGTCGCTCGGTGGCTTCCCCGCTGTCGGTCCACTGCGCCCCCGGCGACGCCAGATTGGCGCGGACGGTCAGCCACATGCCGCCAGTCGACGCGTCATCCACGCAGTGGCGGCGCTCAAGCGCCGCAGCCTCACCGATTCGCAACCCGGCCCCTCCGAGGGTTGTTGGCAACGCAAACCACCGCGGGTCGGCCACAAGCCCGACGGCCCAGGCAAGGGTCCACATCTCCTCGATAGTCGGGATCTCGCCAACATCTTCCACAGTGGAACGTTGTGCGCCGCGGACCTTGAGGCCACGGGTAAGGCCGGCCGGGCACCGGAGCTCGCCTTCGGTATTGACCTCGTCCGCGCCCCAGTTGAGGACGGCTCTGACATACGTCCACCGGCTGCGTTCGGTGTTGGGGGCAGTTCCCCGGCCGAGTTCGGCGATGAGTCCCCGAAGTCGATCCCGATCGAGCTCCCGGATCGACAGGCTGTTGGTGACGAGCCATTCGCGGCCCTCGAGAACCTCACTGACGCTCCATCGCTCGACCCGGCCCCTGTTCCGGTGGGTGATATCGCCGGAATCATCAGCGAGCTCAGCCACCTCGTCATCGGTGGGATCTCGCTCGGTTCGAAACGCGACCGTGCGCAAGTAACCGTCGACGCCGGCCGGTGGAGTCGGGGCGTCGTCACGAACGAGTGTGCGGACCATGGCGCGGAGAGCGTGGCTGGCCGATCGGCGACCATTGCCCGAGTGGTGTCGCCAAGTCGCGGTGCGCCACGCACAGCTGAGCGTCCAGACTGTGTCGGAATGAGGCTTGCTGTCCCCGCCGAGGGTCGGTTCGTAGTCGTCGGTGAACGACCACCGTTGGCCGTGCTCAACGAGTCCCGCCGCCGCGTTTTCGAGGCGCCTTCGATAGGCGTCGGCGCGTGCTCGGCCACCCGTCCCGCGGAAGATTCGGCGTCGCTCGAGTGGGCTGGGGCGCCCGGTGAGGTAAAGGCGCCATCGAACCTCCCAAACGCCGTTGCTGACCTTCCTCGGGCCGTAGACGCCTGCCTTTCGGATCCCCGGCATGGCGTGGAGCATAGGCGCGTTAGCGTGGCGCGACTGTGGCAACAGCAGCCATCGAGCGACGAACATGCTGGTCACGCGGGGTAATGAAGTTCTCCAAGAAGGACCTGAGAGCCAAGTTCGCCGACTACGAGCGTCCTA
Organism: Acidimicrobiales bacterium; assembly: GCA_050744245.1. Lineage (GTDB taxonomy): Bacteria > Actinomycetota > Acidimicrobiia > Acidimicrobiales > JBOGGX01 > JBOGGX01. Next base: position 3,310 of record JBOGGX010000004.1, read on the forward strand.
CGGCCTGAGCCGAGACATCGCTGGATCGCCGGGCGACCCACGGCACCGCTCGCCGTCGCCGCCATGGCCGCCGCCCTCCGCGGCGCGGCATCTACGTCCGTTCGTGGAGGGCCACGAACAGGCCGTACATCCTGCCGTCAGGGTCGTCGCCTCGTGCGATGCAATCCGCAAGGAGGTCCTCGAGTCGTCGCCACAGCTCCTGGGCGGCGTCGTCGTTCAGCTTGAGGCCGAGCCGCGAGAGCTCGCGCACGCTGTCCGGGCCCGAATCGATGAGCTCGCCCCGCAGGGCGTCGATCATCGCCAGGTTCTCAGTTTGGCGGGCGTCGGCCGGAAAGATGTCGGCCGAGAGGGCCACCGACTTGCCGGTGGCCCGGTACGGCTTCTCCAGCGCGCCCCGAGCGCCGGTCCTGGGTCGCTCGCTGCGGAGGAATCCCGTGTCGGCCAGGATGCGCACGTGGTGCAGCACGGTGGCCGGGTTCCTGTCGAGGCGGTCGGCGATCTCCTTGTTGGTGAGCGACTCGTGCACGCACAGCCGCAGGATCCTCATGCGCAGGGGATGGGCCATGGCCTTGAACTCGGCCGGTGTCGCCTCCCGTCGCTTGGTGGTGGTCCGATCCATCGGCGACAGTATAATCGATTGACTTTTCCCAATCACTCGGGGAGGATCGTCGGGTGAGTCTCGGGCCCAACTACCGCCGGTTGTGGACGGCGTCCGGCTTTTCCAATCTGGCCGACGGCGTCTTCCAGATCGCCCTTCCACTGTTGGCCCTGACGTTCACCCGCTCCCCGGCCCTGATCGCCGGGGTGGCCCTGGCCGCCCGGCTCCCCTGGCTGCTGTTCGCGCTGCAGGCCGGCGCCCTGGCCGACCGGCTCGACCGGCGCCGCACCATGGTGCTGGTGGCCGTGGCCCGAGCTGCGCTCATCGGGATGATCGGCGTGCTCGTCATGTTCGACGCGGCGCGGCTCTGGATGCTGTACGTCATCGCCTTCGCCCTCGGCATCGGCGAGACCCTCTTCGACACCGCGGCCCAGTCGATCATGCCGATGATCGTCAAGCACGACGACCTCAGCCGGGCCAACGGCCGGCTGTACGCGGTCGAGCTCACGATGAACCAGTTCATCGGGCCCCCGCTCGGCGGCATCCTCGTCGGCACCGCGATGGCGCTGGCGTTCGTCGGTAGCGCCCTGGCCTATCTCGTCGGCTTCCTCGCTCTGGTGGCGATGGTCGGTTCGTTCAAGGTCGACCGCGTCGGACCGCCGGCCAAGCTCCGCACCGACATCACCGAAGGGCTCAGGTTCCTGTTCCACCATCGGGTGCTGCGCACGTTCGCGGTGATGACGGGGGTTGCCAACCTGGCGAACACGGGCGCGTTTGCCCTGCTTCCGATCTATGCCGTCGCCCCCGGGCCCCTCGGGCTGACCGAGGCCGGGTTCGGCGTGCTGACGGTCCCGATGGCCGTCGGCTCGGTGGTCGGCTCGTTTGCGGCCGCCCGCATCGAGCGGGCGCTGGGCAAGGTCAACACGGTCGTCCTGGCCGGCGCCGCCATCGCCGCGACGACCGCGGTCCCCGCGATCTGGCCCGAAGTGGTGCCGGTGATGGTGGGGTTCTTCGTCGGCGGGTTCGCCATCGTGGTCTGGAACGTGGTCACCGTGTCGCTGCGCCAGCGGATCACCCCGCCCCACCTGCTGGGCCGGATGAACGCCAGCTACCGGCTGCTGGCCTGGGGTTCGATGCCACTCGGCGCGCTCATCGGTGGTGCCCTCGCCGAGTGGATCGGCGTCCGGGCCACCTTCGTGGTCATGGCCGCGATCCAGATGCTGATCGTCCTGGCCCGGCTGGTGGTGAGCGACGGCGACATCGACGCGGCCGAGCGCGAGGTCACCGAGCACGAGCCGAAGGAGCCGGTGGCCGCGTCATAACCTGCGGCCCGTGTCCCGGCCGCTGATGATCGCTCTGCTCGTCGTCGCGCTGCCGCTGTCGCTCGGCGCCGGGCTGGCGGGTGGCGATTGGGCGGCGAGCCTCGGCCGCGACGAACGCGAGCGCAGCCGCGACGCCGCCGAACGGTCCTGCGGACTCGGCTACGTGCAGCCCGTGGCCACCCGGTCCGCCGAGCGGCCGACGCTCTCGCCGCTCCGGCGGGCCCGGGTCGAGCAACCGTCGACGATCGCCTTTCCCCCTGGTGGCGGCGACGGCGTGATCGGCCAGCGGGGGGGCCTGGTCCTCACCTTCGACGGGAACACCGCGGGTCCGCCGGTGCTCGACTTCACGGACGACACGCTGACGACCGGCGACGGCGGGCTGCTGGCCGCGACCTACTCGCCCGCCGGCGACTGGCTCTACCTCTACCGCACCCGGGCCGACAACACCGACGTGATCGCGGCCTACCCGATCGAGAACGGGCGACCCGACCAGAGCGGTGAGCGTCTGATCATCGAGATCGGCCATCCGCCGTCGAAGCAGCACCACGGCGGCGGCCTGGTGTTCGGTCCCGACGGGCACCTCTACATCTCGACCGGCGACGGTGGTGGGCTGGGCGACCCCGCGGGGAACGCCCAGCGTCTCGACGTCCTGCTGGGGAAGATTCTCCGCATCGAGCCGGACCCCGGCGGCGAACGGTCCTACACCGTGCCCGACCACAACCCGTTCGTCGGACAGGACGACGCCCGCCCCGAGGTGTTTGCCTACGGCCTGCGCAACCCGTACCGGATCTGGTTCGACCGGCCGACCGGTGACCTCCGGGTCGCGGACGTCGGCCAGGGCTGCTGGGAGGAGCTGAACTGGCTGCCGCCCGGCCGGCAGGCGGGCGCCGACTTCGAGTGGGACCGACGGGAGGGCACCCACGAGTTCCAGGGCGGCCGGACCCCGGGCGGCGTCGAGCCCGTGCTCACGTTCGCCCATCGCGGCGGGTGGTGCGCGGTCGTCGGGGGCTTCACCTATCGCGGCACCGCCCTGCCCTCGCTGGACGGGATGTACCTGTTCACCGACTTCTGCGCCGGTTCGGTGTACGGCGTCCGCTACCGGCCGGGGGAGCCGCCCGACGTGGTCGACCTCGGGGTCGCCACCGACGAACCGATCGCGCTCGGGCCCGGCCCGGACGGCGAGCCGTACCTCCTGAGCATGGATGGCGCCGTGAACCGGGTGGTTCCCTCGCGGGTGCGCCCGCCGCCGGCCCCCACGGGATGAGGCGCTCGAGCCCGTACGACCGGGAGATCCTGCGGCTGGCCGTTCCCGCGTTCGGCGCCCTGGTGGCCGAGCCGCTCTACCTCCTGGCCGACACCGCGGTGGTCGGCCACCTGGGCACCGACGAGCTGGCCGGGTTGGCCGTGGCCGCGGCCATCCTGCTCAGCGGCTATTCGATCTTCATCTTCCTGGCCTACGGCACGACGGCCGCGGTCGCCCGCCTCATCGGAGCGGGCAACCAGCGGGAGGCGGCCCACCAGGGCATCCAGAGCCTGTGGCTCGCCGTGGCCATCGGTGTGGTGGTGACCGGCGCCGGCCTGCTGCTCGCCGGTCCGCTGGTGTCGCTGTTCGGCGGGCGGGGCGCGGTGGCGGCCAACGCCCTGGTGTACCTGCGCATCAGCCTGCTCGGCGGGCCCGCCCTGCTCGTCGTGCTGGCCGGCACCGGCTACCTGAGGGGTCGCCAGGACACCCGGACCCCGCTCGTCGTGGCCGTGGTGTCCGCCGGCTTCAACCTGGCCCTCGAGCTGGTGCTGATCTACGGCCTCGGCTTCGGGATCGGGGCCTCGGCCCTCTCGACCGTGCTCGCCCAGGTGGGAGCGGCCGCCGTCTACGCGACCGGCGTGGTCAGGGCGGTGCGGACGTTCGGCATCTCGCTGCGGCCGCACGTGGCGTCGATCGGACGGCTGGCCGCGGTCGGCGTCGACCTCCTCGTGCGCACCATGGCCCTCAGGGTCACCATCTCGCTCTCGACCGCGGTGGCGGCGCGGATCGGCACCGCGGCGGTCGCGGCCCACGAGGTGGCCTTCGCCATCTGGAGCCTGCTCGCCCTCGGGCTGGACGCCATCGCCATCGCCGGTCAGGCCATGACCGGCCGCCGGCTGGGCGCCGACCGGCCCGACGACGCCCGCGCCGCGGCCAACCGGATGATCGAGCTCGGCGTCGGGCTCGGGGCCGGGTTCGGACTGCTGGTGGTGCTGCTGCGGCCGGTCGTGCCCGAGTTGTTCACCGACGACCCGGCGGTGGTCGCCCTGACCGGGTTCCTGCTGTGGTTCGTCGCCGCCATGCAGCCGGTGAACGCGGTCGTGTTCGTGCTCGACGGCGTGCTCATCGGGGCCGGCGACATGCGCTTCCTGGCCCGGGCCATGGCGGCGGCGACGGCGGTGTTCGTGGTCGGAGCGGCCGCCGTGCTGGTGCTCGACCTCGGGGTCGGCTGGCTGTGGGCCGCCATCGGCGCCTGGATGTTCGCCCGCCTGGTGGCGTTGTCGGCCCGGTATGTCGGCGGCCGGTGGATGGTGACGGGCGCCCCGGCGGCCTGAACAACGATTCTCGACGCACGACGCGCCGCCCAGCGGCGCGAGATGCGTCGAGTTTCAGAAGTCCCGGTCGCAGAACGGGGCCGGCACCGAGCGGAACATGGCGTCGGCCCGGGCCACGGCCTCGGGCGACCCGGCGACCCAGCCGGCGGCGGCCAGGGTGGCGAGCGCTGTTCCGCCGAGGTAGGCCGCCCCGAGGATGTCGACCGGCAGCGCCAGGTCGGCGTCGACGCCGACGTCGACCCGCTCACAGGTCGCCCCCTCGGGCCCGCCGTCGATCCGGTACACGCCGCTGTTCGCCGGACGGAACGGATCGGTGACATCGATCGTCAGGGTGTCGTCGGTCGAGTACGTGCGAGCGGCGAGGGCGGCCGGAAGGTCGACCAGCCGCACCCACAGCCAGTCGTTGGTGCGCATGACCCGGTAGCGTCGGAAGTTGCTCAGCCGCCACCGCAGGTGGTCGTCGACCGGTCGGGCCCGCAGCTCGATGTTCCAGATCAGGTCGACGCCGAGCAGGAAGTCGAACAGGGCCGCATCGGTCTCGGGACCGGCCGTGTGCAGTCGGTCGAGTCGGAGGGTGGCCCCCGGCCGCTCCGGCGACCAGCTGCTCCACGAGATGCGATAGGCGGCATAGCCGTCGGCCTCGCCCGCCTCGTTCTCGTGGACGGCGTAGTATCGGCTCGAGTAGCCGTCGCGGAGCTTCTCCGGGTCGCTGATGTACGAGTCCCACCACCGCTCGTTGCAGGTGAGCGCGCCGGGCTGGGCCCGCCGATGGTCGTCGTACAGGCCGGGCAGCACCTTGCGGGCGTCGTCCGGTTCGAGCAGGCGCACCCGCCCACCCGCCCGAGGGGCCGGCATGAGCCCAAGGCCCTCCGTGCGGATCTCGACGACGTTGCACCGGGTGCCGATGCCGTAACCGAAACGGCCGTAGATGGTGGCCTCGGTCGCGATCAACACCGCGATCGGCTCGCCCGCCGCGGCGACATCGTCGAGCTGGCGGTCCATCATCCGGCGCAGGATGCCCTGCCGGCGATGCGTCGGCCGGACGGTCACCCACGTCACTCCGGCGGCGGGCACGGTGGCCAGCCCCGGCAGCGTGAGGTCGAACGAGAAGGCGCCCGCCGAGGCGACGATGTCGCCGCGGTCGAACACGGCCAGGCTCCGTTCGAGCTCGAAGAACCGCCGGTCATGGTCGATCGCCTCAGGCGACACGTCTTCGCCGAACGTCCCCGCCGCCGAGCGGATGAGCCGTTCGAACTCGCCGTCGGTGATCGGCCGCATCTCGTGGTCCACGTGGGGTGGTCTACTCCAGCCGCGGGCCGACCGCACGCGGTTTACCGCTTGCGGATCCCGTCGAGCACGATGTCGACGCACTGCTCCGCGTAGCGCTGGTCGATATCGCCGCCACTGACCATGATCCGGAGGAACACGCCGGCCACGATCATCTCGACCACCACGTCCTCGTCGAGCCCGGCCCGCACCTCTCTGCGCTTCTTCGCCTGCCGGACCATCTCCCGCACGGCGTCGAAGCGCTTCTGCTTGAAGACGTTGAATCGCCGGCCGAGCTCGGGGTCGAGCTTGGCCGCGGCGACGAGGTGACTGACGGCCAACCGTCGTTCGGGGTCGGCCATGAAGCCGGCCAGCGTGCCGACGAAGATCAGCAGATCCTTCCGGAGGTCGCCGGTGTCCGGCCTGGGGAAGTCGTCGTTGACGTGCTGCCAGATCTCCTGGATCAGGTCCTCCCTCGACGGCCACCGGCGGTACACCGTGGCCTTCCCGACCCCGGCGGCGGCGGCCACCTTCTCGACGGTGAAGCCCGCCATCCCACACTCGGCGAGCACCTTGACCACGGCGTCGGAGACGGCCTTCTCGACGCCCGGGTCCCGGGGACGCCCGGGCCGCTTCTCGGTCTCGGCGGCGTCGGGCTTCACGTCCACATCATGCCTCCACCGTGGACCATTCGGGCTGCACCGTCGCGGTCGCGTCCTCGGGCCCGGGCTGTGGGAGCTCGGATCGTTCGGGCGCCCGGGCCGGCAGGTACAGGAACACGCCGATCGACGCGATCAGGAGCACCGCCGCGCCGACGAGCAGCGAGACGCCGATGCCGTCGACGAACGCCAACCTTGCCGTGTCGGCCAGGGCCTGGCCCGCGGCCCCGCCGAGTTGCTGGGCCACGGTCAGGGCGCCGCCCAGCTGCTCGGCCGCGGCGTTGGCCAGCCCGGCGGGCAGCGGCACGGGCGCCGAGGCCAGGGCGTCACGCATGCTGCCGGAGTAGCTGCCGGCCAGCAGGCTGCCGAGCACGGCGATGCCGAGGGCCCCGCCCACCTGGCGGGTGGTGTCGTTGACGGCCGACCCCACCCCGGCCTTGGCCAACGGGAGCGAGCCCATGATCGACTCGGTGGCCGGCGCCATCACCAGCGCCAAACCGGTGGCCAGGATGAGCATCGCCCCGAGCACCTGCCCGTAGGACGATCCCGCGGTCAGCAGGCTGGTGGTCGCCAGGCCGGCGGCGCCGATGGCGAGGCCCGTCCCGACGATCACCTTGCTGCCCAGCCGCTCGACCAGCCGGGCACTGGTCGGCGCGACCACCATCATCACGCCGGCCATCGGTATGAGCCGGATGCCGGCTTCGAGCGGCGTGTACCCCAGGACGAACTGGAGGTACTGGGTCAGGAGGAACATCGAGCCGAACATGGCGAAGAAGGTGAGGGTGATGGCGCCGCTGGCCGCGCTGAACCGACGGTTCCTGAACAGGCTGGTGTCGAGCATCGGGTAGGGCGTGACCCGTTCCCGGACCAAGAACCCGGCCAGCAGCACGGCGGCGGCGGCGAACCCGGCGAGCACCGCGGGATCGCTCCAGCCGTCGGCGCCGGCGGTGATGATGGCCCAGACCAGGCTGACCAGCCCGAGGATCGAGAGGATGGCGCCGAGGATGTCGAGGGGCGGGGTCGCCGGGTCGCGCGACGTCGGGACGATCAGCGCGCCCAGGATCAGGGCGATGATGACCACGGGGATGTTGACCAGGAACACCGAGCCCCACCAGAAGTGCTCGAGCAGCCAGCCGCCGGTCACCGGGCCCAGGGCCACGGCCATGCCGCTGGTGCCGGCCCAGATGGCGATGGCCCGGCCCCGCTCCTTCGGGTTGGTGAAGACATTCGTGAGGATCGACAGGGTGGCCGGCATGATGAGCGCGCCGCCGACGCCCATCAGGGCCCGGGTCGCGATGAGCTGGGCCGGGTCGGTGGCCAGGGCCGACAGGGCCGAGGCCAGGCCCATGATGATCAGCCCGATCGACAGCGCCCCCCGGCGGCCGAAGCGGTCGCCGAGGGCCCCCGCGGTCAGCAGCAGGCCGGCGAAGACGAGCACGTAGGCATCGACGATCCACTGGAGCTGGCTGGTGCTGGCGCCGAGGTCGCGCTGGATGCTGGGCAGGGCCACGTTGACGATCGTGTTGTCGAGCACGATCAAGAGAAGGCTGAGGCACAGGACCCCGAGGACGAGCCAGCGCCGCGGGTGCCCGTCGACCGCGATCGCGGGCGGGCCCGGGGGCGCCGCCGTGGCATCGGCAGATTCGATACGAGACGGTGTCGTTTCGCTCACGGGAGCCCACCCTATGAGGACCGACTTCCGATACGCAAGAGTCTCGGAAGTGGCATCGGTCACCACACACCGCCCCGATCCGAATGTTCGGTGGATGTTTCCCCAAAATGGGAACTATCCACGGCAAGTTCGAGATGGCCAGGTGGGCGGGGGGCCGCGTCAGTCCTGGGCGTCGGCGCGGCGCCGCTCCTGGAGGAGGGCGCTGACCGCCTTGCCGTCGGCCTTGCGCTCGGTCTTGGCCATGACGTAGCCGATGAGGGCGCCCATGGCCTTGCCGTCGCCGGCGACGAACTTGGCCCACGCGGCGGGCTCGGCCGCGATGGCCTCGTCGACCACGGCATCCAGGTCGTCGGCGGTCATGGCCTCGAAACCCCTGTCTGCGGCCAGCTTGGCCGGGTCGCCCCCCCCGGCCACCAGGTCGGCCAGCACCACCTTGGCCTGGGTCGCGGTGAGCCGGCCGTCGGACTCCATCACCACCAGCCGGGCGAACTGGTCGGCGTCCAGGCGCTCGGCCCCGGCCACCGCCAGATTGTGCTGAACGTGGGTCAGCACCCGCCCAGGGTCGGCCCCGGCGTGGATGGCGGCCAGGGCCAGGCCGTCGAGGCCTCGATCGACGGCGAGCACGACCGCGGCCGCCGTCGGGTCGGTCCCGGCCGACGCGGCCAACGCCGCCCGCCGGTGGGCGGGGAGCGGCGGCTGGGCCTCCCGCACCGCCTCCAGCCAGTCGGCATCGGGCTCGACCGGCACCAGGTCGGGTTCGGCGAAGTAGCGGTAGTCCTCGGCCTCCTCCTTGGTGCGTCCGGGACGGGTCCGCCCCGCCTCCTCGTCCCAGTGGCGGGTCTCCTGCACGACCCGGTCGCCGGTCTCGAGCAGCTCGACCTGCCGCCTGGCCTCGTAGTCGATGGCCCGCACCAGCGACCGGACCGAGTTCAGGTTCTTGATCTCACAGCGCGTGCCCAGCACCTCGTCGCCGTCCCGTCGGACCGACACGTTGGCGTCGACCCGCATCGAGCCCTCCTCCATCCTGGCGTCGGACACCCCGAGGGCGAGCAGGATGGCTCGCAGCTCCTGCACGTAGACCCTGGCCTCGTCGGTCGAGCGCAGATCGGGCGCGCTCACGATCTCGACCAGGGGCACCCCGGCCCGGTTGTAGTCGATGAGCGCGTACTCTGCGGCGTGGATGCGGCCGCTCCGGCCCACGTGGGTGTTCTTGCCCGTGTCCTCCTCCATGTGGGCCCGCTCGATGCCGACCCGCTGTCCGGATGGCAGCTCGAGCCAACCGTCCACATTGATCGGTCGGTCGTACTGACTGATCTGGTAGTCCTTCGGCATGTCGGGCTAGAAGTAGTTCTTGCGGGCGAAGATCGAAGGTACGACGTCGCAGTGGAGCGCCTGTCCCAGCCGGATGGCGTACTCGACCGCCGTGGCGTTGACCACAGGGAGCGACCCGGGGAGGCCGAGGCACACCGGGCAGATGTTGGTGTTGGGCTCGGAGCCGAAGGCGTTGGGGCAGCCGCAGAACAGCTTGGTGCGGGTGGCGAGCTCGCTGTGGACCTCGAGCCCGACCACCGTCTCCCAACCGTCGAGCGTGGTCGGGTCGGTCACGGCGGTCACGGTGCCGCCGCCTCGATCGCGGCCGCGGCCCGCAACAGCAGGGGTTCGCTGAGCGACGGCCCGAGCACCTGGACACCGACCGGCAGCCCGTCGTCGCCGACGCCGAACGGTACCGAGACGGCCGGGTCGCCCGAGAGGTTCGACGGGATCGTGCACACGTCGTTCATGTACATGGCCAGCGGATCGGCGGTCTTGGCGCCGATGTCGAACGCGGTGGTCGGGGAGGTCGGGGCGAGCAGCAGGTCGACCCTGTCGTAGGCCGCGGCGAAGTCGCGGATGATCAACGTCCGCACCTTCTGGGCCTTGCCGTAGTAGGCGTCGTAGTACCCGGCGGAGAGGGCGTAGGTGCCGAGCATGATGCGCCGCTTGACCTCGGCGCCGAAGCCGGCGGTGCGGGTGGCGTCGTACATGTCGCCGGTGGTGGGGCCGGCCACCCGCAGGCCGTAGCGGACGCCGTCGTAGCGAGCCAGGTTGCTCGACGCCTCGGCCGGGGCGATCAGGTAGTAGGCCGACACGCCGTAGACGGCCGCCGGCACCGAGGCCTCCTCGATCTTGGCCCCGGCCGCCTCGAGGGCCTCGGCCGCGTCGTGAACCCGGGCCGCCACGTCGGGGGCGATGCCCTCCCCCATGAGCTCGCCGACGATGCCGATGCGCAGCCCGTCGACGCCGCGGTCGAGCCCGGCCACCAGCGGGGCCATCGGCTCGGGGATCGACGTCGTGTCCCGGGGGTCGTGACCGCCGATCACCTCGAGCAGGAGGGCGGCATCGGCGACGGTGGTGGTGAGCGGGCCGATCTGGTCGAGCGACGACGCGAAGGCGACCAGGCCGAACCGGGAGACCCGGCCGTAGGTGGGTTTGAGCCCGACCACGCCGCACAACGCCGCCGGTTGCCGGATCGAGCCCCCGGTGTCGGAGCCGAGCCCGGCGACGGCCAGGCCGGCGGCCACCGCGGCGGAGCTGCCGCCGCTCGAACCGCCCGCCACCTTGGTCTGGTCGTGGGGGTTGGCCGTCGGCCCGAACGCCGAGTTCTCGGTCGACGAGCCCATCGCGAACTCGTCGAGGTTGGTCTTGCCGACGACGACCGCCCCCGCTGCGGCCAGGCGCTCGACGACGGTGGCGTCGTAGGGGGGCCGCCAACCGTCGAGGATGAGTGACGAGCAGGTGGTCGGGATGCCCCGCGTGCACACGTTGTCCTTCAGGGCCATCGGGACCCCGGCCAGCGGCCCGGGATCGTCGCCCGCGGCGACCATCCGGTCGACGGCATCGGCTGAGGCCAGGGCGTCGTCGGCCAGGACCAGGTTGAAGGCGTGCAGCGACGGCTCGCGCTCGTCGATCACCCGCAGGCACGCCTCGACCTGGGCCCGGGCCGAGCCCGCACCCGAGCGGACGGCGGCGGCCGCCTCGATCGCGGTGGTCACGGGACGACCACCGGCACCCTGCTTGTCTTGAGCCCGTGACCACTCGGCCGTGCGAGCGCCAGCGAGCCGGACGACGATGGGGCACGGGGGCGCAGCCCCCGAGGAAGCATGGTCACGGGACGACCGGTCATGGCTCCTCACCGAGGATCGGCGGGACCTTGAACCGGCCGTCCTCGACATCGGGCGCCTGGGCCAACACCTCGTCGCGGTCGAGGGACGGCTGCCGCTCGTCCGGCCGGAAGACGTTGCGCAGCGGGTAGGGATGCGCCGTCTCGGGCACGTCGGCGACGTCGAGCGCCTCGACGTCACGGGCGTGGTCGAGCACCTTGGCCAGCTGGTCGGTGAAGAGGTCGAGCTCCTCGTCGGTCAGCCGCAGCCGGGCCAGCCGGGCCACGTGGGCCACGTCGTCGCGCGTGATGGCACCCATCGAGTGCATGGTAGGTGGTGGGGTTGGGACCGAAATCGGTTGGGGGCGCGTCCTACGGACCGGTGACCTTGGCCGCGAAGTCGAGCGCCCGCTGCTCGAGCTCGTCGCGGTCGTAGTCGAGGGTGGCCACGTGGAAGCTGCGCGCCAAGGTGACCCGCTCGACCGGGCCGCTCACCGCGTCGGCCAGATGGTCGCTGTTGAACGGCGGGACGACATGGTCCTGCGGGCTGGTGAGCAGCAGGACCGGCATCGCGATCGACGCCAGATCGGGCTGCAGCCCCTCGACCGCGTCGAACAACGAGAGCAGCGGATGAAGCGGGGTCTCCTCGTAGGCCAGCTCGGTCGCGTCTGGGTCGGCGATGTCGGCGCCGATGGCGGCGATCGTCTCCTGGCCCATGTCGACGCCGGCCTGGACGATGTCGCGCAGCTGGCCGGCCGGGGCCACCAGCGGGTTGACGAGGACGATCCCGGCCACCCCCGGGTGGCGGGCCGCCAGCCAGGCGGTGAGGGTTCCGCCCATCGACAGGCCGCCGATCACGAGCCGGCCTTCGACCCGATCGGCCAGCCGCAGGTACGCGTCGTCGGCCGCTGCCGACCAGTCGCTCCAACCGGTCGGGAGCAGGTCGTCGACCGCGGTCCCGTGCCCGGGCAGCAACGGGCATTCGACGGCCCATCCGGCGTCGGCGAAGCGCGCGGCCAGCGGCCGCATGGAGCACGGGTTGCCCGTGAACCCGTGGATGGCGAGGAAGCCGTGCGGCCCTCCGTCGGCGGTGAACGGCTCGGCTCCGGGGATCACGGGGGCGGTCACGATCGGGCAGCCTAAGGGCTGGACCTCTGGTGGTACTGTGCACCTCCCGGCGCATTCGTTGGGGCGGTCTTGCCGGACGCGGTGTTCCCCAGCCGCCGCGATGAGGCGGCCGCCCCAACGGATACGCCGGGTTCGGACGAGCCGGGATCCCCGGATATCAGGCGCTGGCGAAGACCCTGATCCCCGTGCCCAGCGGCACCTGAGCGCCCGGCGGCGGGTCGGTCGAGAGCACGCCGCCGTTGCCGCTGGTCTCGACGATGACCAGCCCGACCTGCTGCAGGGCGGCGATGGCCTGGGCCAGCGGCTGGCCGATCACGTTCGGGACGACGACGGCCGGACCCCGCGACACGACGACCGCGACCGCAGAGTCGCGAGGTACCTCGGTGCCCGGAATCGGGGTGACGGAGATGATCTGGTTGGCCGGGACGGTGGCGCTGAACTCGTCGCCCCTGGTCACCTGGAGGCGTTCCTGCTGGAGGGCGGCGGCGTACAGCTCGAAGGTGGCGCCGGCGGGAACCGCCGGGATGCTGCGCGGCGTCGGGCCCTGGGAGACGGTGAGGTCGACGACCGTCCCGCGGGGCAGCCGGGCGGGCAACGGGGTGACGCCGTCGACGGCGAGGGAGATGACGTTCTCCGTGGCGACCTCCTCGTCGAAGGCCCTGGTCGCGTCGCCGACCGAGAACCCGGCGGCGACGAGCGCGGCCTCGACGTCGGCGGCCGGCCGGTTGACCAGGTCGGCCGGGACGTCGGCCAGCGTGGCGCCGAGCGAGATCGTGAGCGAGATGGTCTCGCCCTCCCGCAGGCGGGTTCCCGGCTCCGGGTTCTGGAAGATCACGTCGCCGGGATCGCTGCCGTCGAGCCGGTCCTCGAGGCGCCGCACCTCCCAACCGAGCTCGTCGGCCCGAGCGGTCGCGTCGGCCTCGCTCTGGCCGATGAGCTCGGGTACGTCGTGGCTCGGCGTGTACAGCTGGGTGTAGGCGAGCCCGCCGGCGGCGGCCAGGACCGCGACCACCAGCACGGCCAGGAGGACCTTGCGCCACGGCCGGCCCCTGGCGTCCCTCGCCCGCCGCCGGGCCTCGGCCTCGGCGACCCGGTCGGCCCGACGCCGGGCCTTGCCCGCCTGGCGCCGCTCCCTGCGGGTGGCGCCGGGCAACCCTTCGACCTCGGCCGGGTCGATCTCCTCGACGACCTCGTCGAGATCGACGACCGTCGTGGCGGTGGCGGTGTCGGTGGCGGTGGCGGTGGCCTCCGCATCGCCCGCGTAGGGGGCGGACGCAGCGCCGGGCCCGGCCGCCGTGGTCGTGGCCACCTTCGTGGTCGTGCCCTCGGGCAGCAGCGTCGGGTCGTTGTCGAACCCCTTGCCGTCGCCGACGATCGCCCCGACCAACGGCAGCGGCTCGGGCCGGGCCAGCTCCTCGGCCGCCGCCAGGAGGCCGAGCGCGAACTCGCCCGCGTCCGGACGATCGTCGGGCACGGGGCGGCCGGCCCGGGCCAGCACCGGCCGCAGCTCGCCGAGCTCCGACGGCACCTCGACCGCGGCGTCGACCCTCGCCATGAGCGTGGCGATGGTGGTGTCGGCCGCGAAGGGGACCCGGCCGGTGACGGCTTCGATGAGCACCAGGGCCAGCGAGTAGATGTCGGAGCGGCCGTCGACCTTCTCCCCCCTGGCCTGCTCGGGTGACGCATAGCGGGCGGTGCCGACGACCGCACCGGCCGGCTCGGTCCAGGCCGCCTCGGCCAGGGCCCGGGCCAACCCGAAGTCGGCGACGCGCAGCCGACCGTCGGCGTCGAAGAGGAGGTTGGCCGGTTTGATGTCGCGGTGGACGAAGCCCCGGCGGTGGGCGAAGTCGAGCCCCCTGGCCGCCTCGAGGCCGATCATGAGCGCCTGCGACGGGGTCAGACGCCCGCCGTCGTCGAGCATGGCCCGCAGGCTGCCGCCGTCGAGATACTCGGTGACGAGGTAGACGGTGCCGTCGTCGTCGCCCCAGTCGTAGACGGCGAGCACGTGGGGATGGTTGAGGGCGGCCGCGGCCTGGGCCTCGGTGCGGAACCGGCGCAGGAACGTCTCGTCCGCGGCCAGCCCGGCGTGGAGGATCTTGATCGCGACCCGGCGCCGCAGCCGGGTGTCGTCGGCCAGGAACACCAGCGCCGATGCACCGGCGCCGATCGGCGCCACCAGCCGGTACCTGCCGCTGAGCACCCGGCCGAGCTGATCGCTCATCCGGGTCATGACCACAACGGTCGAGGGTACCCAACCGGCCCGAGCCGGCCCGTGCACCCCGGCCCGACCAATGTTCGGTGGATGGTTCCCGCAAATGGGAACAATCCACGGCAGGTTCGCCAGAATGGGCGCCCTCATGGCCACCCGTCCGCCCGCCCAGCCACGATCCCCGGCGAGACGGCGGGCTCCGCTCACGCGGGCCGACATCATCCGGCGGCTGCTCATCACCGTGGTCGTGCTGGCCTGCATCGGTGGGCTGGTGATCGCCGTCCAGCGGGCCGACACGGGCGAGCCCGACAGCCCCACCGCCGGTGCGCCCGACATCATCGAGTTCCTCGTCCCGGCGCAGGGATCAGAGGTCCTCCAACAGGCCAACGTGGCCGCCGACCTGGCCGTGGGCTGGACCGGGACCCTGGTGATCAACGGCACCGAGATCCCCGAGGACCAGCTGTTCCGCGAGCCGGCGCAGAACATCGTCGAGTACCGACCCGGCGAGGGGCGGGTGATCGAGCAGCTTCCCCCCGGGCGCAACTGCGCCCAGGTGATCACGTGGCGGGTCAACGAGTCACGGGAGCGGGCCCGGGCGCCGGTCGAGTGGTGCTTCGAGGCGACGTGAGCGAGCCCGCAGGGTCCCACCAGGTCGTGATCCGGCCGCGCCGGCCGGACGAGGCCGAGGCGTTCATCGCCCTGTTCGAGGCGATCGCGGCCGAGGGCGAGTGGATCGAGGCCGAGGCACCCCTGTCCGACGAACGCCGGGGCCGCATGAGGGCCACGACCGAGGTCCCGCCCGCGGGCACGGCCACGTTCGTCGCCGAGGGCGCCGGCGAGCTCGTCGGCTGGGTGTGGGTGGGGCTCGACGGACACGGCCCTGTTGACCTGGGCATGGGCGTGGCCGACAGCTGGCGGGGCCGGGGCATCGGCAGCCTGCTCCTGGAGCGGGCGGTGGCCTGGTCGAAGGACCAGGCCGCCCACTAGATCTATCTCGAGGTCTGGCCCCACAACACGGGGGCGCAGCGGCTGTACGAGAGGTTCGGGTTCGTCGCCGAGGGCCGCCTCCGGCGCCACTGGAGGCGGGCCAACGGCGAACTGTGGGATTCGATCCCGATGGGTCTCGTCCTCGACGAGACCTCACCGGGATCGCCCTACTGAATAGGTCTACGCCGCGGCGGCGTGGTCGTGGACGGTGGCCGGCGCCAGAGACGTGCGGGCCAGCGCGGCGGCCGCACTCGCCCCGGGCAGGTCAGCCGCCGGGGTCATCGCGTAGGTCAGGGTCGACGCGGCGACGGCATCGGAGTTGAGGTCGAGGACGTCGGCCGCGAAGTTGCCGAACGTGTCGCAGGCCTGGTGGTAGCACGGGTCGTACTGCTGGCCCGCGGTGCCGCCGAAGATGGCGACCTGCTCGGGGGTCTTGATGCCCTCGGCCCCGGTGAACAGCCCGCCGAACGGGACTCCGTTGTTGAAGAAGGCGGCGTAGTCGGAGCGGAAGCTGATCTGCGTCGGCTCGTGGGCGAGACCGCGGTCGGCGTAGAAGCCCTCGAAGAAGGCCTCGATCTCGGCCGATCCTTCCGGGCCGGCGAGGCCGAACGCCGAACCGTCGCCGTCGTAGATGAACCGGACGTAGTTGGACGAGCCCACCATGTCGAAGTTCAGGTACAGGGCGATGGCGTCGAGCTCCTCCGGCGGGAGGTTGGCCACGTAGAAGTTCGAGCCGACGAGGCCGGACTCCTCGGCGCCCCACCACGCGAAACGCACGGTGTTCGTCGGGCGGACGTCGGCCATCTGGATGGCGGTCTCGAGGATGGCCGCACTGCCCGAACCGTTGTCGTTGATGCCTGGCCCGGCGCCGACCGAGTCGAGATGGCCACCGACCATGACCACGTCCTCCGCGCGGCGCCGACCCGGCAGCTCGGCCAGGACGTTGAACGTCGGCTTGATCTCGCGGACGACGTTGGTGAAGATCCGGGTGGTCAGGCCGGCGGTCTCGCTGAACTCCACGCCCTGGCTGTAGGTCACGAAGATGGCGGGGATGCCACTCTCGTTGGTGGCGCCCAGGGTGACGACGGCCAGACCCTGACGATCGGCGCCGTCGGTGTTGCCCTGGTTCATAACGATGGCGCCCGTGGCCCCGGCCGCGGCCGCGTTCTCGGCCTTGAGCTCGAAGGTGCACGTCCCCCGCTGGATCAGGGCGATGTTGCCGGCGGGGAAGCCGGCGAAGTCGGCGGCCTCGCATCCGCTGGTCGACGTGTTGCCCAGGCCGAGCTGGAGGTCGACCGCGGTGACCGCGGCGGTGACGTCACCGGCATCGGTCTGCTGGAGCAACACGAAGTCGGTGCCCTCGACGTACACGGTCGGCGTGGGCGCCGTCTGCTCGAAGGCGGAAGGACCCAGCTGGGTCCAGGCCAGGTACTCGAAGGTCTGGATCGTGGGCCGGTAGCCCTCGCGCCGGAGCTGGCGCACGACGTACTCCACCGAGGCGTCATAGCCCGGCAGGCCGGAGAACCGGTTCCCGCCGTTCTCGTCGGCGATCTCCTGGAACCGCTGCTGGTGCTTGCGCACCCCCTCGAGCTTGACGCACTCGAGCAGGCGCTCGACCGTGTCGTTGCGTCGCCGCTGGCACTGCTGGTCCGACGGCGGGGCGGCGGCCGACGACGGCGCGATCCCCAAGGTCGTGGCGGCCACGCAGACGGCGGCGGCCAGCCCGATGAGCCCGCGGCGCCGATGGCGGCGTAGATGAGCGGTGTGCACCACATTCCCCCCTTTGGTCCCCGAATGGTTCCGGCGGCCCATCATAGGGTCGCGCTTCGGGCGGCGACGCCTCTACGAACTGGGCAGCTCGCCCGTCTCGAGCAGGTGCAGGAAGCCGGCCTCGTCGAGGATGGGAACGCCCAGCTCTTCGGCCTTCCCTCGCTTGGCCGCGCCCGGTGACTCACCGACGACGACGGCGGTGGTCTTCTTCGACACGCCGCCCGGCGTCTTGCCCCCCCGGGCCTTGATCGCCTCCTCGGCCGCCTCCCTGCTCAGCCCGTCGAGCGTCCCGGTGACGACGACCGACATTCCCGCGAGCGTCTGGGCCACCGTCGGCCGATCGACCCGGCCGAAGTCGACCCCGGCGGTCCGCAGCTTCTCGATCGGAGCGCGGTTGCGCTCGTTGGCGAAGAACTCGTGGACGCTCTTGGCGATGGTCGGCCCCACGGCTTCCACCGCGGCGATCTCGTCCTCGGGAGCGTCCATGATCCGGTCGAGATGGCCGAAGTGGCGGGCCAGCACCTGGGCCACGGTGGGCCCGACATGACGGATGCCGAGCCCGGTGAGGAGGCGGGCCAGGGTCCGCGACCTCGACCCGTCGATCGCCCGCCGCAGGTTGGCGATCGACACCTCGCCGAACCCCTCGAGGCCGCGCACCTGGTCCCAGTCGATGGCGTAGATGTCGCCGATGTCGCCGATGAGGTGCCGGTCGAGGAACTCGCCGACGGTGCGGTCGCCGAACCCCTCGATGTCCATCGCCGACCGCGAGGCGAAGTGGCCGATCCTGGCCCAGCGCTGGCCGGGGCACTCGACGTTGGTGCAGAACGTGTCGCTCTCGCCCGGGAGCCGCACGAGCGGGCCGCCGCACACCGGACATTCCTTGGGGAACTCCCACTCCGGCAGCCCGTCGGGGCGGTCGGCGAGCACCGGCCTGACCACCTCCGGGATGACGTCGCCCGCCTTGCGCACCACCACCATGTCGCCGGGGCGCACGTCCTTGGCCTTGACCTGGTCCTCGTTGTGCAGGGTGGCCAGGCCGACGGTCGAGCCGCCGACGAACACGGGGTCGAGCACGGCGAAGGGTGTGGCCCGGCCGGTCCGACCGATCGAGACCTGGATCTCCTTCAGGCGGGTGGTGCGCTCCTCGGGCGGGAACTTGAAGGCGATGGCCCACCGGGGGGCCTTCGACGTCGCGCCCAGCTCCCGCTGCTGGCCCAGGTCGTCGACCTTCACCACCACGCCGTCGATCTCGTAGGGCAGGTCGTGGCGGTGGGCCAACCAGTGCTGGCAGTACTCGTAGACCTCGTCGAGGGTGCCCAGCCGGCGGATCTCCGGGTTGACGGGGAGGCCCAGCCGCCCGAGCCACGTGAGCATCTCGTGGTGGGTCCGCGGCCGGGGGCCGCCGTCGACGGCGCCCAGGGCGTACACCCACAGCGACAGCTCCCGACCGGCGGTGACCGACGCGTCCTTCTGGCGGACCGAGCCCGCGGCCGAGTTCCTCGGGTTGACGAAGAGCCGCAGGCCGGCGTCGGCCTGGCGCTTGTTCAACGCCTCGAACGCGGCGATCGGCATGTAGATCTCGCCCCTGACCTCGACCAGACCGGGAACCGAGTCGCCCCGGCCCTTGAGCCGGTCGGGGATGGCGGCGATGGTGGCCACGTTGGGGGTGACGTCCTCCCCCACCCGGCCGTCGCCCCGCGTGGCGGCCCGGACGAAACGGCCATGCTCGTAGGTGAGCGAGATGGCGAAGCCGTCGATCTTGAGCTCGCACACGTAGGCGAGGTCGGTCTCGCCCAGCCCCCGTTCGACCCGCTTGCCCCACGCCAGCAGCTCGTCGAGGCTGAAGGCGTTGTCGAGCGACATCATCGGCAACCGATGCTCGACCGCGGCGAACAGGGCGGCCGGCGCCCCGCCGACCCTCTGGGTCGGCGAGTCGGGCGTGATCAGCTCGGGGAACTCCGCCTCGAGCTCGCGCAGCTGGCGGACGATGGCGTCGAAGTCGGAGTCGGAGATGGTCGGGGCGTCGTCGACGAAGTAGCGCCGGGTGTGCTCCTCGATCTCGGCCCGCAGCGCATCGACGCGTGCCGCGACGTCGTCGCTGACGTCGCCCGTGGGTTCGGCCATCCGGCCGATCCTAACGACGCGGGCTCCCGCCGATCGCCGACCGGGGCGTCGCCAGACGGGTGGTCGCGCTCGACCACCGCCACGGTGGTCCAGCGCGAGAACCTCGCAGGACGTGCACAGCGAGGACGGCGCTCGGGTCGGCCGGCTTTGGCAAGCTGCCCGGATGACCGGCGTTCCCCGCGTCGCCGATATCGGGCTCTGGCCGCTGCGGCTGGCGTGGCTCGGAGCGGCCGTCGCCGTCGGGCCGGCGACGGCCGACGCCTTGGCCGGGTCGAGCGCCGCCGTCCGGTGGGTGGCCGCGATCGGCCTCTACGTGGCCTGGGCCATGTGCCTGCTGGCCGCGCTGGTGCCCCGATCGATCGGGCTGACGGCGCTGCGCATCGG
>JBOGGX010000005.1:0-4394 GCA_050744245.1 Acidimicrobiales bacterium
GCCTCCGCCGCCCGGGCCGCCGGCCGGACCGCCCGGTCCCCCGGCCTCGGCGCCTGACGAGCCGCGATCGGGCCGGCGAACGCCGGTGATCATGGCCATCGCCGCCCTGTTGCTGGCCGCGGCGATCGTCGCCACCGTGGTGCTCCTCAACCGTGACCGCGACGGGGAGGTGGTGGCGGGCGGCGCGACCACGACCCAGGCCGAGCCGACGACGACGGCCACCTCGGCCTCCACGACGACGACGACGACCACCGCCCCGACCACGACCACGACGCCCCCGATCCCACCCGGCCCGTTCGTCGAGATCACCGGCATCGGGGTGCAGGACGACACCTACGCCATCGACTACACCACCCACGAGTTCGAGGCCATGATGGGCAGCGGCTTCCACGTCCACTTCTTCTGGGACACCGTGCCGCGGGCGCAGGCGGGGCTCAACGGCGTGCCCGAACCGGGAACCTGGTTGGCCTGGGCCGGACCCATTCCGGCGGTCGACCCGGTGTTCCTCCTCGCCAACCGGCCGGGCGGCGCGGCGCAGATCTGCTCGCTGGTGGCCACCCCCGAACACAACATCGCCGATGTCGACAACGACGGACAGGTCGACACCGGGACAGGGAACTGCATGCTGCTGCCATGAGACGCCCTTGACCGCAGGGCCCAGATCGTGTGGCTCGGCGTCGAACTCGACGCCGCCCGTCTCGCCGACCACCGCCGGTTCGCGCCTCGAGATCATCGGCGTCGGACTCGTCGCCGGCTTTCTGTCCGGGTTGTTCGGGGTGGGCGGCGGCATTCTCATCGTTCCGTCCCTCGTGCTCATCCTGCACATGGCCCAGCGGTTGGCCCACGGCACGTCGCTGGCGGCCATCGTCCCGATCGCGGTCGCGGGAGTGATCGGCTTCGCCCTCGAGGACGCCGTCGACTGGGCCGTCGCCGGGCTGCTCATCGTGGGGGCGGCGGCGGGTGCGGTGGTCGGCACCCGCCTGCTCGCCATCCTGCCCGCCCGGGCCCTCGGATTCATCTTCACCGGCGCCCTGCTGGCCACCGCGATCCGGCTCGTCTTCGACCAGTCGGACGCCACCGGGCGGGGCGACCTCACGGTGGCCGGCGGGCTGGGGCTGGTCGCCATCGGGATGCTCTCGGGCGTCCTGGCCGGGCTGCTCGGCGTGGGCGGCGGGATCATCATGGTCCCGGCCATGGTGTTGCTGTACTCGATCCCGGGCGCGGTGGCCAAGGGCACGTCGCTGGCCGTCATCATCCCCACCGCGGTGGTGGGCACGGTCCGGAACCTGCACGCCCACAACGCCGACCTCCAGACGGCCGCGCTGGTCGGGCTGTCGGGGATGGTGTCGTCGTTCGCCGCGTCGAAGATCTCGATCGGCCTGGACGACCGGCTGTCGAACATCCTCTTCGCCGGCCTGCTCGTGCTCACGTCGCTCAGGACGCTCGTCACCCACCTGCGCCGACCGGCCGACCCGCCGGCAAGCCTGGCCGACTGACCGAATGTTCGGTGGATCATTCCCCTTATTGGGAAGGATCCACGGCAAGTTCGGGGGAGTTTCGGTCTGAGCGCCTACTGTCCGCGGCGTGAACGGCCGCGGGAACCTCTGGGACCACGATGCGGGGCCGGCCAAGAGCAGCGGCTGGCCCGAGCTCTTCGCCGCTACGCCCAACTACCGGGGCCTCGGTCGGGCCGTGCTGGGCCGGGAGGCGTTCCGGTGGCACTTCGGGCCGATGTTCTTCCGCGGCCGGCTCGACGGGTCGGCCCGGGTCGTCGTGGTCGGCCAGGAGGGGCGCGCAGGACGAGTCGCTCGCCCATCGGTCCTTCACCGGCGGCACCGGCGCCCGCATGCAGCACTTCCTGGGCCATCTCGGGATCGACCGGTCCTACGTGTTCCTCAACACGTTCGTCTACCCGATCTTCGGCCAGTACACCGACTCCTTGCGGCCGATGGCCCAGGATCGCCGCTCGCCGATCGTGGCCCACCGCCACCGGATCTTCGACAAGGTGGTCGAGGGCGGGGAGGTGCGGCTGGTGATCGCCGTCGGCCGGGCGGCCAAGGAGACGGTGGCAACGTGGATCACGACGCGGGGCGGGACCGCCGACGCGGAGCGGTTGCACCAGGCTGACCCCCCGCCGGCGCTGGCCGGCGTTCGGTTCCTCGGGGTGCTCCATCCGGGCGGGGCCAGCGCCGGAGGCACCGGCGCCATCAAGGCCGACTTCGGCCGGGCGGCCGCACAGGTCGCGACCTGGCTGACCGCCGATCCCGGGTGGCTGCCGGCCGACCCGGGGGTGCCGCGCCATCTCGACGAACCGTTCGTCTACCGGAGCGCGCCGGTGCCGTCCCGTTCGGCACCTGTCCCCGGCTGGGCCGGGGGGCGACGTCGTCGAACCGGTCCGACAACCAGCGGGGCATCCAGCTCTTCTCCGCCGGCGGCGTCTACAAAGGCGCCGGCGCCTCGCTCGACTACACGTACACCGGCGGCGGCTCGCCGGACGGCTACCAGGACGAGCCGGGCGATCTGGCCGTCGAGCCGCCCAGGGCCAAGCCCCGGCTGTTCGACGCCGGACCGTCCTCGAGCTACGCCCGCCTCCTCACCGGGACCGAGCCCGGGCTGGCCTGGCCCGACTTCTCCGCCCTCAGCGTCACCTCGCATCCGTCGTTCGGGACGGGCGCCGTCTACCGAGGCCGGTTCTCGCCGGTCAGCCTGGTGGTCCTGGCCGACCCGGCCGGCCCGGACGACGTCTTCACCGGCCGGGCGCTCACCGGCGAGGCCGGCCAGCGGCTGCAGGCCTTCCTGGCCGCGGCCGGGTTGACGAGCCGCTACCTCGTCCTCCGGACGGTGCCGGTCGACACCTCCGACCTGACCACGGCCCGGCGGGACGCCCTGGTCGACCGGCCCGAGGTGCGGGCCATCCACGCCGAGATCCTGCGCCGGGTGGCGGCGGCCTCGGCCAACTCCGGGTTGGCCGCCCTGGTGGCCGTCGGTCGCGGCGCGCAGCGGCTGGCACCGCACGTCGTGGCGGCCGGCATGCCGACGATCGGGATGAAGGCGTGGGCCGAGTCGGGGGCCCGGTCGAGCTGGCAGGCGGCGCTGGACCGGCTGGCCCGGCTGACCTACCCCAGGGAGGTGGCCCGGCCGTCGTTCCGCCCGCCCGCCGAACGCGGCCACGTCCCTAGCCGCGACCTGCCCTTCGGCACCCCGCGTTGGCTGGGCAGCTCGGGCGACCGGGCCAGCCGCCCCCTCGACCGGGACCTCGGCGTCTTGGCCGCGGCCGTGTGGTCGGCGAGCCACAGCTCGGGAGCGAAGAGGAGCTTCTTGACCCGCCGGGTCGTCTCGGCCCCCGGGTCGATGGCATAGGCCCGCCAACCGATGGCGGTCTCGTCGCTGGCCGTGCGCGCCTTGCGGGGCCGCACCACCCGCCAGTCGATGCGCACCTCGCGGTCGTTCCCGTCCAGGTCGGTGTAGCCGGCCACCACCCAGTGCTCGTCGGGCGGCGGCCCGAATTGCAGCGCCCGCAGGGTCAGCGACTCGAGGGCCCGGGCCCGGCGGCTGTCGGGCCGACCCCCGGTCTCCTGTTCGGCGTGGCGATCGACGGCCCGGTCGATCGGCACCGCGTTCCACCACCGAAGCTCGACGCCGGGGACGAACCGGTCGTCGCCGATGAGCGAAGGATCGGACGCGACCTTCGAGACGATGTAGCGCGGCCGGGGCGGCGCGCCGAACGACTCGACCAGGAACGGCAACATGGCCGCCCGCCCGGCCAGGCTGGCCGGCCCGACGTACCGGGTGTGGGCGTCGCGCAGCCCGGTGACGATCGAGGCCAGCTCGTGGTGGAACCCCATGTCGTCGAGCAGTCCGACGCGCTGGCGCAACAGGCGCAGCCGTTGCACGGGATCGGAGCCGTACATCGACCGCTTCAGTGGCAGATGGGTGTAGAGCCCGTCGACCAGCGTGGTGAACGTGTCGATCACGAGCTGCCGGTCGGTCTCCCCCAGCTTCGGGATGCTCGTCCTGCCGCGGGGGCGGGCGGGCCCGGCCCGACGGGCGCGGGCTGGGCCGGCCGGGTACAGCTCACCCAGGGGGACCCCGGACTGGGCCCGCTGGATCATGGCCGCCTGACGTTCAGGCACGGTGGCCACCGATCACCGGAACAACACCGGCAGGCCGTCGAGGGCCCCGTCGTGGAAGCCCCGGCCGCGGATCGTGCCAGCCAGCGGGGATCGTGGTGCACCGGTTCGATCGGAGGGATGTCGACCGTCTGGCCCTTCGGCGGCGGCCCGGCCGCGGCCTGGGGGCCGCCGGGCATGTCGAGCCGGGCCGCCAACGGCGGCGTGCCCGGGGGGTCGCCGGCCTGCGCCGGGGACGAACCGGTCGTCGCCGATGAGCGAAGG
>JBOGGX010000006.1:0-3870 GCA_050744245.1 Acidimicrobiales bacterium
GCGGCGGCCAGCGCCGCGGCGCGCTCCTTGTCGCCGGCGTCCAGGGCGCGGTTGGCCCGCCGCACGGCGTCGAAGATCAACGCGGTCGCGCCCGGCGTGTCGAGGTCGTCGTCCATGCGCTCGCGAAACCGGTCGATCGTTGCCGGGTCGGGCTCGACGTCGCCGGCCAGCCCGGCCTCGGCCACCCGGGTGGCGAAGGCGTCGAGCCGGCCGAGGGCGCTGGCCGCCTGGGCGACGGTCTCCTTGGACACCTCGATCGGCGCCCGGTAGTGCGACTGCAGCAGGAGCAGGCGATAGGCCCGGGGCTCACCCTCGTCGATGAGGTCCTGGAGATCGGAGAAGTTGTCGAGCGACTTCGACATCTTCACCCCCTCGACCTCGAGGAACCCGTTGTGCATCCAGAACCTCGAGAACCCCTTGCCCAGCGCCACCGCCTGGGCCCGTTCGTTCTCGTGGTGGGGGAAGCGCAGATCCATCCCGCCGACGTGCACGTCGAAGGCGTCGCCCAGCAGGTCGAGCGACATGGCGACGCATTCGGTGTGCCACCCCGGCCGACCCGGTCCCCAGGGCGAGTCCCACGTCGGCTCCCCCGGCTTGGCCTTCTTCCAGAGGGCGAAGTCGCGGGGCGACCGCTTCTCCTCGACCACTTCGACCCGCGCCCCGGCGAGCAGGGCATCGATCGGCCCCGGGGCCAGCACGCCGTAACCGGGCACCCGATCGACGGCCATGTACACGCCGTCGGACGTCTCGTAGGCGTAGCCCCGCTCCTGGAGGTCGGCGATGAGGTCGACCATCCGGCCGATGTACTCGCTGGCCCGAGGGGCGTGGTCCGGCCGCCTGACCCCGATGCCATCCATCGCCGTGTACCACTCGTCCTCGTACTGGGCCGCGACGTCCGACCAGGACCGGCCCTCCCGGTTGGCCCGGGCGATGATCTTGTCGTCGACGTCGGTGATGTTCGACGCGAACGTCACCTCGTAGCCCAGCCACTCGAGGTAGCGCCGGAAGATGTCCCACGCCAGCGCGAACCGACCGTGCCCGATGTGCGGCGAGCCGTAGACGGTCGGGCCGCACGAGTAGATCGACACGCGGCCGGGCTCGACCGCCTCGAACGGAATCACCTCCCGCTTGGCGGTGTCGTAGACGCGCAGCACGGCGAGCGAGGCTACTTGTCCGCGGCACCCGGACCACCGCTACCTTTTGGCGGACTATGACCGCCGTCCCGGAGAAGCCGACCCTCGACGGTCTCGAGCAGAAGTGGCGGGCCCGGTGGGAAGCAGCAGGCACCTACCACTTCGACCGCACCATGACCCGCGACCAGATCTACTCGGTCGACACGCCTCCGCCGACGGTGAGCGGTCGCCTCCACATCGGAAGCTGCTCGTCGTACACCCACACGGATCTGGTCGTTCGCTACCAGCGGATGCGGGGCCGAGAGGTCTTCTATCCCATGGGTTGGGACGACAACGGCCTCAACGTCGAGCGCCGGGTGCAGATCATGCGGGGGATCGTCTGCGACCCTTCGCTCCCCTACGACCCTGACTTCCGCCCGCCCGACCCGCCGGCCGATCCGCCGATCCCGGTGTCGCGTCCCAACTTCATCGAGCAGTGCCTCGAGGTCACCGAGCTGCTCGAGGCCGACTATCACGAGCTGTGGTCGACCCTCGGGCTGTCGGTCGACTGGCGCTACACCTACCGCACGATCGGCCCGGAGGCGGTCAAACCGTCGCAGCACAGCTTCCTGCGGCTCCTCGACCGGGGGCTGGTCTATCGGCTCGAGGCGCCGACGCTGTGGGACGTCGACTTCAGGAGCGCCATCGCCCAGGCCGAGCTCCAGGACCGCGAGATCCCGGGCGCTTACCACCAGCTCCGGTTCCGGCACGCGGCCAGCGGCGACCCGATCGTCGTCGACACCACCCGACCCGAGCTGGTGGCCGCGTGCGTCGCCCTCGTCGCCCATCCCACCGACGAGCGCTACCGGGCGCTGATCGGGCAGGAGGCCGTCACGCCGCTGTTCGGCGCCCGGGTCCCCATCGTGGCCCACGAGCTGGCCGACCCCGAGAAGGGCACCGGCATCGCCATGATCTGCACGTTCGGCGACACCACCGATGTGACCTGGTGGCGCGAGCTCGGCCTCCCGGTGCGGGCGACCGTCGATCGGGACGGCACCATGCGGCCGGTGTCGTGGGGCGAGCCCGGCTGGGAGTGCGACGACCCCTCGGCCGCCCAAGCGGCGTACAACGAGCTCGTCGGCCGTCCGGTCAAGGCGGCCCAGCGGCGCATCGTCGAGGTCCTGCGTGCGTCAGGCGATCTCATCGGCGAGCCTCGGCCGGTGCGGCATGCGGTGAAGTTCTGGGAGAACGGCACCAAGCCGCTCGAGATCGTCACCTCCAACCAGTGGTTCATCAAGTACCCGCCCCGCGACGAGCTGCTCAAACGGGGCGAGGAGCTTCGGTGGTGGCCGGAGTTCATGCGGGTCCGGTACGACAACTGGGTCAACGGGCTGATCGGCGACTGGAACATCACCCGGCAGCGGTTCTTCGGCGTCCCGTTCCCGATCTGGTACCCGATCGACGAGGAGGGCGTCGTCCAGCTCGACGCACCGATCCCAGCCGAGCTCGACACGCTGCCGATCGACCCGTCGACCGACGCCCCGCCCGGGTACTCCGAGGAGCAGCGGGGCAAGCCTCGAGGCTTCGCCGGCGATCCCGACGTCATGGACACCTGGGCCACGTCGTCGCTCAGCCCTCAGGTCGTGTCGGGCTGGCTCGACGACCCCGACCTTTTCGGTCGGGTCTTCCCGATGGACCTGCGACCCCAGGCCCACGACATCATCCGCACCTGGCTCTTCTACACGGTGGTCAGGTCGCACTACGAGCACGACTCGCTGCCGTTCACCAACGCCGCCATCTCCGGGTTCGTCATCGACCCCGACCGCAAGAAGCTTTCGAAGTCGGCCGACACCAACGAGGACGCGCCGATGACCCTCATCGGCGAGTTCGGCGCAGACGCGGTCCGCTACTGGGCGGCCAACGGCCGGCCCGGGACCGACCGCGCCTTCGACCGCAACCAGTTCAAGATCGGACGCCGGCTGGCGATCAAGCTGCTCAACGCCTCGCGGTTCGCCCTCGGCCTCGGCGATCCCGGCGACGACGCGGTCGTCGACCACCCGCTCGACCGATCGATACTGGCCCGCCTCGCCGCCGTGGTCGACGAGGTCACGGCCGCGTTCGAACAGTACGACTACAGCCGGGCCCTGGAGCGCATCGAGACGTTCTTCTGGTCGTTCTGCGACGACCACCTCGAGCTGGTCAAGGGCCGGGCCTACGGCGCCCGGGGCCCGGAGGCCCAGTCCTCGGCCCAGGCCGCCCTCCGGGTTGCGCTCGGCATCCAGCTCCGGTTGTTCGCCCCGTTCCTGCCCTACGTCACCGACGAGGTCTGGTCGTGGTGGCGGGACGGCTCGGTCCACGTGACCGCGTGGCCGGCGGCGGACGAGCTGGTCACCGAGGCCGACGGCGACGCGGACCCCAGGATCGGCGAGGTGGCCGGCGAGGTGCTCTCCGAGATCCGCAAGGCCAAGACCGCGGCCAAGAAGTCGCTGCGGGCCGACGTCAGCCGGGTCTTCGTCCGCGCCCCGACCGACGTGCTCGTTGCGCTCGCCCCGGCCCGAGACGACCTGGCCGAGGCGGGGCGGGTCGCCGAGCTGGTCACCGAGGAGGCCGCCGAATTGTCGGTCGAGGTCACCCTCGCCTGATTCCCTATGGAGGATCGGTTGTCAAGCAGTTCGCCGGTTGACGTGGTCGACGGCGGGCGTGGACGATGCCAGTTGGGGAAGGTCGCCCCGTGCGCCTGCGCCTCGAGCGCGTGGCT
>JBOGGX010000007.1:0-6876 GCA_050744245.1 Acidimicrobiales bacterium
CGCCGGCCGAGCCCGATGGCGACCAGCGCGGCCACGTCGGTCCACTCGCGCCGGGCGTGGCGGGCGATGGCCTGGCCGGTGAAGACGGCGCCGGCCAGCGCGGCGAGGGCGGCGAAGGCGAGCACCCCGTTGACCTCGTAGTCGATCGCCTCATCCACCGGGTCGATCTGGTCCGGTCCGTAGGCGGGCGCCATGTTGAAGGGGCGGCCGGCGAAGGCGCTCTCGATGGCCGCCCGGGCCGACGACACGTCGCCACCGCGGGCGGTCACGTGTACTACGGAGAAACCCGCGGCCTCGGTCGTCGCGTCCGACAGCCCTGGTCCTCCGAGCACGTAGGACTCGTCGAGCAGAAGGTTCGTCTCGCCCGTCTTGGCCGCCGCGTCCCTGACCCCTCGAACGACGCCGACCACCCTCGCGGGCGCTTCCGGCCCGCCAAACCGTCCGCCGTCGCCGGTGGTGGCACCCAGCTCATCCGGCGCCCGGAAGGTGAGGATCACCTCGTCACCGGGCGCCAGGCCCCGAGCGCTCGGCGCGCGTCTCGTTGATGACGATCTCGTCGGGCGCGTCCGGCTCGTACATCCGTCCCTCGAGGATCAGCGGCCGTCCGCCGCTCGGGAGGCTGTGGTCGAGGGAGAACAGTCCGGCGGAGACGCGCGTTTCATCGGGTGCTGACGGCCGGGCGACCGTGAGCTCTCGCCACATCCCGCGCCCGGCGGCGGCCACCTCGGGCAGCGCCTGGATGACCGCGAGCTCGTTCTCCGGGTCGTACACGGAGCACTCCCCGATGGACTCGTCGTCGACCTCCGTCGTCTCGGGCGGGCAGAAGCCGAGGGCGAGATCCGGCGGATCGGCCCGCTCGACGTACCGGTCGAACGCGGTCGCCGTGCGCCGGCCGGTCGCCGAGGCGGCCATGGCGATCCCGCCGGCCAGTCCGGCCATGAGCGCGAGGAAGATGGTCGCCCGCCACCCGCGCCGCAGCAATGAGGCCGCGCGCATGCGTACCGCTTCCATGTCCGCCTTTCCCAGCCGCCGAGAGGACGATTGACCGTACCGCGCCGGTTCACCCGGCGAACAGGCAGGGGGCTCGCCCTTCGCGGTGTGGCTGCCACCACCACAATGGGCCGGACGACCTCCTTGTGCGCCTCGCCGATTGCTGGCTCAATGGTCGGCGTGAACGGCGGGCAGATCAGGGTGTTTCTCGCGGACGACAGCGTGATTGTCAGGGAAGGGGTGCGGGCCATGCTGGCCCGGGAGCCCGATCTCGAGGTGGTCGGCGTCGCCGAGGACTACGACGGCTTGGTGGCCGGCGCCACCGAAGCCGCCCCGCAGGTCATCGTCTCCGACATCCGGATGCCGCCGAATTTCCAACGCGAGGGCATCGACGCGTGCAAGGAGCTCCGGCAGCGCCACCCGGGGACCGGCGTCGTCATCCTGTCGCAGTTCGACGATCCCGACTACGCCGTCTCGCTGCTCTCCGAGGGCGCCGCCGGCTACGCCTACCTGCTGAAGGACCGCGTCGCCGAGGGCGACCAGCTGGCCCGGGCCATCCGAGAGGTGGCCACCGGCGGCTCGATGCTCGATCCGTTGGTGGTCAACGCTCTGGTCAATCCCGTCAGTTCGGGAAGCGACCTGGCGCCTGACGAAGAGGACCTGCTCGCGCTGGTCGCCGAGGGCAAGCCGATCAAGGCCATCGCCGCCGCTCGGGGCGTCACCGCGGCCGCGGGCGCCGAGGAGGTGGAGCGCCTGTTCGTGCGGCTGGCCGAGGGTGTGTCGAGCGGCCAGGACGGCGCCCTGCGCCGGTTGCGTCGGCTGCACGAGGCGATCGTGGAGCGGGAGGAGCAGGGCGAAACCCTGAGCCGGCTGCTCCCCGGGGGCGTGGCCGAGCAGCTGGTGCAGGCCGGTCGGGGGCTCGGCGAGACCGAGCGGCTCGAGGTCACCGTCCTGATCTCGGACATCCGCGGCTACTCGGCGATCACCGAGCGGGCCGATCCTTCCGACCTCGCCGGTCAGCTCAACACGCATCGGGCCGAGATGAACCGGGCCATCCTGGTCGAGGGCGGCACGGTGATGCAGTACGTCGGCGACTCGGTGATGGCCGTTTTCGGGGCCCCCGTGCCCACCACCGATCACGCCGATCGGGCCCTGGCCGCCGCAGGACGCATGCACGAGGCCCAGGCCGTGGTCAACGAGTCGTGGGACGCGGCCGGGCTCCCGTCATTCGAGATCGGCATCGGGCTGTCGACCGGCGTCGTCGCCGCGGCGATGCTCGGTTCGGAGGAGCGGGCCGAGTACACATTGGTCGGCGACGCCGTCAACCTCTGCCAGCGCCTCCAGGACCTCGCTCGACCGGGCGGGACGACCGTGCTGAGCGAAGCCACCTGGGAGCGTCTGCTCGACAAGGGTGGGGAAGCCGAGAAGCTCGAGCCGCAGCTCGTGAAGGGCCGCGCCACGCCTGTCAACGCCTACCGCATCGGGTCTTCTCACCAAGGAGCGATCGCATGACGACCATGACCGAGCCCGACGAGAGCGTCGCCGGCGGCGCGCCGAACGACCTCGCCGTTGAGGTGCGGGCCGTCTATCGCACCTTTGAGCAGGACGCGGCACCCGTCCGGGCGTTGCGGGGCGCCGACCTCGACGTACGGCGGGGGGAGTTCGTCGCGGTCATGGGGCCGTCCGGATGCGGCAAGTCGACGCTGTTGAACATCGTCGCCGGTCTCGACGTGCCCGACGAGGGCGAGGTGCTGGTCGCCACGGAACGACTGACCGGGATGGACGAGAACCAGCTCGCCATCATGCGCCGCCGGCACATCGGCATCGTGTTCCAGTTCTTCAACCTGCTCGAGGGGATGACCGTCCTCGAGAACGTCGTCATGCCCGCAGTCATCGCCGGCCGCAAGCGCAAGCCGGCCGAGGCCAGGGCCCGCGACCTGCTCGACCTGCTCGGCATCGGCGACAAGGCCAAGCAGGCGCCGGGCTTGCTGTCGGGGGGCCAGCGGCAACGTCTCGCCATCGCCCGGGCCCTCGCCAACGAGCCGACGGTCGTCCTGGCCGACGAGCCGACCGGCGCGCTCGACTCGGAGGGCGGCGAGGAGGTGCTCGAGCTGTTTCGCCGGCTCCACGAGGGCGGCCAGACGATCCTGCTCGTCACGCATGACCAACCGGTCGCCGACGCCGCGCAGCGCATCGTGCGCATGAAGGACGGGCGGGTCGTCGACGACGGTCGCGACGCCGTCGGCCCCTGACGTACGCGCACCCCCGGGAGACGGCGGACAACCGATGAGGGCCGTGTGGCCGTGGTCGATGGGCGACCTGCGCCGCCGCTGGCGGTCGCTCGCGCTCATCGCCCCCTGGCCGGCGCCCGCCGGGCCGACACCGCCGTCCACCGCCATCTCGATCGGAGCCGGTTCCCCGAGGTGATCGCGTTCGCGACCGAGCCGCTGCTCGAGGTCATGGCCTGGCTCGAAGCCGACCCCGCGTCGAGCGGACGCGCGAGCTGCGTTTCATGGCCGCGACGCCGACGAACCTCCTCCCTGGCCTCGATGGCGGGATCATGATCGCGACCAGCCCGGCCGGCATCGAGGACCTGTGGGTGGTGCAGGGCCGGCTCCCGTCGGGTGCCGACGAGCTTGCGGTATCGGAGCGCGGGGTGGCCGCGGTCGACCGGTCGGCCGACCGGCTCATGTCGACGCCGCGACTGTTCGGTGCCGGCTGGGACGCGGTCCTCGAGGTCGACCCCGACGACGATGCCGACGCCCTGGTCTCGCTGGTGGCGCAGGATCCCGACGTGATCGCGGTCGGGCGCGACGAGCTGCTCGAAGGCGACACGGAGGTGGAGGCCAGCGGCCCTGGCGGCGTCGGGCCCGTCGATCCCGTTTTGACCAGCGAGGGTCTGCTCGGGTTGACGGCCGACTGCCCGGCCGCCGGCGACGATTCTGTGGCGACTTCCGCGGGCTATTCCGCCCAAAGTCGACACAGAGGCGACTTAGGCCGGGAGATCGACCCTAAGTCGACACAGAACAGCGACGACCCGCGCTGCTCGGTCACCACCCGAGGCATCGGTGTCGCGTTTGGCCCGGGTGTCGACCGGGCCGCAGCCATGGCTCGCTTGGCCGAGATCGGCGACGGCGTCATCCCGACCCCGATGCCATCGGTGATCAACAACCTCGGCCAGATCGGCTCGACCCCGTGGTACCTCGCCGGGTTCCTGGCCGTGCTCGGGCTGGCCGGGATCCACACCCTGACCATCGGCTCCAGCCGCAGGGATCGTCACCTCGCCGTGGCTCGGGTCCTTGGCTTGCTGCCCCGCCAGGCCGCGGCGTCCGTGCGCTGGCAGGCGCTCACGCTGACCGCGACGGGCGCGATCGTCGGGGTGATCCTCGGCGTGGTCGCCGGCCGGCTGGTGTGGCGCCGCGTGGCCGAGGGATCCGGGGCGCTGGTCGACACCGTCGTCCCGGCCTGGGCCTGGGTCGCCGCGGCCGCCGCCGCGCTCGCCCTCGCCCTGCTGGTGGCGGTGGTGCCCGCGGCCCGACGGCGACCATCCGTCCGGCCGAGCTGCTGAGAACCGAATGAGAATGTGCGGTCAACCAGAGGGGATGACATGGTGACGCTCGTGAGCGACGCCCAGGTGGCCGAGAGCGATCGCACGCACAAGGAGGTGGCGTCCTCCGGCGGTGCGGACGGGCCGGTGGCCAGGCCAACGCATCGGTTGGTGTGCCTTGGCGCGCTGGCGCCGCTCGGACTCGTCGCCGGCGCACTGATCGTGGCCGGCCCGGCGAACCCGTTCGAGTGGGTCGGCGCGGGGCTCGTCGGTCTGTGGACGCTCGCCGCCCTGGCCTTGGACCGCCGCAGGGAACGTCTCGGAGCGCTGGTCCTGCTGGGCGCGACCGTGGGCGGGATCGCCCTGCTCGCCGCCGCCCTCGACGACCGCGGCACGGCGAACCTCGTGGTCGACGTGGCGTTGCGGCTGGCCCTTGCCCTGCTCCCTGCGGTCGCCTACCACCTGCTGCTGTCGCTGCCCGGCCGGGGCCGGCTGACCGCTCCTCGCCGGCGGGCGGTGATCGCGGGGTACGCCGTCGCCGGCGCGACGGGTCTCGTCCTGGTCGCCGATCGCGAGGCGGTGCCGGTGCTGCCGCTGCTGGCGTTGTGGGCGGTTGCCCTCGCCAGCGGCCTCTACCTGTCGAACGCCTCGTATCGCGAGGCCGGCGCGGTCGATCGCCGCCGCATGCAATGGATCGGCTGGGCCCTGGCCGTGTGCGCCGAGGTCGTGCTGGTGGTGTCGGCCCTCAACCTGTTGACAAACTGGCCGTCCGAGGTCGGGCTGATCGCCTTCGCCGCCACCGGGCTGGTGCCGCTGGCCGTCGTTGCCGGCACCGATGGCCGACTGGTCATGCGGGTCGACCGGTTGCTCACCTACACCGTGTCCCTGGCCGGGCTCACGACGCTGGTCGTCGCGGTGTACCTCCTCGTCGTCATCGGCCTGGGCCGCCGGCCCGAGGGCGACGAGCGCTCGCTGCTCCTCCTCTCGATGGCCGCGGCCGGCGTGGCCGCGCTCCTGCACGTGCCGGCCCGCCGCTGGCTGGCCGAGCGGGCCAACCGGCTGGTGTACGGCGAGCGCATCGCACCGGACGAAACGCTGCGCACCTTCGGCCAGCGCCTGTCCCGTTCCATCCCCCTCGACGAGCTGCTGCTGCAGCTGTCCGAATCGTTGCGCAAGAGCCTGTTGCTGGCCGGGGCCGAGGTCTGGACCGGCCGTGACGGGCACTATGAGCTGGCCGCCGGCGTCCCCCATCGGGAGGCGGCACCGCTGCTGATCGCGGCCAAGGAGCAGGCGGTCGTGGCCCGGGCCGGAGTGTCGGGCGGCACGTGGATCGACATCTGGCTACCCGGCCTGGCCGACGTGGCCGGCACCGGGGCCGGCGGCACGACCGCCATACGGGTGGCGCCCATCGCCCACCAGGGGGAGCTGCTCGGCCTCATCGTCTGCCGGCGCCGACCCGACGGCGAGCCGTTCAGCGAGCGGGAAGACGCCGTGCTCACCGAGCTCGGCCGGCAGGTCGGACTGGCGTTGCACAACGTCCAGCTCGACTCGGCACTGCAGGCCTCGCTGGAGGAGCTCCAGGCCAGCAACGAGGAGCTCCAGCGCAGCCGCGCTCGGATCGTGGCCGCCGGCGACGCCGAACGGCGCAAGCTCGAGCGCAACCTCCACGATGGCGCCCAACAGCACCTCGTGGCCCTGGCGGTCAAGCTCCGGCTGGCCCAGGACTCGGTCGAGGACGACCCGGCCGACGCCATGGCGATGATGCACGAGATCAAGGGCAACCTCCAGGAGGCGATCCAGGAGCTGCGGGCCCTGGCCCACGGCATCTTCCCGCCGCTCCTCGCATCGGGCGGGTTGCCGGAGGCCCTGGGGGTGGCGGTCGCGCGGTCGCCGCTCCCCGTCGATCTCGACGCCTCCGGCGTCGGCCGGTATCCGCAGGAGGTGGAGGCCGCGGTCTACTTCTGCTGCCTGGAAACGATGCAGAACGCGGCCAAGCATGCGGGTGAGGGGACCACCATCCGATTGCTGGTGGCCGAGCGCGACGGCGACCTTTGTTTCGAGGTGGCGGACGATGGCGCCGGGTTCGACGCCGACACGGTCGGCCTGGCCGGCCATGGCTTCGTCAACATGAGCGACCGGCTCGGCGCCTTCGGCGGCACCCTCTCGGTCACCTCGGCCCCCGGCGCCGGCACAACCGTCGCCGGCCGCATCCCCCTCGCCTGATTCCCTATGGAGGATCGGTTGTCAAGCAGTTCGCCGGTTGACGTGGTCGACGGCGGGCGTGGACGATGCCAGTTGGGGAAGGTCGCCCCGTGCGCCTGCGCCTCGAGCGCGTGGCT
>JBOGGX010000008.1:0-22302 GCA_050744245.1 Acidimicrobiales bacterium
CCGCTGGTGCGGCCGCCCGGCCGCCGGGGCGGTCGCCGCCACGATGAGCTCGAGGATGGCCGCGGTCCCGCCCGCGGCGGCGCTGGCCGCGTTCGTGTGCCCCGGTCGGGCCGCCAGCATCGCCCCGAGCCCGGCGACGGCCACGGCCACCGCGGCCAGCTCGTGGCGACCCGGCACCCTGACCAGGAGGGCGACGTCGTGGACGACCATGAACGCCAGCGTCCCGGTCAGGGCCACGTCGTGCAGCCACTTGGCGCTGCGGTTGCCCGGCCCGTGGAAGGCGACGCCACCGATGCCGTTGGCCATGAGGAGCCCGGCGAACACCGGACCGATGGGCGACTCCGCCTCCCCGCCGGATCGGGCGGCCCGGACGAAGAGATCGACGCCGAAGGCCAGGTACGCGAGCGAGGTGACCGCGTTGACCGGCTGGGCGATCGGGCCCGGGCGGAGCGCCTCGCAGTCGCCCCGGCCTGGGTGGGTCATCCCCGCCCGAGGGGCATGGCCGTGGCGGTGGCGGCTGTGGCTGCGGTGGCGGTGGCGGCGGCGATGCGGTCCTCGGCCAGGTGGTCGGCCGCCTCGGCCGTGGTGATCCCCTTGGCCTCGGCCATCTGGAACACCTCGAGCACGGTCTGCTGAATGGTGGTGACCTTGGCCAGCGCCGCCGCCTGGTCATAGGGCAGGCCCTTGGCCTCGTCGTTGATGTTGATCACGCCGCCGGCGTTGGCCACGTAGTCGGGGACATACAGGATCCCCCGGTCGGCCAGCCCGTCGGCGTCGGCCTCCTCGGCCAGTTGGTTGTTGGCCGCGCCGCAGACGGCGGCGCAGCGCAAGGCGGGGATCGTCGTCGGGTTGAGCACCGCGCCCATGGCGCAGGGGGAGAAGATGTCGCAGTCGATCGTGTGGACCTGGTCGGGATCGTCGACGACCGAGGCGCCATACGTGTCGACCGCGAAGCGCAGCGCCTCGGGCCGGACGTCGGACACCGTGATGCGGGCGCCGTCGTCGCGCAGGTGGCCGACCAGGCTCATCCCCACCTTGCCGATGCCGCTGATGACCACGTGGCGACCGGCGAGCGACGGGCTGCCCCACAGCCGCTCGGCCACCGCGTACATGGCGTGCAGGACGCCCCACGCCGTGGCCGGCGACGGGTCGCCCGAGCCGCCCTTGTCCCGGCTGATCCCTGTGGCGTACCGGGTGACGGTGCGGACCAGATCCATGTCGGCCGTGGTCGTGCCGACATCCTCGGCGGTGATGTAGCGCCCGCGGAGGCGGTCGATGAATCGGCCGTAGGCGAGGAACAGGTCGTCGCTGCGCTGCGAGCGGGGATCGCCGACGATCACGCCCTTGCCGCCGCCGAGGTCGTTGCCGGCGAGCGCATGCTTGTAGGTCATGCCGTGGGCGAGGCGGAGGACGTCGAGATAGGCGGCCTCCTCGTCCTCGTATGGGTAGAACCGGGTGCCGCCGAGGGCTGGTCCCAACACCGTCGAGTCGATGGCCACGATGGCCCGCAGGCCGGTGGCCGGGTCGGCGGTGAACGACACCTGTTCGGCCCCGGCGGCGCCGGCGAGGTCGAACACGTCGAAGTTCATCGGGCCGGACACTACTCAGCGGCTCCGCGGCCCACCCGCCTGAACCGTGGGTGGATCCTCGCGTTCTTCGCGAGGATCCACCGCACATTCACTGGTTGGCGGCTACTCGGTCGAGATGGCGTCGAGGACGTCGAGCCGGGCCGCCCGCTGGCTGGGACGCAGGGCGGCGAGGACGCCGACCACGGCCCCGAGGGCCACGACCACGGCCAGCTGGACCACCGGGGCGGCGAACACGCCGAAGCCCTCCTCGGCCGCGATGGCCTGCAGGAGGGCCCAGCCCAGGAAGGTGCCCAGGGCCAGCCCGCCGATCGTTCCGAACAGGGCGATGATCACCGACTCCCACCGGACCATCGACCGCACCTGCGCCCGGGTCTGGCCCACCGCTCGGAGCAGCCCGAGCTCACGGGTGCGCTCGTGGACCGACAACGACAGCGTGTTGGCGATGCCCATCAGGGCGATGAGGATGGCCAGGGCGAGCAGGGCGTAGACGAAGTAAAGGAACACGTCGACGCCGCCGGCGACGGAGTCGATGTACTCGTCCCTGGTCTGGACGTCGGGTTGCCCGAAGGTCGTGGCCACGTCCTGCACCGCGGCCTGGCCGTCGACGATCGACACTCCTTTGGCCAACCGGATGAGCACGGTGGTGTCGGTCGGCTGGGTGGTGTGCGGCACCCAGAGGTCGTCGGGTACGACGAACGAGCCGACGGCCGCGCCGACGCCGGTGTCGAAGATGGCCTCGACGGTTACCTGCTGCGACTGGCCGTCGCCGAAGGTCACATCGACGGCCGAGCCGATCGTCCAGCCGTTGCTCTCCGCCTCGTCCTCGGACACGGCGATACCGGACGTGCCCAACTCCGGCATCGAACCGTCGACGATGTCGAGTCCGAGCATGTCGGCCACCGCCGCCGGGTCGGCCACGGTGAAGGTCGTCTGCTCGCCGTCGATCTCGGCCGCGCCGACGCCGAGGCCGACGGCCCGGTCGACCTGGGGGAGGTCGTCGATGTCGCGGGCCAGCTGCGGATCGAGCCCGCTGCCGCTGAACCCGCCGGCCGACACGACCAGGTCGCCGCCGAACGACTGGGTCACGCTGTCGTCGATGGTGGCCTTGATCGACGCGGCCAGCACCGTGATGGCGGAGACGACGGCCACGCCGACCATGAGGGCCGACGCCGTTCCGGCCGTGCGCCTCGGGTTGCGCATGGCGTTCTGCCGGGCCAGCTTGCCGGTGACGCCGCGGGCGCTCGGCAGCGGCGCCCCGAGCATGGCACTGATCGGCCGGGCGGCGACGGGGCCGAGCGCGACCACCCCGACCAGCAGCAGCCCGGCGCCGATCCCGGCCTGGGTGAGCACCCCGCCGCTGCCGAACACCGCACTCAGCACCAGGGCGATGCCGCCGAAGGTGAGCACGGCGCCGATGACGCCCCGGGCCACCGAGGTGTCCGACCGGTCGATGCTGACGTCGCGCAGGGCGGCCAGGGGCGGCACCCGCGACGCCCGCAGCGCGGGCACCGTGCTGGCCACGAGCGTGACCCCGACGCCGACCGCGAACGACCAGATGACGGTGGTCAGGTCGAGGACCGGTGCGGTCGTCGGGATGCCGAACCCGAAGGCGTCGAGGAGGCTCTCGAGGGCGATGGCGAGACCGATGCCAGCGACCAGGCCGATGGCCGAGGCCACCACCCCGATGATGAGGGCCTCGATGATGACCGAGGCCAGCACCTGCCCGCGCGACGAGCCGATGGCCCGCAGCAGTGCGGACTCCCTCATGCGCTGCGCCACCGTGATCGTGAACGTGTTGAAGATGCTGAAGCTGGCGACGAGCAGGGCGATGCCGGCGAACACGATGAGGAACGTCTCGAAGAAGCCGAGGAAGTCGTCCTCGATGCTCTGGGAGAACTCGGCGGCCAGATCGGCGCCGCTGATCGCCTCGGTTCCCGCCGGGATGACCGCCTCGATCCGGGTGACCAGCTCGTCCTGGGACACCCCCGGCTCGGCCGCCACCAGGACACTGGTGAGCTTGTCCTGGCCGCCGACGATGTAGTGCCTGGCGTCCTCGAAGCGGAAGGACGTGTAGGTCACGCCGCCGGTGGAGGCGCCGCCGACGAGCTCGGACAGGCCGACGATGGTGACCTCGATCGGGGCCGGCGTGCGCACGATCGTCGTGTCGCCGATCGCGAGATCGCCGGCCTCGGCCGTGGTGGTGTCGATGACCACCTCGTCGCGCGCCGAGGGCGTGTCGCCCTCGACCAGCTCCAGCGACGAGAGGTCGGGGTTGTCGATCCAGTTGCCGGCCAGGGTGGGCGGCCCGTTGCCGCCGATCGGGTCGCCGTCCGCGCCGACGACCTGGCCGAGGCCGATGATCTCGGCTTCGGCGTCGGCGACGCCGTCAACGGCCCGCACCTCGTCGAGCACGGAGGCGTCGATCAACGTCTGCACGCTCAACTGGTCCGACTCGATGTCGGAGCTGCCCCTGACGACCGCGTCGGTGCCCGCGGTGGCGTCGGCGAACAGCTGGTCGAACCCGGCCCGCATGGTGTCGCCGAGCACGAGCGTGCCGGCGAGGAAGGCGACGCCGAGGACCACGGCCGAGACCGTGCCGATGAGCCGGCGCTTGTGGGCCCAGGTGCCTTTCAATGCGACCTTCAACATGGCAGTCGACCTAGCCCTCGTCCCCGAACGCCTTCATCCGGTCGAGCACCCGCTGGGCGGTCGGGTCGATCATGCGGTCGACGATGCGGCCGTCGGCCAGGAACAGGACCTCGTCGGCGTGGCCCGCGGCGACCGGGTCGTGGGTGACCACGATGATCGTCTGACCGAGGTCGTCGACGGCCCTGCGCATGAAACCGAGCAGCTCGCTCCCGGCCCTGGAGTCGAGGTTGCCGGTCGGCTCGTCGGCGAAGATGATCTGCGGCCGGCTGGCCAGCGCCCGGGCCACGGCCACCCGCTGCTGCTGACCGCCGGACAGCTCCGACGGACGGTGGGTGAGGCGGTCGCGCAGGCCGAGGGTGTCGATGACCGTGGCGACCCATTTGGTGTCGATCTTGGTCCCGGCCAGGTCGATCGGCAGGGTGATGTTCTCCTTCGCGCTCAGCATCGGCAGGAGGTTGAAGGCCTGGAACACGAAGCCGACCCGCTCGCGCCGCAGCAGGGTCAGCTGACGGTCGGACAGCGAGCCCAGCTCGACGTCGCCGATGAACACCCGGCCGGACGTCAGCCCGTCGAGCCCGGCCAGGCAGTGCATGAGCGTCGACTTGCCCGAGCCGGACGGGCCCATGATTGCGGTGAAGTGACGGGCGGGGAACTCGACCGAAATGCCATCGAGGGCCCGGACCGCGGTGTCACCCCTGCCGTAGACCTTGACCGCATCGACCGCGCGGGCGACGGCGACGCCGTACTCGACGGCCCAGGACGATGCCGGCTGAGCGGACTGGATGGCGACCATTGGACGGGAGCTCCTCACGAACGACGAAGGGACGGCGTTCACCGTAGGGAGCGACCTCTGGCCCCACAATCGGGAATGACCCTGACCAGCGCTCAGGGATCGCCCGGAGCCGGGGCCTGGGCTACCCTCGTCGATGACGGGATCGGCGAGCGGCCGCCAGGTGGCGGAGAACCCGAGCTGGGCCATGACGTCGAGCCAGTCGATGTAGCGGCTGAACCGCCAGCTCTCGTCGGCGTCGGGGTCGTCACCCACCTCGGCGACCGTGACCCCACGAACGGTGACCGGCCGGTCGTCG
Organism: Acidimicrobiales bacterium; assembly: GCA_050744245.1. GTDB lineage: Bacteria > Actinomycetota > Acidimicrobiia > Acidimicrobiales > JBOGGX01 > JBOGGX01. Next base: position 5,327 of record JBOGGX010000008.1, read on the forward strand.
ATGAATCGTGACGGCAGCGTCCTCCACACCTCCTTCGTTGTCGGTGGCGTATGACGCACTTGGGTCGTGACCGGAGGCACGTGGGCGCGTGTCGCGACGCGGCGCGACGCACATCTGGTCTCGTCGCCAACTCATATACCCCCGGGGGGGTAGATGACCTACAGAGTCACGGCCTCCAGCGAGCTTTCGGGTAGGCCGGCCTGCCGGAGGAGGATGGCCGTCTCGGGCTGGGGCGGGAGACCCAGCTCGGCCAGGGCGGCCAGCGTCCGCCGGCTCGCGGTCCGAGCCCGAAGCCGGTCGCCCCGCTGGACGTGGGCCGCCAGCAGCAGCCGCAGCGCCCGCTCGGCATACGGGTTGGCGGCGAGGACCTTCTCGGCGCAGGCGATGGTGCCCGTCGTGTCGCCCTCGGCCAAGCGGAGCTCGCCCAACGCCAGCGCGGCATCGGCCAGCCGTACCCGGAGGTGCTCGGCCTCGGTGGCGATCTCGGCCAGCCGTTCGAAGTCGATCAACGGCATGCCCCGCCAGAGCTCCAGCGCGAGCTCGATGTGACGAGCCTGCTCGGCGACGTCGCCGACCCTCCGGGCCGCGCCGGCGGCCTGAAGATGATCGTGGGCCTCCCAGGCGTCGACCGTCAGCCTGTCCGACGAGGCCAGACGGATCTGCTCACCTTCGACCCTCACGTGGAACCCGGCTTCGCCGCGGCCCCGCTCGGGTTCGAGCCAGCGCCTGAGGTAGGTGAGGGTGACCCGGAGGTTGCGGGCCGCGTCGGCCGGCGCCAGCTCGGGCCAGAGCAGGTCCATCGCCCGCTCCCGCCCGATCGAGCCGAACACCACGAGCAGCGCCAGCAGCTCGCGCACCCGGGCCCGGCGGCTCTCGGGCCGTTCGACCGGCTGGCCGTCGACCAGGAGCCGCAGCGGTCCGAGCACCTCGACGCGAGTGATGAGTCCGGGCGGGAACGGCACAGTCCGCAGCAGCGATCCCGCACCGCGAGCCAGTTTCGTGTCATCCGCCGACGCCATCACCCGAAGCTCGTCCTGGACGACGGTGCCCAGCCGATCGACGAGCCACTGGGCCAGGCGAGCGCCGCCCGGGTGGCCGGCGGCGGTGGCCCGGCAGGCGAGCTCCACCGACCAGGGCAGGGGCAGGGCGGTGAAGATCGCCGGGGCGGGAGGGAGCCCCGCCGATCGCGTCAGCCGTCCCTTCCTGGCCCGCAGCAGCGCGCGGGCGACGTCGCGCTGGAGCCGGTGCGATGGTCCGAGCTCCTCGTCGTCCCATCGCTGCCGGGCTTCGGCCGAGCAGAGGTAGGGCACGGCGAGGAACCGGCGCAGGTACACATCGGTCAAGCGGTCCGTCAGCGGATGCGCCGCGGTGAGCTCGGCGAGGATGGCGACCGCGGCATCCTCGTCGTGGTCGACCACCGCTTCGGTGGCCCGGGCCGCGGCCACCGGTGCGGCGCTGCGCGCCGAGGTCAGGTCGACGTCGAGCGCGTCCAGGAGGGCCACGGCCCGGGCGACCACCCGCCGGTCACCCGCCGACGCCCACACCGTGGCGGTGAAGATCCCGAGATTGAACCAGTCGCGGTTGTACGGCAGCGTCGCCCGGGCCGAGCGGGTCTCGTAGTCGGCCAGGCCGAGCGGCTCGACATCGTCGAAGCCGGATGGATCGCCCGCCAGCCAGTTCGCCACCGAAGCGAACAGCGCGGCGTTGGGCGTCGAGGCTCGCGCCAGATGGTCGGCCCCGAGCCGGGCCGCCTCCTCGCCGCGACCGTCGAAGATTAGGCAGTGCCAGCGAAGGCGTCTGATGACCTCGGCGACCGTCGACGGCACGCCGTCGAGCGGGATCCCGCCGAGGATGTCGGCCGCCCGCTCGACGTCGCCCATCAAGTGGGCCTCCAGACCGGCGGCCGCGGGCGGGAGCGCGGCGAGCACCGGATCGCGGTCGGCGCCTGGGAGGTTCTGGGTCTGGACGACAAGCTCAGCGAGGGCGGCCAGGTCGCCCCGGGTGTGGGCCAGGGCCAGCCGCAGTCCGAGGACGACATACTCGCCCGGCACCGGCAGACCGTCGGGGGTGCGCCGCAGCCGGAACCCGTCGAGGGCGAACGCAAGCTGCTCCTCGACGTTCGGATCGGTGTCGCACAACGCGTGGGCCAGGGCCGCACCGAGCAGCACCAGCTCGGGCCGGGACCGCTCGGCCGGCGGTGCTGCGGCCAGCCACGCCGCGGCCGTGTCGACCGGCAGGGACCCGATCGTGTTGCGGACCAGGATGAGCGCGGCCGCGCTCAACGCGTCGTGATCTCCGATGCGAGCAGCCAGCGAACCGGCCCGTACGTACGCGCCCGTCGCCAACAGCTGCGCAAGCGCGTCCCGACCCATCGGGCGCACCTCTTCCGCGGGCAACATGGCGGCGAGGGTCTCGTGCCACAGGTCGTGGGCTCGGACCCGACCGTCGCCCGTGTCGACGACGAGCGGGATGCGACTGGTCAGCTGCTCGACGTCGACCCGCTGTCCGCAGAGCTGCGACAACGACGCCGCGTCGGCGGTACCGAGGATCGACAGGGCGAGCAGGGCCCGGCGGTCCTCATCACTGAGCCGAGCGAGCACCTCCTCCCACACATACCTTCGCCCGGCTCCCGCCGGTGCGGCCAGGGCCAGGCGCACCAGCGCCGGCCAACCGGCCAGGGTGGCCACCGATCGGTGGTCGTGTCCGGCCTGGAAGGCGAGAACGTCGATCTCGCCCGTGGTGAACGCCAGGTCGTGCTGGGTGATCTCGAGCACCCGGTCGGCCGCCCGCAGGCGGGCGAGGGGCAGGCTGATGGGACGCCGCCCGGCGACCACGAGGTGGGCGTGGGCGGGCAGGTGGCGGATGACCTCCGCGATCAACGACATGGCCGACGATCCGTCGGGGAGCTCGTGGAGATCGTCGATCACCAGGCAGATGGGGACGGGTGAGCTCTGCCGCAGCCCGCTGGCGATGGCGACCGCGCCGTCCGGACCGGCGAACGGGGCGTCGATGGCCCGGAGGATGGCGGCCGCGAGGCGGTCGGCGTCCTCGTCGCCCGGTTCGCAGGACACCCAGGCGTCGATTCCCTTGGGGTGGGCGTGGTTGGCCCGGATGGCCTGGGCCAGGGTGGTCGACTTCCCGAACCCTGGTCCGGCGACCACCGTCGTGACCACCGCGTCCCAACGGCCGTCGAGCCGCTCGATCAGCCGGTTGCGGACCAGCTCGTCGGCGATGGCGGGGGGCACGACCTCGCAGCGGCGTTGGGCGTCCGCGGGTCGGATGGCTTCGGCGGTGTCCGTCTCCAGGTCAACACAGACGTCGTTGAGGACTTGGCTGATACCTGCTGTACGTTGCCCGCGCACCGGGGGTTCAGGCGCCGGTGGGGTGGATCGACACCTCGTCGGACCGGTCGCCCCGCAACACCCGGATCGCCAGCTGACCGTTGGCCAGGCGGGCCTCGACCCCGCGGCCGTAGCCGGCGGGCAGCTCGATCTCGCGCTCATAGCCCCCGTAGTCCCACTCGTTCATCAGGAAGCGGCGCGGACCTGCGCTGCGCACATGGGCCCAGAACCGCAGGCTGGTCGGTCTGAGCTCGATGGTGACGTCCTCGGCTCGCACCGCCGGCAGGGGAGCCACGACCACCAGCGCACCTGTCGTCTCATAGACGTTCACCGGCACCCGCTGGGGCCGCATCGACGCCTCGGTCGCCGCGGTGGCGTCGAGCACCTCCTGGTGGCTGGGCTGCTCGATCGGCATGGTCGGCATCGCCCCACGGTACCGCTGCGGTCGGGTCGGCGGTCGGGTCGGCGGTCGGGCCGGCGGTCGGGCCGGTATGGTCGCCGGGCGATGCACGTCGTCGCCACCGCCGGGCACGTCGATCACGGCAAGTCGACGCTCGTGCTCGCCCTCACGGGCATCGACCCGGACCGCTTCGACGAGGAGAAGCGCCGCGGGCTCACCATCGATCTCGGCTTCGCCTGGACCACGCTGCCGTCGGGACGGGGCGTCGCCTTCGTCGACGTCCCCGGCCATGTTCGCTTCATCAAGAACATGCTGGCCGGTGTCGGCGCGGTCGACGCGTGTCTGTTCGTCGTGGCCGCCACCGAGGGGTGGAAGCCGCAGTCCGAGGAGCACCTGCGGATCCTGGAGATCCTCGGCGTGGCCGAAGGGGTCGTCGCCGTCACCAAGGTCGGGTCGGTCGACGACGACGGGGCCGAGCTGGCCCGGCTCGACGTGGTCGACCGGGTGGCCGGATCGTTCCTCGATCGGGCCGAGATCGTCATGGTCGACGCGCCGGCCGGGCTCGGTGTCGGTGACCTCCGCGCCGCCCTCGACCGCATGCTCGGACGCACGCCGACGGCCCAGGATCGCGACCGGCCCCGGCTGTGGGTCGACCGCTCCTTTGCCGCGGCCGGGGCGGGCACCGTGGTCACGGGGACGCTCGCCGGTGGCCGGCTGGGTGTCGGCGACGAGCTCCGGTTGTTCCCGAGCGGGCGGCGGGTCCGCATCCGCGGCCTCCAGAGCCTCCGCCAGCCGCAGGCCGAGGTCGGACCCGGCCACCGGGTGGCCGTCAACCTGGTGGGTGTCGATCACGACGAGGTGCAGCGGGGAAACGCGCTGGTCCGTCGCGACCAGTGGCACGCCACCAGAACCGTCGATGCCGCGCTGCGCGTGCTGCCGTCGCTCGATCATCGCGTGTCGCGGCGGGGCGCGTACCTCGGGTACCTCGGCTCAGGGGAGCACCCCGTCCGGCTGTCGGTGCTCGGCGTCGACGCCATCGAGCCCGGTCGGGAGGGCCTCGTGCGGCTGCGACTTCCCGTCCCGCTGCCGTTGCTGCCGGGCGACCACTTCGTCGTGCGCGAGAGCGGAAGGGGCGAGACCGTCGGCGGCGGCGAGGTGCTCGACGTCGCTCCCGTCCTGCCGGCCGCCCGGGCCCGTCCCGATCGTTCGGTTGACCGCGTCGTGGCCGAGCGGGGGTGGGTGGACGCCACCGAGCTCGAGCGGCTGACCGGCGAGCGGCGGGTGCCGACCGTCGGCTCGTGGGTGGTCGCCCCCGCGGTGGTCGCCGAGCTGGCGGCCGGGCTCCGGCGGATGGTCGACGACGCGGGGCCCCTCGGACTCGACGTCGCCGGGCTCGACGAGCGGTCGCGAGCCGTCCTCGTAGGGCTCGACGGCATCGTCGTGACCGGAGGGCGGGCCCGAGCGGACGGCGCCGCCGATCCCCTGGCCGACCACCCCTTCGTCGAGGCGCTGGCCGCGTCCCCCTACGCGCCCCCGTCGCCGGCCGAGGCGGGCGTCGACCCTCGGGAGGTCCGTGAGCTTGTCCGCCGGGGCCTGATCGTGGAGCAGGACGGCATGTTCTTCCTCCCCGGCGCGGTCGACGCCGCGGGCCGTGTCGTCGCGGATCTCCTGCGTCAGCGACCAGATGGCGTCACCGTTGGCGAGCTACGCGACGTCCTCGGCACGTCCCGCAAGTACATCCTGCCGTTGGTCAACCGGCTCGACGCGACCGGCGTGACCCGCCGGCGGGGCGACGTGCGGGTGGCCGGGCCGAGGCTTCCGACCTCGGCCGGGTGATCAGCCGGCGTCGAACCAGGCCGCCCCCGGCCCCGGCAGCCGGCCTGCCGCATCGAGCGGCACGCTGGCGAGCAGGAGGCGGGGGCATTCAGGGACCGACGCCGGAAGGTCGACCGGGGTGTCGCCGAAGTTCACCACGCACACGACATCGGGATCGCGCCGGAAGGCGAGCACGTCGTCGGCGTCGGGGTCGGTCTCGAGCCAGTCGAGCGGTCCCTCACCCAGGGCCGGCTGCTCCCGTCGCAGCCGAAGCGCATTCCGGTACAGCGTCAGCATCGAGTCGGGCTCGGTGGCCTGGCGCTTGGCGGTGACCGAGGCCCAGTCCCGAGGTTGGGGGAGCCACGGCCGCGAGCCGGCGGGACCGAAGCCGAACGGCGGCTGGTCCCCCGACCACGGCAGCGGGACCCGACACCCGTCGCGCCCGATCGATGCCCCCTTGGTGCGGAGGAAGGTCGGGTCCTGGCGGACGTCGTCGGGCAGGTCGACGATCTCCATGAGCCCGAGCTCCTCGCCCTGGAACACGTAGGCGCCGCCGGGGAGCGCGAGCATGAGGAGCGCGGCGGCTCGGGCCCGGCGCGTGCCGAGCGGACCGCCGCCGTAACGGGTGACGTGCCGGACGACGTCGTGGTTCGACAGCACCCACGTCGGCGGGGCGCCGACCTCGCCGAGCGTCTCGATGGTCTCGTCGATGACGTCGCGCATCGCCTTGGCGTCCCATGGCGCGAGCAGGAAGCCGAAGTTGAACGCCGTGTGCAGCTCGTCCGGTCGGACATAGCGGGCCAGCCGGCGCTGGCTCTGCACCCAGACCTCGCCGACGAAGGTCGGGTCACCGGGATAGGCGTCGGTCACCCGCCGCCACCCGCGGTACACGTCGTGGACCTCGTCGAGGTCCCAGTGGGGGTGGCCTTCGACGGCCGGCCCCGACGTCCGTTCGTCGCCGAGGTCGCGCAGGTCGGGGTCCTTGGCCAACCCGTGGGCAACGTCGATGCGGAAACCGTCGACGCCCCGGTCGAGCCAGAAGCGGAGGATCGACTCGAACTCGGCCCGCACCTCGTCGTTCATCCAGTCGAGGTCGGGCTGCTCCGGGGCGAACAAGTGGAGATACCACTGGCCCGGAGTGCCGTCGCGTTCGGTGACCCTGGTCCAGGCCCGCCCGCCGAAGTTGCTCGCCCAGTTGTTCGGTGGCTCGTCACCGTTGACGCCTCGTCCGTCACGGAAGAGGTACCTGGCCCGTTCGGGGCGGCCGGGCTCGGCGGCCAGCGCGGCCTTGAACCAGGCGTGCCGGTCGGAGGTGTGGTTCGGCACCAGGTCGACGATGACGCGGATGCCGAGATCGTGCGCGTCGCGCACCAGGTCGTCGAGGTCGTCCATCGTGCCGAACCGGGGGTCGACGTCGCGGTAGTCGGCGACGTCGTAGCCGGCGTCGGCCTGGGGCGAGGGGTAGAAGGGGTTGAGCCAGATGGCGTCGACGCCGAGCTCGTGCACATGGGCGAGGCGCGACCGGACGCCGGGCAGGTCGCCGACGCCGTCGCCGTTGCTGTCGGCGAAGCTGCGGACGTAGATCTGGTAGATAACGGCGTCGCGCCACCACGGTGCCGTTGCCGGTGACGGAGTCGGCGGAGTGCCGGGGCCCACGGCGTTCATCTAATCAGGCGGCGGTCCGACCGACGCCCGTGCCACCGACGGGCACCCGGCTCGGTCGGCGGCCGCACGGGCGGGCACAGCCCGTCCCAGCCGACACAGAACGGGCGGCCGTTCTGCGTCGGCGGGGTGGTTCCCGGCGTTCCGCGGCGACTTGCGCAGGCTGTTCCGGCCCCACACGACACAGTAGGCGAATGGCGGTCTCGAACCACGCTCGACCCGCTGCCGGCCGGTCGAACACAGCGGTGTCGGCGATCTCCAGCTGGCGCACCGACCAGGCCCAGTCGAACCCGGCCCGGCGTCGGCGACGGTGAGGGGAGTGGGCAGGGCGGGCGGCCACCGACCGATCAGGCCCCGCAGGTGCCCCGAGCCCAGGCTGGCGCAGATCCGGCGGGCGGCGGCGGGGTCCTCGACGGTCCACAGCCCGTTGCCCAACTCGATGAACCCGACCCCGGCTCGGGCCAGGCGCCGCTGGCCCACTCGTGGCCGTTGGCCATGACCCACAGGCCGAAGGGGGCATACGGGTTGAGCTTGATGAACGCCGGGCCCCAATCGTCGTCCCACACATAGAAATACCAGTGGTCCGGCACCGCCGACTGGCGTCCGAAACAGAAATGTGGGTGACTCTTGAACGACAGCGGCGAGGTCTTTGTCCACCCACCCTCGCCACACGTCCATGCGTTCCTGGGCCTTGCCGACCAGCACCACCCCGGTACGGTCCTCGGCCGCGGCGGCCAGCTGGTAGGGCCGGGCGATCTGTTCTTTGCCGTCACCGCGCCGGAACCGCACCACCGGCAGCTCTCGTTCGGCGACGAACCCGATCGAGGTCGCGAACCATGCGGTCGTGGTTGTGGCCCAGCAACGCCGGCGACGGGATGTTCCGACGGCCGATCATCGCCGCCCGATGCAACAGAACTGCACCAGCCCGCGCTCGTGCATGAGGTTGGGGTTGTAGCCCGCCACTCCGATGCGGTCCACGCAACGGACCCGGAGCGTGATGTGATCGGCCAGTCGGCTGGCCACCGTTGCCATAGCGACCTCCTCACCCGACCGTTGCCGCGGTCGACGGTGCAAACAACGGGAGGACGCTGCGTCGGAGGGAGACGAGCCCGCTCGGCTCTCCCCGGCGCGTCAACCACGACAGGAGCTGCCCCAGGCCGCTATCCGCGACGGGGCTCAGACCGCCCCGATCCCCCGACGACGGCCAACTCACCGCGGCGCGTGGCTGGGCGGTCTGAGGCTCGCTCGCTACCTAGGACTTCTCTGTCGCGGTGGCGTTGAACTTTTCGGCAAGTTTGATGAGCGCGAGCATGGCTACTGAGAAGGATCTCTGTACCACCCCACCACCTGGACTTACGACCTCACGGCGCCAGGACCGGCGAGTGGTCAGCCTTCTGCGAGAAGAGCGCAGTCGTTCCTGTGCTCGACTCGCGCGCCCGAGGGCGGGCTGTGCCCGCCCGACAACCTCACCGCAACGGCGGTCGCGCTGGGGGGAGGCCGGGAGGGGGGCCTGCCCCCCTCCGGCTAGGAGGCGGCCGACGCCAGGTAGGTGAATGGCGCCCAGGGAAGGTTGCGGAGAACGGCGAACCCGACGGCGATGGCGAAGAAGCCCCAGGCGAACCGGCTCGGGGCCCGCAGCGCCGAGTTCGACACGGGCCGGACGATGCGCCCCCACGCCCAGTAGGCGCCGACGGCGACGAGCACGGGCAGGGCGACGACCAGCAGGATGTTGTGGTCGATGGCGCGGGCGACGCCGCCGTGGACCAGCGCGTGCAGCGCCCGGGCGGCGCCGCAGCCGGGACAGTCGACCCCGAACAGGCTGCGGGTGGGGCAGGCGGGGTAGTGGCCGGGCTGGTTGGGGTCGAACAGGTACAGGTAGACGAGCCCGCCGGCCACCGCGGCCAACCCGCCGAGGCCCAACAGCCGGAGGCGCCAGCTCGCGGTCATCGCGCCGATTCTCTCACACTGCGGTCGGCCGCCGGTCGGCGCCCGCCCGTAGGCTCCATGCGGTGAGGGTGTACACCCGCAAGGGCGATGACGGCACGACCGGGCTGCTGTACGGCGGCCGGGTGGCCAAGGACTCCGCCCTGCCGGTGGCCTACGGAACCGTCGACGAGGCCCAGGCCTTCCTCGGGCTGGCCCGGGCCGAGGCCGCACACGACGGCGAGCTCGACCGGCTGCTGGTCAGACTCGAACGGGAGCTGTGGGTGGCCATGGCCGAGCTGGCCACCGATCCGGCCAACCACGCCAAGCTGACGCCGGGCCAAAGCCGGGTCACGCCCGAGATGGTGGCCGGCCTCGAGGCCACCATCGACGATCTGTCCGCCCGCTTCGAGATGCCCACCGAGTTCGTCGTGCCGGGCCAGAACCGCCTGGCCGCCCTGCTCGACGTGGCCCGCACCGTCGTCCGCCGGGCCGAACGGGCCGCGTTGGGTGCGCCGCGGCCCGACGGTTCGGAGGTGCTGGCCTACCTCAACCGGCTGTCGGACCTGTTGTGGACCATGGCCCGCTGGCAGGAGGGCGCCGACGTTCTCCCGACGAGGTCGGCAACCAGCTAAACGACGATGGTGGTGATCCCGAGGTCGGGAGCGCGGGTCAGCCGACGATCCGACGTCACCAGGGGGCAGTCGAGCACACGCGCCAGGGCGACGTACACGGCCTCGTAGGCCGTCAGGTTGTGCCGCAGAAGCCAGGCCGAGTGCAGAAGGGGTGTGGTGCGAAACCGCTCGATGGGGGCGGTCACCAAGCCGTCGACGACCATTGCGGCGTGCTCGGCCGAGATCGCGCCGAGACGCTCCCACCGCCGCACGCCGTTGAGAACCTCGACGTCCATGATCTCCGGGGCAACCAGGTCGAGACCGTCGAGCTGCAGGTCGAGCCGTGGCGCTCGAGTCGCGCGGGCGAGCCAGTCGGCGACCGCGGACGCGTCAATGACCGCGGTCGGCATCGCCTCGCAGTTCGGCGGCGACGTGCTCGAACCATTCGCGTCGCTCCTCATCGCGCTCGGCCCGCGAGGCACGCACCGCCTCCGCGCCATCGATGCCGAATGTCGGCGGGCTGGCCCGGAGTCGACGGAGCCACTCGGCCTTCGACGGGCGACTGAACTCGCGACGCAGCAGGTCCATGACGAAGTCGCGCTGGGTCATGCCGGCCTCGGCCGCCCGCTTCTTGAGCTCGGCATGCAGGTCGGGCGGCAGGTCCTTGATCTGCAGGTTGCCCACGTCATGAGAGTAGCATGCTCGCGGCATCCTCAGGCGGCGACCGGCGGGTCGGGCGGCTCCGGCGGCCCCGGCTCGGAGGTCGCGGCGGCGCGCCGGCCGGCCCGGTCGTAGGCCCAGGCCACGCACTCCGACGCCAGCGCCGGGTGGAACCGCCAGCGCAGGAGCTGTTGTTCGGCCGCGGCCCGGTCCTCCCCGAGCTCGTACAGGGTGAGGGCCAGCCGCTGGGCCCTGAGCCGCAGCCCGGTGTCGGTCGGCTGGCGCAGCTGGTGCTCGAGGAAGGCCCGGTGGGCGGCCTGGAGCGAGTCCGGCAGCCGGGTCACCTGGTTGCGGGTCAGCGGCGGCAGCTTGCGCCGCACGAGCAGGGTGGCGGCCTCGCCGTCGAGGTGGGTGACGCGGAACTGGCAGCAGCGCTCGATCGTGCGCCGCAGGGGCGCCTGGCGGCCCGGGCGCACGCCCAGCCCGAGCGAGAGGGCGGTCTCGTCGACGGGCAGCTCGAACCCGTCGGGGTCGCGCTCGAGCCACGACGCCAGCCGCCGCAGCAGCCAGCAGGCGGACGGGCCGAGCACGGGCAGCCAGAAGCGCTCGACGTAGGCCGATCGAGGGTCGTGGCCCAACTGGTCGATGACCGAGTCCGGCCAGGGCCGGACGGTGAGCGAGGGCGTGAGGGACGGGGTGGCGGTTGCGAGCGACATCGGTCCTCCGAACGGGGGGTACCCAGCAGGGCTCGGGGAAGCGGCGATGGCCGGGGAAGATCGTCGGCGGAACGGTGCCGTCGCCATGATGGACGACGGCATGTTTCATGTCAAGAGAGTCGCGGCGAGAGATCACGGGCCCATCCGGCTAGCGTTGCTCCGGTGACCGCCGACAGCGACGCGCGGGCCCGGGTGCGACGGTGGATCGACGAGGCGCCGCCCGAGAGCGTCGTCGTCCTCACCGGCGCCGGCATCTCCACCGACAGCGGCATCCCCGACTTCCGCGGCCCGAAGGGCGTCTGGACCAAGAACCCGAAGGCCGAGAAGCAGTCGACGATCCAGCACTACGTGGCCGATCCCGAGGTGCGCCGGGCGGCGTGGCAGACCCGGCTGGCGTCGCCGGCGTGGGCGGCCAGACCCAACGCCGGCCACCGGGCCATCGTCACCCTCGAACGGCGGGGCAAGCTCCACACCCTCGTCACCCAGAACATCGACGAGCTCCACCAGCAGGCCGGCACCGACCCGGCTCGCGTCGTCGAGGTCCACGGCACGATGCGCCAGGTCGTGTGCCTGTCCTGCGGCGAGCGGGCGCCGATGGAGCGGGCGCTCGAACGGGTGCGGGCCGGCGAGGCCGACCCGCCGTGCCGCAGCTGTGGCGGCATCCTCAAGTCGGCCACCATCTCCTTCGGCCAGGCGCTGGTCCTGGCCGACCTCCAGCGGGCCGAGCAGGCCGCCCGCCAGGCCAGCCTGCTGCTGGCCGTCGGCACCAGCCTCGGCGTGTACCCGGTGGCCGAGATGGTCCCGCTGGCCAGCATGAGCGGCGCCCGCATCGTCATCGTCAACGCCGAGCCCACCGCCATGGACGACCTGGCCGACGAGGTGCTGCGCGGCCCGATCAGCGAATTGCTGCCCGCCGTCGTGGGGCCGGGCCCAGACGACATACCCGAAAACCGACCGAGTCAGTAGACTTTTCGGCCGTGCCCACCTTCCGCGATCTCCTCAGCCAGACCAAGCAGCAGATCCGAGAGATCGACACCGCCGAGGCGGCCGAGGCCAGGGACGCCGGGGCGGTGGTGCTCGACGTCCGCGAGCCGGAGGAGTACCAGCAGGGCGCGATCCCGGGCGCCATCCACATCCCCCGCGGCCAGCTCGAGTCCAACATCGAGAACCGCATCCCCGACAAGGCCGTCCCGGTCGTCATCCACTGCGCCAGCGGCGTGCGTTCTGCGTTCGCGGCTAAGACCCTCCAGGACCTGGGCTACGCCGACGTGGTCTCGGTCAATGGCGGCTTCAACCGCTGGAAGGACGAAGGCCGCGACTGGAAGGTGCCGGTCACCCTGTCGGCCGAGCAGCGCAACCGCTACAGCCGCCACATCCTGCTGCCCGAGGTGGGCGAGGCCGGCCAGCTCAAGCTCCTCGACTCCCGTGTGCTGCTCCTGGGCGCCGGCGGGCTCGGATCACCCGCGGCGCTCTACCTGGCTGCGGCCGGGGTGGGCACGCTCGGCATCGTCGACATGGACGTGGTCGACGAGTCCAACCTGCAGCGCCAGATCCTCCACAACGTCGACCGGCTCGGGGAGCGCAAGGTCGACTCGGCCAAGAAGACGCTCACCGCGCTGAATCACGACGTCAACGTGGTCACCCACGACGTGCGGCTGGGCGCCGGCAACATCGTCGACATCCTCTCGGGCTACGACGTGGTGGTCGACGGCACCGACAACTTCCCGGTGCGCTACCTCCTCAACGACGCATCGCTCAAGGTCGGGGTCCCCGTCGTTCATGGGTCGATCTTCCGGTTCGAGGGCCAGGCCACCGTGTTCACGCCGTACGCCGGGCCGTGCTACCGCTGCCTCATCCCCGAACCCCCGCCAGCCGACATGGCCCCGTCGTGCGCCGAGGCCGGGGTGCTCGGGGTGCTGCCCGGCATCGTCGGATCGATCCAGGCCCTGGAGGCGATCAAGCTCCTGCTCGACCTGGGCGACCCGCTGGTGGGCCGGCTGCTGGCCTACGACTCGCTCGAGCAGTCGTTCCGCACCTTCAAGGTCAACCGCGACCCGGAGTGCCCGGCCTGCTCGCTCCCGCCCGAGCAGATCGTCATCGCCGAGTACGACGAGCTCTGCATGCCCCACCCGGTGCAGCCGCCGGCCTGAACGAATCTGCGATGGTCCCATGACCACAGAGGTATCGGCCGAGGCCTTCAAGGCCCACTGCCTCGATCTGCTGGAAGAGGTCGCCGATACCGGCGAGTCGGTCATCGTCACCAGGCGGGGCCGGCCGGTTGCTCGACTCGTACCGGTGAGCGACCCGGCCTCCTTGGTCGGAAGAGTCGAGTTCGTCGTTTCCGACGAGGAGCTCCTGGCGCCGATCTGGTCGGCGGGAAGCGCGTCCGCCTGAGCGAGTGACCCGAAGGCGTCACACCTGTACGACGTCGAGGTCCGGAAGGTCGACGTACTCCAGATCCTGCGTGACCAATGGGACGCCGAGCGCCATGGCGGTGGCCGCAATCCAGGAGTCGTTGACCGACATGCGCTGGCCGCGATCCCGAAGCAGGATGCGGAGTCGGGCCCACGCCTCGGCGACCGGTTCGTCGACCGGCGCGGGACCCATGACCAGTGCGTGGGTCAGGGTCGCGAGGCGGCGATCGCGCGTCACCGGATCGCTCGCAGCCAGCACGCCGGCCCGAAGCTCACCGACGGTGATGACCGACACGGCCAGCTCGTCAGGGAGGCGGACGACGTCGAGCGCTCGCCCAGACTCACGGGCGATGAACACCGAAGTGTCCGCCAGACCTTTCGTCATGGAGACGGCAGGTCGTCGGTGGTGTCGGGAGCGAGTCGCGCCAGCTCATGTCGCAGTTCGGCGTCGGCCTGATGGGGCAGCACCGAGCGAACGAACTCCTCTCGGGCGATCCATCGAGGGCGCCGACCCACGGGCTGCATGATGGCAACCGGTCGACCATCGACCGTGACGGTCACGACCTCGCCCGCGGCAACCCGATCGAGCACGGCTCGCGTTTGATTGCGCAGCTCGCGAGAGGCAACCTCGGTCATGCGACGATTGTAGCAGGTGTGCGACAGAGGGCGAGACAGCCGCGGTGCCCCTGTCCCGGCCGCACCTGGTCCGCTCGGTGGCATGCCGAACAGGGTCTGGCCCGCTTGCGCGCGTCCCGTTCGGGCTATCGATCGTGCTCCTCGGGCCCGGCCTGCCGACTTGGTCGGCCCGGTCTCTCATGCCACACTTGTCGCCCGCATGAAGGGCCTCATCCTCTCCGGCGGCGCGGGCACGCGCCTCCGTCCGATCACCTACACCAGCGCCAAGCAGCTGGTACCGGTGGCCAACAAGCCGATCCTCTTCTACGGCATCGAGGACATGGCCGCCGCCGGCATCACCGACATCGGCATCATCGTCGGCGACACCCATGCCGAGATCGAGGCCGCAGTCGGCGATGGCTCGCAATTCGGCGTGCACGTGAACTACATCCGCCAGGCCGCCCCGTTGGGCCTCGCCCACTGCGTGCTGATCGCCAGGGATTTCCTCGGTGACGACGACTTCGTGATGTACCTCGGTGACAACCTCCTCCAGCAGGGACTGAAGGACTTCGTGAGTCGATTCGTGTCGGAACGGGAGCTGACACCGACGGTCGCCCAGATCCTGCTCTACCCGGTGCCCGACCCCCACCGTTTCGGTGTGGCCGAGGTCGATGCCGCCGGTCGGGTCATGCACCTGGTCGAGAAGCCGGCCGACCCGCCGTCCAACCTGGCGCTGGTGGGCGTCTACCTGTTCGACTCGTCGATCCACGAGGCCGTGCGCGCGATCGAGCCGTCGCCCCGCGGCGAGCTCGAGATCACCGACGCCATTCAGTGGCTCATCGACCACGGGCGCACGGTGCGCCACGAGGTGCTCCAGGGCTGGTGGCTCGACACGGGCAAGAAGGACCCCCTGCTCGAGAGCAACATGCGGGTCCTCGAGACGCTCGAACCGCGCATCGAAGGCAAGCTCGACGGCGACTCGAAGGTTGAGGGCCGGGTCGTGGTCGAGGAAGGGGCCGAGCTCATCAACTCGCGGGTGCGGGGACCGGCCATCATCGGGCGCGGCACGCGCCTGGTCGACACCTACATCGGGCCGTACACGGCCGTCGCCGGGGGGTGTGAGATCGTCGACTCCGAGATCGAGCACTCGGTGATCTGCGACGACTGCCGCATCCAGGGCGTGCACCGCATCAGCGACTCGCTGTTGGGCCGCAACGTCGAGGTCATGCGTTCGGGGACCCGCCCCAGGGCGACCCGGCTGATGCTGGGCGACGACTCGTCGGTCGATCTCGGATAGCGCGGCGTGACCACCGTTACCCAGTCCGACACCATTGCCGGTGTGTACGTCGTCGAGCCGTCCGTCCACGGCGACGAGCGCGGCATCTTCGTCGAGACCTATCGCCGCTCGTGGGTGCCCGGCGGCCGCGAGATGATCCAGGGCAACCGGGCCGACCGCCAGGCCGGGTCGATCGTCGGGCTGCACTACCACCTCCATCAGGCCGACTACTGGTACGTGCCCCTGGGCCGGGCGAGGGTCGTTCTGCACGACCTCCGCACGGGTTCGCCGACCGACGGCGCCACCCTCGTCCTCGACCTCGGCCGCCGAGACGACGGCACCCACGACCACTCGGGCGTCTACATCCCGCCCGGGGTGGCCCACGGGTTCGCCGCCATCACCGACATGACCATCACCTATCTCGTCGACGGCTACTACAACCCGGCCGACGAGTTGGGCGTGGCCTGGGACGATCCCGAAATCGCGGCCGACTGGGGTCTGACCAGGCCGATCCTGTCGGCCCGTGACCAGAAGAATCCCCGGCGGGCCGAGATCGAGCCCGAGTGGCGGCCCCACGCCGGCCTCCGCACCTGATCCAAGGAGCACCAGTTGAATCTTCTCGTCACCGGTGGAGCCGGCTTCATCGGCTCGAACTTTGCTCGATACTGGGTCGAGCACCACCCCGACGACCGGATCGTCGTCGTGGACTCGCTCACCTACGCCGGCAATCGTGAGAGCCTGGCTGACATCTGGGATCGGGTCGCGTTCGAGCACGCCGACATCGCCGACCTGGAGCGCATGGAGGCCATCCTCGCCGCGCACGGCATCGACGTGGTGGTGAACTTCGCGGCCGAGTCGCACAACAGCCTGGCGATCGTCGACCCGCTGCGCTTCTTCCGCACCAACGTGCTCGGCACCGCGGGGATCCTCGAGGCGGCCAAGCGGGTCGGCGTCGAGCGTTTCCACCATGTCTCGACCTGCGAGGTGTACGGCGACCTCGCCCTCGACACCGACGAGGTGTTCACCGAGGACTCGCCGTACCGGCCGAGAACGCCGTACAACGCGTCCAAGGCGGGCGCCGACCACGCGGTACGGGCCTACCGCGAGACGTTCGGCCTCCCCATCACCATCAGCAACTGCGCCAACAACTACGGCCCGTTCCAATTCCCGGAGAAGATCATTCCGCTGTTCACGACCAACGCGCTCGACGACAAACCCCTCCCGCTGTACGCCTCGACCGAGAATCGCAGGGAGTGGATCCACGCCATCGACCACTGCACGGCGATCGAGTCCATCCTCGAGCGAGGCAGGGTGGGAGAGACCTACCACGTCGGCACCGGGGTCGAGAAGAGCATCGAGGAGATCGCGGACGGCATCCTGCAGGCTCTGGGCAAGCCCGCCAGCCTGAAGACGATCGTGCCCGACCGCCCCGGCCATGATCGCCGCTACGTCCTCGACTCCTCGAAGATCACAGCCGAGCTGGGCTGGAAGCCTGCGGTCGGCTTCGACGATGGCCTGCGGCAGACGGTGGAGTGGTACG
>JBOGGX010000009.1:0-5281 GCA_050744245.1 Acidimicrobiales bacterium
CCCAAGCGGAACCCGCCGTCCGGACGGGCCGGGTGGGGTCACCCGCCGTCGCTCGAGCGACCGCCAGCGAACCGCCCGTGGAGAGCGGCTTGACCTGGGCAAGGCCAGCTGAGTGGATACCCCCAAAGCGGGCTATCTCGGTGCAGGACGGGCCGCGGCGCCTACGAGTACCACGACAGCCGATGAACTCCGACTCGATCCGGTCGAACGACAACGTCACCTCCTCGGCCGGGAGACCTCCCGCCCATGGGGTCTGGCTGCGAACCACCACGACGTTCTGCAGCGAGTACCGGAGGAACGGGCGGACCTGGTCGCCAGCTCGTTCGATGGCGATCGCCACCTCGGGCACCGCGACGCCGGTGACGGCCCGCTCGAGCAGGGGGACGCTGGCCCGGCCGACGTGGATGCCGAGAACGATGTGATCGATCAGGGGCGCGCTCGGCGAGCGTGGATCGGAGCTGGGCCGGCTGACACCGGTGCGCAACGACAGCACGGTCACCTCGTCGCGGTGTCGTTGGTCGAGCGAGCGCCGGGGATTCCTTCGATGCGGGCGAACCCCCCGAGGATCCCACCCGGGGCCTTGATGCCGCTCAGGACGAACGCGGCTGATCCGGCGGGGCCGGGCGGACCGGCCGGTCCGGCCGCCCGCTTCCCCGGCCGGGCCCGTCTCGCCCGCCGGGCCGGTGACGCGCCATTGCACCGGGGTCCGGCCTCTGGGGCAGGTGTCGCCCAGTTGCACCTTGAGGCTCCCGCCGCCGTCGTAGCACGTCTTGACCGTGTTGTCCTCGCCGACCGCCGACGCCACGCCGGCGCCCGTCACGATGGCCGCGACGAGCGCGACCGCGATCCACACCTTTCTTCATGGTTCCCCCTTCGTCGACCATTCCGCGAACTATCTTGCGAGAGAACTCGTCGGGGGTGCCGGAGTGCGGGCCACACCCATTTTCGGGGGATAGCAGCACCACCACAAGATCGCGAGTGCTGCGCGAGGTCGACCGGGTCGGTTCAGCTTCGGGCTCCGGTGCCGACCAGGTGATCCTCGGCCCATCGGGCCAAGGCCGTAGTTCGGGCGCCTACCCCGAGGTCAGGTTCGGCCCGCCGTGAACCCGCCCAGCCCGCCATCTCGTGCGAGTCGGCGGGCCGCCTCGTCGAGCCCGGGCCAGTCGGGTGACTCCTGGACGCAGCGGGCGAACAACCAGAGGACGAGACGCTGGGGGTCGAGCCCGAGCAGGTCGGCCATCCGGCGGGCCAGGCCCGCCGGGTCGGCCAGGAGCCGCTCGCCGCAGTTCAGCACGTGCTGCACCGCGTCGTAGGTCGGATCGCCGACGTAGGGGTTGGGGTCGATGACGAGCCACGGCTCGCGCCGAGCGGCGAGCACGTTCTCGGCATGCAGATCGGTGCACAGGAGGACGTTCCGGTCTGCGGTCTCCGGCAGGGCGCGCAGCAGCTCGATACCGTCGCGTGCGAGTCCCGGGTCGAGGCCGACGCGGCCGGCGGCCCGCTTCTCCTCGAACTCGTCGGCCCACTCGTCGCACATGACCTGGAGCGACCGGAACGGGTGACCGGGCGCCGGTGTCAGCCACAGCCGCGGGAGCAGCTCCGCGATGACCACGTCCTGCTCGGGCTCGGGGCGCAGCGCGAGCATGGTCCCCGGCGAGCAGCGCTCGATGAGGAGCACGATCGTGCTGTCGTCGAAGTCCTCGGCGGCATGAACCCGCACCGCGCCGCCGCCGTTCCACGCCCGCAGGGCGTCGGCTTCGTTGGCCGCGTCGATGTGCCGCCACTCCACCTTCAGCACGACGTCGTCACCGTTCGCGGCGCGGGCCGGGGCGACCCACGCGGTCTGGCCCCCCGGCTGGAACGGTTGGCCCACCTCGAGCGCCCATCGCCGACGCATGGCCCGGACGGTCTGGGGAACGGTCGACAGCCACGCCTGGCGGCCGTCCGCCTTCGAGGCCTCGACGAGGTTCTTCGGCAGATCGAGCTGCGGTGGTGTCATCGGCTCGCCGCCAGCTCCCGGTGCTCGTGATCGACCGCCAGTATGTCCGAAGCCGTGCTCGTCGACGCCGGCACCATCCTCCAGCACGCCGCCGACGAGCGCGCTTGGTACCGTTCGGCGGCCGCTGCGGGCGGGGAGACGGCCGTCCCGTGACGGACACGGGGGGACGGGCCCGAGGAGGTGCCTGTGATGCGTCGCTCCGCCGCGCCGGCCAATCGGCCGCTCCGGTTCGTGTTCGCCTCGATCGTGGTGATCGGGCTGCTGGGGGTGGGGGCGCCCGCCGGCGCCGCTCCCGAACCCGCGCCGAGCTCGATGGCGTCGCTCGGTGACTCGATCACGCGAGGTTTCAACGCCTGCGGGTGGTACGTCGAGTGCACCTCACGGTCGTGGAGCACGGGCAGCTCCGGCTCGGTGCAGAGCCACTACCTGAGGCTACGCGCCCTGAACCCGGGCCTCTCGGGACGGAACCACAACGACGCCCGCACCGGCGCCCAGGCCGACGACCTGGCCCGCCAGGCCGGCCTGGCGGTCGGCCAGCAGGCCGAGTACGTCACGATCCTCATCGGCGCCAACGACGCGTGTACGTCGTCCGAGGCGACGATGACGCCGACCGACACGTTCCGGGACCAGATCGACGCCGGCCTGGCCGCCATCAAGGGCGGGCTGCCGGGTGCCCGGGTGTTCGTCGCGAGCATTCCCGACATCTACCGGTTGTGGGAGGTCGGGCACGGCCGGGCGTGGGTCCGGTTCGTTTGGTCGCAGTTCGGGATCTGCCAGTCGATGCTCGCCAACCCAGGATCGGGAAACCCGGCCGACGAGGCTCGCCGCCAACGGGTCCGCCAACGGGTGATCGACTACAACGCCCAGTTGGCGGCGGCGTGTGCCACGTTCGGCCCCACCTGTGACTTCGACGGCAACGCGGTGTTCGGCTACCAGTTCACGCTGGCCGAGATCAGCCCGTGGGACTACTTCCACCCGGACACCGACGGCCAACGGGTGCTGGCCGAGGTGACCTACGAGGCCGGCTTCGTCTGGACCGGCTGAGGTCGCCAGGCGCAGGCCAATTCTGCGGTCATTGGCCGGCGACGACACCGAGGCCGCGTCCCATCATGAGGAGGTGCCTCGGCCGGGCCGTGTGGGCTCGTTGGTGGAGTGGATGGGTCGGCCCCTGGGGTCGGCCCGATCTCCGATCGTTCCCATCGCGGGGGCGATCGGGGTGTTCGGGGTCGTCTACGGCGCCGCGGCCGGCCCGCTGCTCGGGTGGCCCCTGACGTTGGCCTCGTCGGCCGTGATGTTCTCGGGGGCGGCCCAGTTCAGCATGGTTGGCCTGCTCGGGGCCGGGGCATCGCCGTGGGCCGTGCTGTGGGCCATCGGCGTCCTCAACCTGCGCCATCTCGTGCTCGGCGCCGCCATTCGGCCAGGACTGGCCGGGGGCCGGATCCGGCGGGCGGTGGCCGCCTGGTTCGTCATCGATGAGACGGTCGGGCTCGCCCTGGCTCGGGACGGTGGGTCGACCGTGCTGGTGCGGGCCGGCACCTGGTGCTACGGCGCCTGGGTCGCGGGCACCGCCCTCGGCCTCGCGGGCGGCACGGTGGTCGGCCTCGAGGCCCTGGCCGGGTCCGTGTTCCCCGTGCTGTTCATCGCGCTGGCGTCGATCATGGTGCGGGGCGCCGGCCAGCTGGTCCGCACCGCGGTGGCCGCGGGGTTGACGTTGCTCCTCCTCGTCGCCTGGCCCGGGCTCGGTGGCGTGGCCCCGGTGCTCGCCGCGGTGACGGTGTCGATCGGCGGCACGCGGTGATGAACGTCGCGGTCGTGGCCGCGGCCGCGGCGCTGATCTATGCCAGCCGGGCGGCGTCGGTTGTGCTGCTCCCGGCGCCGAGAGGCGCACTGCTCGCCTATGTCGAGCGACTTCCCGGTCCTCTCTTTGCCGGTCTCGCGGTGTTCGCCCTCGCCGGCGAGTCGACGGCCTGGCCGGATGCTCCGGTCCTGGGCGCGGCCGTGGCGGCCGTGGCCGTGGCGCCCGTGCGGTCGATCGCGGTGTCGTTGGCCGCCGGGCTGGCGGCCTACGCGGCGTTGTCCGTGCTCACCTGAGGCGCCCGAACCCGGTCAGACCGACGTGGCGATGCTGCCGATCGCAGCCCCGCCGGCGATGAGCCAGGCCGAGTTGAGCCTGGTCCTCCAGAGCACGACACCCGCGCCGACGGCGACCGCGACCGTGAGCGGGTCGACGATGGCGTCCCTGGCGAGCGGCCAGCTCACCCCGGCGATGAGCCCGATCGCGGTGGCGTTGAGCCCGTCGAGGGCGGCACCCAGGCGCGGTGACGACCGCAGCCATCTGACGATCCGGGTGAGCAGCGCGACGAAGATGAAGGAGGGAAGGAAGATGCCGACGGTGGCGAGCACCGCGCCCCAGAACCCACCGACGAGATAGCCGACGAAGGTGGCGGTGGTGAACACCGGGCCCGGGGTGACCTGGCCGATCGAGACGGCCTCGAGGAGCTGGTCGGTGGTGAGCCAACCGAGGCGGTCGACCAGCTCGCCGTCGAGGAACGCCAACAGGACGTAGCCGCTGCCGTAGAGGACGGCGCCGATCTTGAGGAAGACGAGGAACACCTGCCCGAGCTCGACGTCCGCGCCGGGGGCGACCGCTCCGAACGGCAGCCACGCCGACAGCCGGTCGGTCCTCGACGACCGGGCGACGTGCCCCCCGACGGCCAGGATCCCGCCGGCGGCCAGCACGACCAGCTCATTGACACCGGCCAGGTAGGCCACGGCCGCGCCGGCGGCCAAGGCGGCGAGGAACGGGGTCGTGGCCGCCGTCGGCACCAGGCGCACCAGGGCGTGGACGATGATGGCGATCACCACCGGCTTGATCCCGTACAGGATCCCCTCGAACGCAGGCGTCTCGCCGTACTCGACGTACATCCAGGCCAGCCCGCCGACCACGACCGCGGCCGGAAGGATGAAGCAGACCCCCGCGAGCACGAGACCGCGGCCCCGGGCCCGCTCCCAGCCGATCAGGATGGCGAGCTCGGTGCTGTTCGGGCCGGGAATGAGGTTGGTCGCGCCGACCAGATCGACGAACCGCTCGTCGCTCAGCCAGCGACGCCGCCGGACGACCTCGTCGTGCATCATCGCGGTGTGGGCCGCCGGACCCCCGAACGCCGTCACCCCGAGCCGGAGGAACAGGAGGGCCACCTCCCGGGGGGCGCCGCGGCGGCGTGTGTCGTCGTCGGTCACCGGGCCGACCCCGCGGCCGCCGTCAGCCGGGGCGCCCGGGCG
>JBOGGX010000010.1:0-17328 GCA_050744245.1 Acidimicrobiales bacterium
GCGGTGGGGTGTACCCGCTCCAGTTCTGCCCGGTGGGCGGGGCCACGACCTTCGTCGACAGCTGGGGCGACCCACGCTCCGGGGGTCGCCGCCACCAGGGCGTCGACATGATGGCGGCCATGGGAACGCCGGCCGTCGCACCCGTCTCGGGCGTGGTCGAGCATCGAGGCAGCTCGCTCGGGGGGTTGTCGTACCACCTGAACGGCGACGACGGGCACTACTACTACGGCACCCACCTGTCGGCCTACGGCCAGGGCGGCCACGTCGCCGCGGGCACCGTCATCGGCTACGTGGGGGAGAGCGGGAACGCGAGCACGCCCCACCTCCACTTCGAGATCCACCCCTACGGGGGCGCGGCGGTCAACCCGACGCCGTCGGTGCGCGCCGTCTGCTAAGCACGGCCGCCGTGGGTCTCCTCGACGGCAAGCGGATCCTCGTCACCGGTGTGCTGACCGACGCTTCGTTGGCGTTCGGCGTGGCCCGGCTGGCCCAGGAGCAGGGGGCCGAGGTGGTCCTGACGGGCGCAGGTCGGGGCCTGTCGCTCACCGAGCGGACGGCCCGCAAGCTGCCGGACCGCCCCGAGGTGCTCGAGCTCGACATCACGGACCGTGGACACATCGAGGCCGTGCGCGACGCACTGGGCGAACGCTGGGGCCGGGTCGACGGCGCCCTCCACGCCATCGGCTTCGCCCCGGCCGGAGCTCTCGGCGGCAACTTCATGGAGGCCGGATGGGACGACGTGTCGGTCGCCCTCCATGTCTCCACCTACTCGCTCAAGGCGTTGGCTGATCTCGTCGTGCCGCTCATGGGTGAGGGCGGCTCGATCGTCGGGCTCGATTTCGACGCCAGGGTGGCCTGGCCGGCCTACGACTGGATGGGTGTGGCCAAGGCCGCCCTCGAGTCGACGGCCCGCTATCTGGCCCGCGACCTCGGATCGAAGAGGATCCGCGTCAACCTGATCGCCGCCGGGCCGATCAAAACCATGGCCGCCAAGTCGATCCCCGGGTTCTCCAAGTTCGAGGACGTGTGGGCGGATCGGGCCCCACTCGGCTGGGAGATCACCGATCCGGAGCCCGTGGCCCAGGCGTGCGTCGCCCTGCTCTCCGACTGGTTCCCCAAGACGACGGGTGAGCTCATCCACGTCGACGGTGGCTTCCACGCCATCGGCGCCTAGCGCGTCCCGCCCGGCGGCGGGTCGGTAGGGTGGGCGGCCGTGCGCATCGGCATCCTGGGAGCGACCGGTCCGGCGGGTGGGGCGCTGGCCGCCCGGTTGGCGTCGGTCGGATTCGAGGTCGTCATGGGCTCCCGGTCCGAGGAGCGAGCGGCCCAGGCGGTGGCGGCCATCACCGAGCGGTGGCCGCGCCGGACGCTGCCGTTGACGCCGGCCGACAATCACGGGGCGGCCTCGCAGGACGTCGTCGTGGTGGCCACGCCGTGGGACGCCGCCGCGCCCGTCGCCCTGTCGGTCCGCGACGAGCTCGACGGCAAGGTCGTCATCTGCATCGCCAACGCGCTGACGAGGGTGGCCGGGTACTTCGAGCCGTTGGTGCCGCCTCGGGGCTCGGTGTCGGCCAGCGTCCAGGCCGCCGTGCCGAGCTGCCGGGTGGCGGCCGCCTTCCACCACGTGCCGGCCAAGGAGCTGGCGAACCTCAGGCACCCGATCGAGAGCGACGTCCTGATCTGCTCCGATCACCCCGATGCCACCGAGATCACGGCCAAGATCGTCGATCTGGTGCCGGACATGCGGCCGCTCGACGCCGGCCAGCTCTCGATGGCGACGCCGATCGAATCGTTCACCGCCGTGCTGCTCCAGCTCAACCAGCGCTACAAGACCCGGGTGTCGCTGAAGCTCGTCGGCATCTCGGTGTAGGGCGGGTCGCTCCGGTGGGCGAGGAACCGATGCGGCTGTACGACACCGCGCGGCGGGCGATCGTGCCGTTCACGCCCGGGCCGACCGTCACCATGTACACCTGCGGCATCACGCCCTACGACGCGACGCATCTCGGCCACGCCGCCACCTACATCACCTACGACGTCATCCAGCGCCGGCTGCGCGATCGGGGCCATCAGACCCTCTGCGTCCGCAACATCACCGACGTCGACGACGACATCCTGCGCCGGGCGCGGGAGCTCGGCATCCACTACCTCGACCTGGCCGCGGGCGAGATCGCCCGGTTCGACGACGACATGGCCGCGCTCGGGCTGCTTCCGGTGTGGAGCGAGCCCAGGGCCACGTCGGCCATCTCCGACATCCGCGGCTTCATCGGGATGGTCCTCGACCGGGGGTACGCCTACCAGTCGGGTGGCTCGGTCTACTTCGACGTGTCGCGCTTCGAGCGGTTCGGGCGGATCAGCGACCTTTCGAGAGGGGACATGCTCCAGCTGGCCAAGGAGCGGGGCGGCAACCCGGACGACCCGCACAAGGGTGACCCGCTCGACTTCGTCCTCTGGCAGCAGCCGGCGCCCGGCGAACCGGCGTGGGAGTCGTTGTGGGGACCGGGCCGGCCCGGATGGCATGTCGAGTGCTCGGCCCTGGCCCTGCGGGAGCTGGGGACCACCATCGACCTCCACGGCGGCGGCCGCGACCTCATCTTCCCCCACCACGAATGCGAGACGGCCCAGTCGGAGGCGGCGACCGGCGAGCCGTTCGTCCGCCACTGGGTGCACCAGGCGATGGTCCGCATGGACGGCGAGAAGATGTCGAAGTCGCTCGGCAACCTGGTGTTCGTGCACCGGCTCCGAGAGCAATGGGACCCGATGGCCATCCGGCTCGCCGTGCTCGCCCATCACTACCGCGAGCCGTGGGAGTGGAACGACGAGCTGATGCCGGAGGCCACCGAACGGCTCAAGGCCTGGTTGGCGGCGGGGGAGGGGTCGGGCGCCATGGCCGAGGTCCGGGCCGCCCTCGACGACGACCTCGACGCGCCGGCGGCGCTGGCGGCGGTCGACCGGGCCGCGGCGAACGGGTCGGGCGTCTCGGAAGCGGCGCGTCTGCTCGGCGTCGCCTTCCCCTCCTGAGGCATCATGTCGGTGTGGAGGCGGAACCGGAGGCGGCGCCGGCGGGGGACCCCGCGGTAGCCGAGCCGGCCGCAGCTGCGCAATCGGCGCCGTCGCGATCGCCGGGTCGGCGCTGGGCTTTACCCGTGCTCGGCGTCACGGTCATTGCGGCGTTGGTGATCGGGGCCGTCGTGTACCTGCGCCGAGACCGGGGACCGGACCAGGTGTGGACGCCGATCAGCGGGTTCGAGACCCTGCCGCCCGGCCTCGCCGACCGGCCCGATCAGGTGTGGAGCACCCGGCTCACGCCCGATGGCGGTCTCTCGCTGGATCTCGAGCTCTCCCGTCGCGGGGCATGGGCGCTGAGCCAGCTGCAACAGGAGATCGTCCTGACCAGCATCGACCTCGGCGACGGTGAACCGCTCTGGGAGTCCGATGTCGGCGGCGAGCGATCGATCGCCTTCGAGCTCGAGCTGTTCGGCAACGACGACGCCCTGGCCCTGAGCTTCGAACCGGCCGCGGGCCAGACCCACATCGCCCTGTACCGGCCCCACGACGGCTCAACCTTCTGGACCGAGGACAGCGCGGACTCGCTGTTCCTCGTCACCGAGGGCGCCCGCCAGCCGCTGCTCGACGGGATGGCCGTCTTCAGCGTCGGGCCCGAGAGCGTCGCGGTCGAGTTGTCGACGGGCACGGAGCGCTGGCGGGCTCCGCTGTACCCGCTGGTGCGGGAGGGCCGGCTGCTGGCCAGCACCCAGAGTCAGACCCAGGCCCAGGACAGCAGCATCGCCGAGGTCGACCCGGACGACGGCTCGCTGCGGTGGGAGACCCCTGTGCAGATTCCGCTGGTGGCCAACGGAGTCCTCTACCTCATCGACGACGACGAGGTGGCCGCGGTCGAGCTCGGCTCGGGCGAGGAGTTGTGGACCGAGAGCGAACCGGGGGTCATCGCCCCGGCCACGGACGACTCCATCGCCATGGTCCGTGATTCAGAGGTGGTCGGGCTCGACGCCCAGAGCGGCGACGTCCTCTGGCGCCGGCCGATCGACCTGCGCAGACTGGCGGTGCCGACGGCCAACCCGGTCATCGTCGACGGGGAGCGTCTGCTCATCGTCCCCGGCGCCGATCGGATGTTCAACCTTCGGGGTGACGACGGATCCGAGATGGCGTGGGTCTCGCTCCCCGAGGACTCGTCGGTCCTGGCCTTCGCCGACGGCACGGCGTACATCGGTGCCGAGAACGAGGTGTTCGCCTACTCGTTGCCCGATCTCGAGGAGCTGTGGTCGACCGAGCTCGACCAGCCGGTCGACCAGCTCGTGGCGGTCGACGAGGGGCTGCTCGTCGCCACCCGCGACACGTTGACGTTGCTGGCCGCCGACGGGTCGTGACCGCCTGGTCCGACGCATACCTCGACGGCATGGTCGCTGCGTTTGCACCGGCGGCCGACCCGGTGCGCGCCGCGGGCCTGGGTTCCTACCTCCGCAACCAGTTCCCGTGCCTCGGCATCACGTTGCCTCGCCAGCGGGAGCTGGCCAAGGCGGTGCGCCACGGGCTGACCCAGCCGGCCGAGGCCGACGTCAGGGACCTGGTGCTCGCCCTGTGGCGGCTGGACGAGCGCGAGTACCAGCACCTCGGCGCGATCGAGGTGCGGCGCAACGCCACGCGGTGCTCGGCCGCCTTCCTCCCCGTCGTCGTCGCCGCGCTTCCGGAGCTCGGGGCGGAGATGGATCGGTGGCTGGCGAGCGACGACCTCTGGCTGCGGCGGTCGGCGCTCCTGCACCAGCTGCGATGGCGGGACCGGACCGACGCCGACTGGCTCTTTGCCGCGTGCCGCCGGCTCGCCGGCGAGCGGGACTTCTTCATCCGCAAGGCGATCGGCTGGGGGCTGCGCGAGTACTCGAAGACCGACGCCGAAGCGGTGCGCTCGTTCGTGGTCGACAACGGGGAAGCTCTCTCCCCGCTGTCGCGGCGCGAGGCGCTGCGGTGGCTGAGCAAGCATCCAGGTTGATGCCTGTGCGACGATGCGCCCATGACTGACGCCGGGACCGACATCGGTCGCATGTACTCGGTGGCGCGGGGCATCGGTCGGCCGGCCATGAAGGTGCTGTGGAAGGTCAAGACCACGGGTTTGGAGAACGTGCCCGTGCAGGGCGCGGCCATCATCTGCCCCAACCACATCTCGTTCCTGGACTCGCCGTTCCTCATGTGGTCGCTGCCCCGCCGGCTCACCTTCGTCGGCAAGGCCGAGTACCTCGACAGCTGGAAGACCAAGTACCTGTTCCCCGCGGTCGGGATGATCCCCCTCGACCGGTCTGGAGGGGAGGCGGCCAAGCAGGCGCTCGACCTGGCTCGTCAGGTGCTCGAGCGGGGCGAGCTGTTCGGCATCTATCCGGAGGGCACGCGGTCGCGCTCGGGAACGCTGCACAAGGGCCACACGGGCGCGGCCCGGCTCAGCTTCGAGACGGGCGCGCCCATCATCCCGGTCGGCATCCGGGGCACCGACCAGATCCAGCCGCCCGACGCCAAGCTGCCTCGGCTGTTCAAGGAGTGCGAGCTGAGGTTCGGCCGGCTGATCTCGCCGTCGAAGTACGGCGACCGGGCCCATGACCACCTCGTGCTGCGGGAGATGACCGACGAGGTGATGTACGAGATCCGGGAGCTGTCGGGGCAGGAGTACGTCGACACCTACGCCACCAAGACGCCGGAGGCGGGGATCCCGCCGACCCCTGCCGTCGTCGCCGCGAGCGCCTCCGGCTCGTCCTAACCGGTGCCGGCCGGGGGCGGGCGCCCCGGTAACCTCGCCGGCCATGGCCGACGATCTGGCGATCAAGCTCCCGGACGGGTCGCTCCGTAGGGTGCCCGCCGGCAGCACCGCGGCCGATCTCACCGCGGCCGTCGGTTCCCGGCTGCGGAAGGCGGCGGTCATCGCCATGATCAACGGCGAGGAGCGCGACCTGGCGACCGGGCTCGACGAGGGCGACGAGGTCAGCATCCTCACCGCCGACGATCCTCGCGGCCTCTACACGATCCGTCACTCGACGGCCCATGTGCTAGCCCAGGCCGTGCTCGACCTGTTCCCCGGGTCCACCTTCGGCATCGGGCCGCCGATCGACGACGGCTTCTACTACGACTTCGAACTGCCCGACGGCCGGCACTTCACGCCGGACGACCTCGACCGCATCGACGCCAGGATGCGTGAGATCATCGCCGAGGCCCAGCCGTTCGTCCGCGACGAGGTCTCGTCCGACCGGGCGCGTGAGGTCTTCCGCGACCACAGGTACAAGCTCGAGATCATCGACAACGCGGCGGCCGACCCGATGTCGGTGACCGACGCCGGCATTGTGCGCACCTACGAGAACCCGCCCCGCTTCATCGACCTGTGCCGTGGTCCCCACGTCGAGGACACGAGCCGTCACCTCGGCCACTTCAAGCTGACCAGGGTGGCCGGCGCCTACTGGCGGGGCGACGAGCACAACCAGCAGCTGCAACGCATCTACGGCACGGCGTGGGCGTCGCCGCAGGGCCTGGCCGACCACCTGCATCGGGTCGAGGAGGCCGAGCGCCGTGACCACCGCAAGCTGGGTACCGAGCTCGACCTGTTCCATTTCCCGCCCGAGGTCGGTAGCGGGCTGCCGCTCTACCACCCCAAGGGTGGGCTCATCCGCAAGCTGATGGAGGACTACTCCCGCACCGAGCACGAGCGGGGTGGCTACTCGTTCGTGTGGACGCCCCACATCTCCAAGAGCGACCTGTTCGAGAAGTCCGGCCACCTCGACTGGTACGCGGACGGCATGTACCCACCGATGGAGCTCGACGAGGGCCAGCGGTACTACCCGAAGCCGATGAACTGCCCGATGCACATGTTGATCTACGGCTCGCAGCCGCGGTCGTACCGCGAGCTGCCGCTGCGGTTGTTCGAGTTCGGCACCGTGTACCGGTACGAGAAGTCCGGCGTCGTCCACGGTCTGCTGCGGGCGCGCGGGTTCACGCAGGACGACAGCCACATCTTCTGCACGCCCGGCCAGCTCCAGGACGAGCTGGCCAGCCTGCTCGCCTTCGTCCTGCGGCTGTTGCGGCAGTTCGGCTTCGACGACTTCGAGGCCGAGCTGGCGACCCGCGATCCGGACAAGATGGTCGGCGACCCGGCCGAGTGGGATCGGGCCGAGGCCGCCCTGGAGGAGGCGATCAAGCGGTCGGGTCTGTCCTATGTCGTGGCCGAGGGCGAGGCCGCGTTCTACGCCCCCAAGATCGACGTCCACGTGCGCGACGCCATCGGCCGGCGCTGGCAGATGTCCACCATCCAGGTCGACTTCCAGTTCCCCGACCGGTTCGACCTGGAGTTCGTCGATCGCGACAACGTGCGCCGCCGGCCCCAGGTGATCCATCGGGCGCTGTTCGGCTCGTTCGACCGGTTCTTCGGCGTGCTGCTCGAGCACACGGCCGGCGCCCTGCCCGCGTGGCTGGCGCCCCTCCAGGCCAGGGTGCTGCCGGTGCGCAACGACCACAACGGCTACGCCGTGCGCATAGCCGAGCGGCTGCGGGCCGAGGGCCTCAGGGCCGACGAGGTGGAGGCAGACGAGCCGCTGGGCGCCCGCATCCGGCGGGCCAAGCTCGAGAAGCTGCCGTACGTGCTTGTGGTCGGCGACGACGACGTGGCCGCGGGGACGGTCGGGGTCAACCCCAGGGGCGGCGTGGTCGAGCGGGGGGTTCCGGTCGACGAGTTCGTCGACCGCCTCACGGCCGAGGTCGAAGCCAAGACGTGACGTCCCGCATGGATCGGCTGTGGGCCGGGTGGCGGTCCGCGTACGTCGAGTCTGCGGTCGACGGGGCGCTGAGCGCGTCCAACGAGGAGGGCTCGATCTTCACCCGCATCCTGGCCAGCGGGCTCGACGACGCCGAGACCCACATCGTCCATCGGGGCGACCACGTTTTCGTGATCCTCAACAGCTACCCATACACGAGTGGCCATGTGCTGGTGATGCCGTATCGCGAGGCGGCCGCCCTCGAGGACCTGGAACCGGACGAGGCGGCCGAGTTGTGGGCCACGGTCACCGACGCGGTCGTCGCGATCAAGGCCGCCTATCGGCCGGAGGCATTGAACGTCGGGCTCAACCTGGGGTCCGCCGCCGGGGCCGGGGTCGCCGGACACGTGCACGTCCACGTGCTGCCGAGGTGGAGCGCCGACACCAACTTCATGACAGCCGTCGCCGAGGCCAGGGTCCTCCCCGAGGACCTGGCCACGACGTGGCGCAGGCTGCGCGACGCCTGGCCGGGATGACCCACGACCCGAATGTTCGGTGGGGTGCCGGTACTTTCGAGACGCTGATGCTCGACGACGACGCTGCCCCCGCCCCGGCCGAGCAGCTGCCCGAGGATCTGCAGCCCGACGCCTACGTCGGGCCGTACACGTTCCCCAACAACAACCGCCGGCGGATCCCGGCCGTTTTGTACTGGGTCATCGCGGCGGCGTGCATCGCGCTCTGGCTGGCCCGGCGGGGCGACGACCCGGTGCTCGTCAACGAGGGGATCCTCCTCGCCGGCGTCGGGCTCGGGCTGTTCGGGCTGTACTCGTGGTTCGCCGGCTACGACCTCGACGTCGACGAGCGCCAGGCCCTGGTGGCCGCCACCGCGTCGGTCGGGTTCCCGGTGGGCCACGCCTCGGCCCAGCTCGGCTGGCGCGGCCTGCGCAGCCGGCCGACGTGGCGCATCCTGCTCTACTCGGCCGAGAACCCGCCGACGAGGCGGGGCCTGGTGCTGGTCGACGGGGTCGACGGGGCCGTCCTCGACCAGCTCGTCGAGGACAATCCCGGGGATTGGTCGGAGCCGTCTACGGGCGGTTGAGCCCGAGGGTGTAGCTCCCCACGCCTGCGAGTGGGGCTCGACTGAGCATGAAGTCCCCCCTTGGGTGGTGCGCCCCTACCTCCGCCCGCTCGCTTCGCAGAGCAGTCGTGAGACCACTCGGCGGGGCGAAACGGCAACACTCCGCCCGCCGCAGGTGGCGGCGGCGTGATGCTGGGGGTTCGGGACGCGCCTACCGCGACGGCACCGTCTTCGGCGTGGCCGAGCTCGATCAGGGCGATGTGAACGACGACGGCGACACGCTCGATCGGTTCCTCATGACCTGGACACCGGGCACCGGCGTGGTCAACACCGGGGCCGCGACCGACGGCGTCGTGGTGCTCAGCGGCAGCCTGGTGGTCGAGTTGGTCGCGAGGTAACGCAGACGGTCAGCCGAGGGCGCGGCGCGCCTCGTCGACGGCCCGCTCGGCGGCCCGGTAGCCGTCGGATGTGGTCTTGACCGCGCCGCGGACGAGGTCGAGGGCGCTCATGTCGCGGCCGTCGACCCTGGCTCGCCGGCGCCAGTCGTCGGCGTCGGTGTCGTCGATGCGAGCGGCAAGCCGCTCGGCCCCGCTCGTGACCAGTTCGAGCGCCTCCCGAGGCGTGGCCGGGCGGTCGCGATCGTCGGTGTGCAGCGTGACGTCGGGCCCGTCGGTGACCAGGGTCTGACGGAGCGCCTCGTCGGCCGCGGCCAGGTCCTGGCCCGTCTCGCCCGTGGCCAGGGTGGCGGACCGACCGTCGGCGCCGGGCCGGTTCAGCAGGGCGTCGGCGGTCTCGTCGTCCTCGAAGCCGGTGAACAGCCGCCGGAAGCGCCGGGCGAGCGACCGGAACGAGGTGGCGCTGTCGCTGGGGGAGAGGCGGGAGACGTCGAGGCCGTCACTCATCTGAGCTGGTCAGTCGCGGGCGGCGACGTCGCGCTTCAGCCTCTCGACGAGGTTGGACGGCAGGACGTCGTAGTGGTCGTGGACCGCGGTGAAGCGGCCGCGGCCGCCGGTCATCGAGCGCAGGTCGATGGCGTACCGCAGGATCTCAGAGGTCGGCACCAGGGCGGTGACGATCTGCTCGCCGTCATGACCGGGCTCGGTGCCCTGCACCCGCCCCCGCCGGGCGTTGAGGTCGCCCATGACGTCGCCCTGGTACTCGGGCGGCACCGTGACCGACAGCAGTGAGACCGGTTCGAGCAACACCGGCCCCGCCTGGTCGAGCGCGGCCCTGATGGCCAGCCGGCCCGCGATCTTGAACGCCATCTCCGACGAGTCGACCGAGTGCTCCTTGCCGTCGACCAACTCGACCTTGACGTCGACCACCGGGTAACCGAACACGCCGCCCTCCCGCATGGCGTCCTCGATGCCGCGGTGCACGGCGGGGATGTAGCTCCGCGAGATGGCGCCGCCGACCACCTTGTCGACGAACTCGAACCCGGTCCCGCGCGGCTGGGCCTCGACGTTGATGACGGCCACGCCGAACTGCCCGTGTCCGCCGGTCTGCTTCTTGTGCTTGCCCTCGACCCCGGTCGCCGAGCCCGCGATCGTCTCCCGGTAGGGGACCTTGACCTCCTCGGTGTCGACCGACACCCCGAACTTGCGGGCCAGCTTCTCCATCGTGATCGACAGGTGGGTCTCGCCGGTGCCGCGCAGCAGCGTCTGGTGGGTCTCGTCGCTGCGGTCGATGCGCAACGCCGGATCCTCCTCCTGCAGCCGGTGGATGGCGTTGGCCAGCTTGTCCTCGTCGGCCTGGGTCCTGGGCTTGATGGCGACGGACAGCACCGGCTCCGGCATGGTGATGGGCTCGATCGACACCGGCTTGCCCTTCGGCGTGAGGGTGTCGCTGGTGACGGTGTGGGCCAGCTTGGCCACGGCCCCGATGTCGCCCGCGGGCACGTCGGGCACCACGTCCTGCTCCTTGCCCCGCAGGCTGAACAGGGCGTGCAACCGTTCCTCATCACCCGAGCGGCTGTTCACCAGGTTGGCGTCGGGCCGGACCGTGCCCGACAGCACCTTGTAGAGCGAGATGTGGCCGACGTAGGGGTCGGCGATGGTCTTGAAGACGAAGGCCAACGGCTCGCCGGACGGGTCGGGGGTCACCTCGACCTCGGTGTCGCCGGCGGTGACCTTGGCGCCCGGGCGATCGAGCGGCGACGGGCCCAGCGTGACGATCTTGTCGGCCAGCCGGTCGATGCCGATCAGTCGGGTGGCCGAGCCGCACAGCACAGGGAACACGGTGGCGTCCCTGACCCCGGCGGCCAGGGCGTGGGAGAGCTCGTCGATCGAGGGGAGGTCGTCGCTGAGGAAGCGCTCGAGCAGGTCGTCGTCGGCGACGACGATGCCTTCGACCAGCGCCTCGTGCACGGCCTCCTCCGACGCCCTGAGCTCGGACGGGATGTCGGTCGCGACCGCCTTGCCGTCCTCATAGACGTAGGCGGTGTCGGTCAGGAGGTCGACCACCCCCCGGAAGTCGTGCTCGGCGCCGATCGGCAGCTCGAGCGGGGCGACACCCTGTCCGAACCGGCTGCGGAGGTCGTCGAGGGTCCGGTCGAAGCTGGCCCGCTCGCGATCGACCTTGTTGACGAAGATCATCCTGGGCAGGCCGAGCGACGCCGCGATCTTCCAGGCCGCGTCGGTCTGGACCTCGACCCCTTCGACCGCGCTCACCACGAACACGGCGAGGTCGGCGACCCGGAGGGCGGCGTTGACGTCGCCGACGAAGTCGGCGTAGCCGGGGGTGTCGACGACGTTGATCTTGTGGTCGTTCCACTCGAACGGGGCGAGCGCCAGCGACAGGGACTGGCCCCTCCGCTGCTCCTCGGCGTCGAAGTCGGACACCGTCGTCCCGTCCTCGACCCGCCCCATCCGGTTGATGATGCCGGCGGTGTAGAGCATGGCCTCGGTGAGGACCGTCTTGCCCGAGCCGCCGTGGCCCACCAGCGCAACGTTGCGGATCTTCTCCGGCGGATACCGCTTCACCTGTTCGTTCCCCCTGTACAGCCGCGAAACCTGAGAGACCGCACACCCTAGCGACCAGTCGGTACCCTGTAGACGCCCGCATCCCGTTCGGAGCCCGCCCACGATGTTCGACAAGCACCTGAGGAGTCGCGTCGAGCCCAGGCTGGCGCCCGTCGGCGACAACCTGCGCCGCACCGGACTCACCGCCGACCACCTCACCGCCTTCGGCATCGTGATGGCGGCGGCCGCGGCCGTGGCCATCGGCGCCGGCGCCCTCCGGCTCGGCTTCCTGTTCGGCGTGCTCACTGCGGTCCCCGACGTGCTCGATGGCGCGGTGGCCAAGGCCAGCGGCACGACGTCTCGGCGAGGTTCGTTCTTCGACTCGGTCGCCGACCGCTTCACCGACGCCCTCCTCTTCGGCGGCGTCGCCTGGTACCTGTCGACCACCCACACCGGCCCGATCGTCGTCCTCCCGCTCGCCGTCCTCGGCCTGTCGATGCTGATCTCCTACGAGCGGGCCAAGGCCGAGGCCCTGGGCTTCCACGCCCGGGGCGGACTGATGGAGCGGGCCGAACGGCTGATCGCGCTCGGCGTCGGCGTGCTGTTCGAGACGCTGCTCATCCCGATCCTCTGGCTCATGCTGGTCCTGACCGCGTTCACCGCGGTCCAGCGGTTCGTCGTGGTCTGGCGCCAGGCCAGCGAGGAGGTGCCGGAACGGCCGCGCCCGGTGCGTACCCGGCTCCAGGCCCGCCGCAGCCGCCGCACCTCCCGTCGCATCGATCGGGCCGCGTGGCGGACCTATCGGGAGCGGTGGGCCGACCGCCGCGAGCGCCTGACCGGCGGGCGCGGCACCAGGCGCCGACCCGGCGCCGGCGCCTGACCCGTCGTTGAGCCCTCGTCTCTTCCGGATCGGGGCCACGGTGGCCCGCTTCGTCCCGAGGCCGGTGCTGTTCGGCGTCGCCCACGTGGTCGCCGTGGTCTGGGCGCTGCGGCCGACCCGGGCCCGCCCCCAGGTCGTGCGCAACCTGCGCCGGGTGCGGGGCCCGACCTACAGGGGGTGGCCGCTGTGGCGCGACGTGTACCGCACGTTCGACTCGTATGCGTGCTACTGGGTCGAGTCGCTGTTCCTCCCCGATGTCGAACCTGCGGCGCTCGACGCCGCCATGACCATCGACGGATGGGACCACGTCGTCGAGGCCAGGGCCGCGGGCGGCGGGGTGATCCTCGCCCTGCCGCACCTGGGCGGGTGGGAGTGGGCCGGGTTCTGGATGGCCGAGGTACAGAAGGTGCCGACCAGCGTCGTGGTCGAGCGCCTCGAACCGGTCGAGCTGTTCGAGTGGTTCAGGGAGTTGCGCCAGGCCCTCGGGATGACCGTCATCCCGCTCGGGCCGGGGGCCGGCACCGACGTGGTCGTGGCCCTCAAGGCCAACCACTCTGTCTGCCTGCTGTGCGATCGTGATCTCGACGGACGGGGGGTCGAGGTCGACTTCTTCGGGGAGCGGACGACGCTGCCCGCCGGGCCGGCCACGCTCGCCCTGCGCACCCGTGCACCCCTCCTGCCCGTGGCGTGCTACTTCGACGGTCGCCACCACCATGCCCAGGTGCTGCCCCCGGTGCCCGCCGAGCGGCGCGGGCGGCTCAAGGACGACGTGGCCCGCGTGACCCAGGACCTGGCCCACCGGCTCGAGGAGCTGATTGCGGCCGCGCCCCACCAGTGGCACCTGCTGCAGCCGAATTGGCCGTCCGACCGGGCGGCGGCGGAGGTAGCCCCGCCGGCGACCTCGGCCATCGGGTGAACGGTCGATGCGCATCGGCCTGGTGTGCCCGTACAGCCTGAGCGTGCCGGGCGGCGTGCAGGGCCAGGTGCTCGGGCTGGCCCGGTCGCTGCGCCGGCTGGGTCACGACGTCCGGGTGGTTGCCCCGACCGACGGGCCGCCCCCCGACGCCGGGGTGACGCCGGTGGGACCGAGCGCACCGATCTCGGCCAACGACTCGGTCGCCCCCTTGGCGCCGGGACCCGCGGCCCAGCTCCGCACCGTCGGGGCGCTGCGCGACGAGCGGTTCGACGTCGTCCACGTCCACGAACCGCTCGTGCCCGGACCGTCGCTCACCACCCTCGTCGCCAAGCCGGCACCGCTGGTGGCCACGTTCCACGCCGCGGGCCGGAGCGCGGCCCACCGCTGGCTCGGGCCCGTCCTGCGCCGGCTGGCCGACCGCATCGACCACCGGACGGCGGTGTCCGACGACGCCCGGCGCTTCGCCCAGGCGGCGCTCGGGGGCGAGTACACGGTGCTGTTCAACGGCATCGAGGTCGACCGGTTCGCCGGGGCCGAACCCTGGCCGTCCGCCTCATCCTCCGCCGGAGCGGCGGGCACGCCCGGCCCCACGATCCTCTTCGTCGGCCGCCACGAGCCCCGCAAGGGTCTCGCCGTGCTGCTCCGGGCCATGCCCCGGCTGCCGGCCGAAACGCGGCTGTGGGTGGCCGGGACTGGGCCCGAGACCGACGCCCTGCGGTCGGGCACGGCCGGCGATCGGAGGATCGAGTGGATCGGCCGCATCGACGACGAGGAGAAGGCGTCCCGGCTGCGGGCCGCCGACGTGTTCTGTGCGCCGTCGGTGCGGGGCGAGTCGTTCGGCGTCGTGCTGCTCGAGGCGATGGCGGCGGG
Organism: Acidimicrobiales bacterium; assembly: GCA_050744245.1. Lineage (GTDB taxonomy): Bacteria > Actinomycetota > Acidimicrobiia > Acidimicrobiales > JBOGGX01 > JBOGGX01. Next base: position 14,444 of record JBOGGX010000010.1, read on the forward strand.
CACCCCGGTGGTGGCGAGCGACCTCCCCGGCTACCGCAACGTGGCCCGCGGGGGAGCAGACGCCCTGCTGGTCGCGCCGGACGATCCCGAGGCGCTCGCCGCCGGGCTGCTGGGGGTGCTCGATGACAGGGCCACCGCCGAACGGCTGGTGGCGTCGGGCCGGGAGCGGGCCGATGTCTTCTCGATGGATCGGCTGGCCCGCCGGTACCTCGCCATCTACGGAGGTGACACCAACCGCTGAGGCCCGCTTCGTATCATCACGACACCCGAAGCTCGGGAGGAGGACTCTTTGACCCTGTTCCTGATCGTGATCCTCGTCGTCATCGTGCTGGCCGTGATCGTCGGGATCGCCATGTACAACGGCCTGATCGCCCAGCGCAATCGCGTCGAGAACGCCTGGGCCCAGATCGACGTGCAGCTCAAGCAGCGCTACGACCTCATCCCCAACCTGGTCGAGACGGTGAAGGGCTATGCCGCCCACGAGCGGGCCACCCTCGACGCCGTGATCTCGGCCAGGAACCAGGGCATGTCGGCCAGCACGCCGCATGAGCAGGCCGAGGCCGAGAACCAGATCACCGGCGCCCTGCGCCAGCTGTTCGCCCTGAGCGAGGCCTACCCGGACCTCAAGGCCAACGACCAGTTCCTCAACCTGCAGGAGCAGCTCACGGCGATCGAGGGCAAGGTCGCCTACGCCCGGCAGTTCTACAACGACACGGTCTACAAGTACAACACGTCGATCCAGAAGTTCCCTCAGGTGATCTTCGCCAGGATGCTGAGCTTCACCGAGCGCGAGTACTTCGAGGCCGACGACGACACCCGCGGCCCCGTCCACGTGAAGTTCTGAGGAGCGTCCGCTGTACCAGCAGGTCGCCCAGAACAAGCGCAAGTCGTTCCTCCTGATCTTCGGGTTCGTCGTCCTCGTCGTCCTGGTCGGGTGGGCGTTCAGCTACCTGATCGGCAACGGCCCGGTCGGCATCGTCGTCGCCGTGGTCCTGGCCGTCGGCTCGTCGGTGGCGTCGTACTACGCGTCCGACCGGGTGGCCCTGGCCATGAGCAGGGCCGTCCCCGCCGACCCGGTGCAGTTCGCCCGCTACCACAACCTGGTCGAGGGGCTGTGCATCGCATCGGGCGTGCCCAAGCCGCGGCTCTACGTGATCGACGACCCGGCCCCCAACGCCTTCGCCACCGGCAGGAACCCGAAACACGCGGCGATCGCGGTGACCACCGGGCTGTTGGAGAAGTTGAACCGGGTCGAGCTCGAAGGCGTACTGGCACACGAGCTGAGCCACGTGAAGAACTACGACATCCTCGTCTCCACCCTGGCCGTCACCCTGGTCGGGATCCTCGCCATCCTGGCCGACCTCGGCATCCGGATGTTGTGGTGGAACGGTGGCCGCCGGTACTACAGCGACACCGACCGCCAGGGGGGCGCCTTTCCCCCGATCGCCCTGCTCGGGTTCGCCCTGCTGCTCCTGGCGCCCCTGGTCGCCCGGGTCATGCAGTTCGCGGTCAGCCGGCGCCGCGAGGCGCTGGCCGACGTCTCGGCCATAGAGATGACGCGGTACCCTCCCGGGCTCATCTCCGCCCTGGAGAAGCTGCGGGACGACCACACGGTGGTGCATGCGCACTCGCGCGCCACGGCCCACCTCTGGATCGAGGAGCCGACCGCGGTCACCGGCGACGAAGGCAAGCTCTCGTGGTTCAACCGACTGTTCATGACGCACCCGCCCATCGAGGAGCGCATCGCCGCGCTCAGGGAGATGTGACCTGATGCGCCGCCTGGTGGTCGCCCTGCTGGGCCTGGGGGCCCTCGCCCTCCCGGCCTGTGGGAGCGGCTCGTCGGCCGCCGAGCTCGAACGGTCGACCACCACGACGACGTCGACGACCACGACGACGGTGCCCACCACCACGACGGCGCCGCCGCCGATGCCGCTCACCGGGCTGCCGGTGACCGACCCTGGGGTGGCGGCGCGGCCCGCGCTGGTGGTCAAGATCGACAACATCGACACCAACCGCGGCCGGGCCCGGCCGCAGTCCGGGCTCAACCAGGCCGACGTCGTGTACGAGGAGCTGGTCGAGGGGGGCATCACCCGGTTCCTCACCGTCTTCCACTCGACCGACGCCGACCCGGTCGGCCCGGTGCGCTCGGCCCGCACCAGCGACATCGCCATCTTCACCCCGCTGAACCATCCCTTGTTCGCCTGGTCGGGTGCGGCCGGCTGGGTGGTGCCGAGGGTGCACGCGTCGGGCGCGATCGATGTCGGTCATGACGCCGCCCTCGGCGCGTACTACCGGCGGGGCGACCGCCGGGCCCCGCACAACCTGTTCAGCTCGACGCCGGCGCTGTACGGGTCGGCCGGGCCGGGCGCGGGCACCCCGCCGCCGCTGTTCTTGTTCCGGGCGCCGGACGACTTTCTCGGGTCGGCGGCCCGGCCGGTCGGCGGCGTCGACCTCGGCTTCGGCGGCGGACTGGGTGCGGTGCCGGTGCAGTACCGTTGGGACCCGGCCCAGAACGGATGGGGCCGGTGGCAGGCGGGCACGCCCCACGTGGACGAGGCAGGCGTGCAGGTGGCGCCGCAGAACGTGATCGTGCAGTTCGTGCCGTACGGCTTCGACTCGCCCCGCGTGCCCCTGGCCCAGGTGGTGGGCACCGGCCCGGTGTGGGTCCTCACCAACGGCCACCTGGTCGAGGGCACCTGGTCCAAGCCGAGCCCGGAAGCGGTCACGCAGTACCTCGACGCCGTCGGGCGCCCGATCGGCCTGACCCCGGGCCGCACCTGGGTGGCGGTCCTTCCGAGCGCCGGCGCCGCTGTCGGCTCGGCCGTCGTCGTCTAGCGGACCGCCCCCGACGCCCGAGCGAATGTTCGGTGGATCCTTCCCACAAA
>JBOGGX010000011.1:0-3438 GCA_050744245.1 Acidimicrobiales bacterium
GCGGTCATCGACGGCGCCGAGCTGGACGGGCCGGCTCGGGAGGCGGCCGAGCTGTTGGCGCTGGTGGCGGGCCAGGACGTCGAAGAGGGCGACGATGGGCGCTTCCGCATCGCCCGGCGGGTCGCGCGGGGTCGGGTGATCTCGACGGTTGATCCCGAGGCCCGCCACGGCCACAAGAGCCGCAGCCGGCGTTTCGATGGCTACAAGGCGCACCTGTCGGTGGACCCGGACTCCGAGCTGATCGACCACGTGGTCGTGACGTGTAGTCGGGCCGCGACACAAGGAGCGAGGGTAGCCGCCCTCGACGTGTTCGCCGCCGGGTTATTCGGACGGTCCCCCGCCGTTACGGCCGTTGCCCCCCGTGACCGGGGCCACCTCCCACACCGCACCCGAGCGGAGCAGGGCGGCCAGGTCGCCCGGGCCCCGCTGATCCTGGGCGATGGCGATCTGGCGGCTGATCTCGGCCGCGTACTCCGGGACGTTCACGGCGCGGAACACCCCGACCGGGGTCGGCTCGTACGGGCCGCGCGCCAGGCGCGACAGGGCGAAGGCGATGCTGGGGTCGTCGCGGGTCTCGTCGTGGACGAGCAGCGCGCCCTCGCCCACCGTGGCCACGTCGACGATCTCCAGGCCGCCATCGAGCAGCGCGACGCCCGACTCGCCATCGGCGCCGAACCGGATGGGCTCGCCATGGACCAACGGCACCAGCATGCTCGAACGGTTCTCCTTGGCCGTCACCTTCTCGAAGGCGCCGTCGTTGAAGACGTTGCAGTTCTGGTAGACCTCGACGAAGGCGGAACCCTTGTGCTCGTGGGCCCGGCGGAACACCTCGGTCATGTGGTGCCGGTCCATGTCGTGGGTGCGGGCCACGAACGTGGCCTCGGCCCCCAGCGCCAGGCTGACCGCGTTGAACGGTCGGTCGAGCGAGCCGAAGGGGGTCGACTTGGTGACCTTGCCCACCTCGCTGGTCGGCGAGTACTGACCCTTGGTCAGCCCGTAGATCTGGTTGTTGAACATCACAATTGTGAGGTTGACGTTGCGCCGCAGGGCGTGGATCAGATGGTTGCCGCCGATCGAGAGGGCATCGCCGTCGCCGCAGATGACCCAGATGTGAAGATCGGGTCTGGCCATGGCCAGGCCGGTGGCGATGCCGGGCGCCCGCCCGTGGATGCCGTGCAGCCCGTAGGTGTTCATGTAGTACGGGAAACGCGCCGCGCACCCGATGCCCGAGATGAACACCGTGTCCTCGCGCCGCACGCCGAGGTCGGGCATGAGCAGCTGGATGGCGGCCAGGACCGAGTAGTCGCCGCACCCGGGACACCAGCGGACCTCCTGGTCGCTCGACCAGTCCTTGCGGGTTGTGGGCGGCACGATGACGTCGGTCACTTGAGTCCTCCGAGCGCGTCGAGGATGGCCCGTTCGAGCTCGCCGGCGGCGAACGGGATGCCCTTCACCTTGACGACCGACCAGGCGTCGACCAGGAACTCGGCCCGCACGAGCAGGGCCAGCTGGCCCAGGTTCATCTCCGGCACGAGCACCTTGGGGTAGCGGCGGAGCACGTCGCCCAGGTCGAGCGGGAACGGGTTGAGGTGGACCAGATGGGCGTGGGCCACCCGCCGACCCCTGCGCCTGACCCGGTTCATGGCGCCATCGATGGCGCCCCACGTCGAGCCCCAACCGAGGATGAGCACCTCGGCGTCGTCGACGTCGCCGCCGAGCATCACCCCGGGGATGTCCTTGGCGATCCCGGCGACCTTGGCCGCCCGCAACCGCACCATCCGCTCGTGGTTGTCGGGGTCGTAGGAGATGTCGCCCGACCCGTCCTCCTTCTCGAGCCCGCCGATCCTGTGCATGACACCGGGGGTGCCCGGAATGGCCCACGGGCGGGCCAGTGTCTCCGGGTCGCGCTTGTAGGGCCAGAACAGCGGGTTGCCCTCGGCATCGGCGTGGTTGGGCTGGGTGGCGAAGTCGAACTCGGCCGAGAGATCGGGCAGCGAGTCGATGTCGGGCAGCCGGAACGGCTCGGCGCCGTTGGCCAGATAGCCGTCGGACAGCAGCACGACCGGCGTCCGGTACTTCAACGCGAGACGGCAGGCCTCGATGGCGGCGAAGAAGCAGTGGCCCGGGCTGTAGGAGGCGACGATCGGCACGGGTGACTCGCCATGACGGCCGTACATCGCCATGAGGAGATCGGCGGCCTCGGTCTTGGTGGGCAGGCCGGTCGAGGGCCCGCCCCGCTGGATGTCGATGACGACCAGCGGCAGCTCGAGCGAGACGGCCAGCCCGACGGTCTCGGCCTTGAGCGCCATCCCGGGACCGCTGGTGGTGGTGACCCCGAGATGCCCGCCGAACGCGGCACCGAGGGCGGCGCCGACCCCCGCGATCTCGTCCTCGGCCTGCAGGGTGCGGATGCCGAAGTTCTTGTGCCGGCTCAGCTCATGGAGGATGTCGCTGGCCGGGGTGATCGGGTAGCTGCCGAGCAACACCGGGAGCTTGCCCAGCGTGCTCGCGGCGATGAGCCCCCAGGCCAGGGCGGTGTTGCCCGTGATGTTGGTGTACGTGCCCGCCGGGAGGACCGCCGGCTTGATCTCGTACCGGTGGTCGAACAGCTCGGCCGTCTCACCAAAGGCGAAGCCGGCCTTGAACGCCGCCGTGTTGGCGTCGATGATCTCCTGTTTGCCGCGGTAGCGCTGCAGGATCCAGTCGAGGGTGGGCTCGACCGGGCGGGTGTACATCCACGACACCAGGCCCAGGGCGAAGAAGTTCTTCGACCGTTCGGCGTCGCGCGGCTTGACCCCGAAGGGCGTGACCGCCCCCCTGGTGAGCGAGGTCATCGGCACCTCGTACACCGTGTAGCCCTTGAGGCTGCCGTCGGTGATGGGGTTGTCGACGTAGCCGGCCTTGGTCAGGTGGCGCTCGTCGAACGAGTCGACGTTGACGATGAGCGTGCCGCCGGGCTCCAGGCGCGGCAACTGGGACCGCAGCGCGGCCGGGTTCATGGCCACCAGCACGTTGGGCGCGTCGCCCGGCGTGGTGATCTCGTGATCGGATATGTGGATCTGGAAGGCGGACACGCCCGCCAGCGACCCGGCCGGAGCCCGGATCTCGGCCGGGTACTCGGGCAGGGTGACCAGGTCGTTGCCGACCAGCGCGCTCAGCTCGGTGAAGCGGTCGCCGGCGAGCTGCATCCCGTCGCCGGAGTCGCCGGCGAAGCGGATCACGACGTGGTCCTTGAATTCCGCCGACCGCGTCTCTTCTGCGGTATCAGACACGTCTACCCCCGGAGCCAGGATCGTCCGTTGGCTCCGTGAGCCACTGTACCGCCGCGCCCGAACCGGACCGAATCACCGCCGGCGCCAGGCGTCTGACGGTGGGTCGGGGGCCCCCGAACCGGCGGCCCCCGGCGCGGGTCGCCCCTGCGCCACCCGTCCCTCGGAC
>JBOGGX010000012.1:0-11027 GCA_050744245.1 Acidimicrobiales bacterium
CGCCGAGGCCGCCCACGCGGGCATCGACCGCGTCCGAGCCGACACCGACCTCGCCTTCGCCTTCCTGAGCCACTGCGGCCTCTCTCTATGACCAAGTTGTCACTGTAATATGCGAACCTCTTTAATACGATCGACCCCACGCTGGATCTCCTCGTCACTAAAGTCGGGAAGTCAACGGGAAGAACTGCTGGGCGAATCGTTCAAACGTGCACTCGTGTCAATGTTCGTGACACCAATCGTTCCCACCTCTGCCAATTCCGGGTCGACCTGGGCTTGGACAACGGAGACAGCGGTTCCCCTGTCTTCAGAATTGTGAATCCACAAAACCAGGTTAGCGCGATCGGACTCCTCTGGGGGCGTGATGCCGACAATGGCGATGCGTGGGTGAGCTCGATCGCGTGGGTCAAGAGCGAGATCGGAGCATTGGTGCCCGTCAGAGTCTGTGAGCCGCCGCGGGGCTGTTAGTTAGCATGGCCGCCCGATCTCAGGGACCCGGCGCCTGGTTCCGCCGGGAACCGCTGGGCATCGGGACCCGTCTAATCGCCGTGAAGCGGATCGCGACCGTTCGAGTCCTGATACTGGCAGCCGTTGCTCTGCTGTCATGCGGTTCGGACGGCCCACAAGTCGACCTCCGATCACCCGCGGATACAACGCCCCAACGTGACCTCGACCTCAGTCGGCTGGAGGTTGGCTGTGACTCGATTCGCTACCCAACGTCTGCGCTCGCCGGGCCCACCGGTGCAGAGTCTGCGAATGATTCCGCGGCGGCTGCGCTGCGGGCTCTCATTGCGGAACCGGTTGACGTCGATCCCCTACCTCCGTCAGGTTGGCGTCGCCTCTATGACGATGGCGAGATGGTTGTCTTTGGCGCAGATATTCCGGTGAGCCACGCTCAGCCTGCCGGGATCATTGAGCTGACATTCGAAAGGCATGGCGACGGCTTTCGCATTCGCAGTTCCGCTAACGGCTGCCTCCCTCGCCCCCACGTACCGGGCCGTAGCCTCGTAGAGTTCACTGTGGCATCCGGTTCCCGGCTGACACCGGAGGCAACGTCGATCGACATCGTGGCTACAGAGTTGGTCTGCACAAGTGGCACACCGCTTGATGATCGTCTGGAGCCACCAACGGTGCACTACAGCGACACCGCCGTTGAGGTGCTCATGACTGCCGCACCACTCAATGGGGACGAGGGCGAGGCCTTCACCTGTGTCAGCAATCCAGCCGCGACGACAACCTTGAAGCTCGATGAACCCCTCGGGCGGCGGCGGCTTCTCGATCTCAGTGCGTATCCACCTAGAGACGCAATTCTGCCGGGGGTCGCAGGATAGAGCCGACACCCTGTCGTGCTACCTATGATCGTGGGCGGTCATGGGCCGTCAAAGCAGATCGGCCCGATCAGATCTCTCGAGGTGGCACTCACCACCTCCCGCCCACCCGCAGCGGCGGCGGGAGGAGCCCCACCCCGATGGTGGACCCTTCGATCGGGCCCACCCGAAGAGCTCAGGTACCTACATTTTCGGTGATCGAGGACCTACAACTTCCTTGATCCTCAGCACCCATCACTCCGGCGCCGCACACCTACCAACTCACACGACCTTCAGACCCGTTGTCACCTGGCCTTCTGTAACGGCACGAGACAGGGGCGGACGATCGGAGGTGCATGACGCGTAATCCGTCGCGCCCGACGGAAGCCCCCGACCAGTAGATGTCCGTTGGTCACAGAATGGTCACAGAATCTGGACATCCACGCCTCATGTCGCCACACGTCCCAAGACGAACATGCGTTTCAATCCGCAGCTCAGCGCCTATTTCTGAGACGCAGCGCCCAAGGCTGCGACCGTCCAAATCGGACTCATAATCGCTTGGTCGCAGGTTCGATCCCTGCCGGGCCCACGCGCCTGAGTGGCGAGCATCGGGTGCCGGTGCCGGGCCCGGCCCGCCGCCGGGCCCGGCGTCGAGCTCAGGCCATCTGCCAGGCCCCGTCGCCCCGAACTTCGCAGTTGAGGGTCTTGCGCCAGCCGACGAGCTGGCCCAGGAAGTAGTTCATCTGCACCGCGATCGTGAACGGCAGTGTGGCGATGACGTCGTCCTCGGTCCCCTCCCGGCTGCCCCGTCCAGGGAAGTGCGCTTCGACCTCGACCGTCTGGTCGGCGGGCAGGTAGTCGACGTCGAGGGTGACCGTGACCATGTCGACCATCTGATGGGCGCCATCGATCTGGAGGCCCCACTTCCAGTTCATGCCCACGGTGAAGTCGAAGTCGACGTTGTAGAACTCGTACCAGGGGGTGTCCTGCTTCCATTGCTTGGTGACCCGCTTGTAGTCACCGCCGATGAGGTCGTCTGGTTTGGTGCCGGCGGGCAGGCCGTTGGCGTAGCCGGTCTCCTTGACGTCGACCCCGGCGCTGTTGGCGACCAGCTTGATGACGGAGATTCCGCTGTTGACGATGTCGGCGACTTCGCCCATGGTGTCGTTCCTCCTGAGGGTCAGGCCTCGCCGGCCTGCTGTTCGGCGGCTTCCATCATGTTCGCGACCTCATCGGCCTTCACCTCGGTGCCACCCTGGGCGTCGGTGTCGCCCCCACCGGCCGTCTCACCGGACTGCTGGACGGGGGTCCAGTCGTTCGCCTCGGCGTCCCATTGCCAATAGCCGTCCTCGGACACCTCTCCATGCTCGGGCATCGATCGCTCCTCCGTTGCGGGCGGTGGTGGTCACGATGCAGGCCCTGGGCGCCCCGCGCCGAGGACCGGCGGGTAGCCGTTCGGGCAGCACCGGTGGCCCGAAAGGGCCAGCCCGAGACCGCGTCAGGCGATGAGGGCGAGCGCGCGGGCCCGGTGGACGTGGCCCACCCGCGCGGCCCGCCTGGGTGCGTGGGCGGCGACCAGCGCGTTGACCGCGGCGAGACGGGTCGGCGCCGGCTAGGTCGGCGATCATGACGCTGCCCCGACTCCAGCGCAGGAGGACCTCCGCCCGGTGGTGCTCACCGAGCGTCCTGTGCCACCGGGCCAGGGCCAGAAGCAACGCCGCCTCATAGGCGGCTTCGGCGTCGCCGGCGATCGGTGGACGGGCCCAGTCGCACCGGCGCCGGCCCCGGCGCCAACCGAGCGGGAGGACCCGGTGGACCGGCCGCGCCGGCCGCAGCGTGGCCGCGACCTCGTCGTCGACCTCGACCCCGAGCGTCGACGCCGCCTCCAGGTTGGCCACCACCGCCGCGGGAACGTGACCGAGCGCGACCACCGACGCCTCGATTGCGTCCGGCGCGCATCCGTACGCCCGGACGAGGGCGCCCGTCGCCGTAGGCCGCGAGGCCAACGCCAGCACAGGTGCTCGCCGCCGACGACGGCGCAGTCGAGGCGACGGGCCTCTCGCCCAGCGACGCCGTAGACCGCCATGACTCCCGGTTCGGTGCCCTTGAACATGTGGCCCTCCTACCTGTGCTTGCGATGCACGGTCTGCCTGGTGACGCCGAGTGCGGCCGCGATGTCCTGCCAGGTCCAGCCGAGCCGGCGGGCCCGCTCGACCTGTGCCCGTTCGAGCTGCCCGGTGAGACGACGCAGGGCGGCGACGGCCGGAAGGCCAACCGCCGGGTCGTCGCTGTTCGCCACGACGGTGAGTGGCTTCGGCCGCGGCACGTCGTCAGCTCATGCTGACGGGTGCCGCGGGAGCGCGGCTCGGAACCGACGGACCAGCATGCGGGGTCACCCGTCCATGTGGAACGTGTACATGCGCTCGGCATCAATGCGGGTGTAGACGACCCCGGAGTCGAGGAAGCCCTCCCAGGACGGGCCGTATCTCGGCACATAGATGCCGAGCAGTGCGCGGCGGAACCCGGCCTGATTCTCGTCGGCAACGTCGATCGGCCTCGCCCGCCCCTGGACGGTCACCGAGAGCTCCTCGCCGGGAAGGTGGGTGGCGCTCACCCATGGCCGCCTGGCGATGTGCCGAAGCCTGATCGAGTCCGGTGCCGAGCCGAAGAAGAAGCGGCCGCGGTAGAAGATGCCGTCGACGGGTCCGGCGACCGGCCGGCCGGCCGCGCTCACCGTGGCCAGGACGAGGAGCCGCATTCCGGTCAGCGACGACACGACCTGCTCGGCGGTGAGCCGCCGTTCGGGCGTGATGATCCTCCTCAGGTGCGTCCCGGCCTGCTCGTAGCTGGCGTCGAGCAGCGCCCGGAGGTTCCTCAGGTCGTCGTCGGTCTCGTGCATCGACGGTCCTCCTGTTCCATTGGTGTCAGGCTGTGCCGATGTCGGTTGCCCTCGAAGGACTCCGTACGGTCATCTATCCCTCGCCCGACCTCGACGGGGCCAAACGCTGGTGGTCCGAGCTCCTGGGCCAGGAGCCGTACTTCGACGAACCGTTCTACGTCGGTTTCGAGGTCGGTGGCTACGAGCTCGGTCCGTTGCCTGGCGCCGATCCGAAGGACGGAGCCCTGACCTTCTGGGGTGTCGCCGACGTCGGTGGGGGCATCGTCACCGCGACGGTCAGGACTCCATCCGGTGCCATTCTCGGTCTGATCCGCAATCCTCACTTCAAGGTCTCATGAGCGGGCCGAGACACGTTGTGACGACGACCGCCACGACGCCGTCGCAGAAGTAGCTTGTCGCGCTGATGGCCCAGCAGGAGTTGGTCAAGCGGGACGACATCGTCGCCGCGCAACGCCTCATCGAGGCCGAGGCCAAGGCCGGCCGGTTGTCGGCGGAGGAGGCGGCCCGGCGTTCGGAGGCCGTCATCCATTGCGTCACACCGCACGACCTCTACCGGGCGTCCGGTGGGCTGGCCGGGTCCGCCGGATCTCCAAGGAGGCCAAGGCGGAGCGTTGGAAAGCCGTACGCCTCGCCCTTGCCATCGTCGTGTTCGCCATGGTCGTGATGCTTCTCGTCGTGTGGGCCTTCATGCGGGAGGAGGAACGGCCGGACGGTGCGTCGGGCGGCGGGAACCCGCCGCCGGTCCTGCCGTCGATCGTCGTCTGACCGATACCTTCTCGGCGGTGGGGCACGCTCCGCTCACCGCGCCGACCGACGCTCGGGCCGCTCCGAGACCGCTCACCGTGGTTGCGCTGGCCGGGGCGGCGGTGGCCGTCGGCCACGGCTTCGGCCGGTTGACCTATCCGTTCGTGCTGCCGGCGATGGTCGACGACCTCGTCGGGTCGTACTCCCGCGCCGGCGTGCTCGGCATGGCCAACCTCCTTGCCTACCTGGCCGGCGTGCTCCTCGTCATCCGCCTGTCGCCGCGGGTGGCGCTCACCCGCTTCATCAGGGTCGGGCTGACCGGGGTGATCGTCGGACTGGCCGTGCTCGCGGTGGCGCCGACCTACGGCGTGCTGCTGTTGGGCATGGCGCTGACGGGTGGCTTCAACGCCGCGATCTGGGTGCCCGCCTCGGCCCTCATCACCTCGGTCGTCCCCGCCCGCCACCGCGGGTTGGCCGCGGGCGCGTTGGGGATGGGGTTCGGGCTCGCCATCGTCTTCGCCGGGCAGCTGACGAGGGTGGTGCAGGCCCGGCAGGGTGACGGGGCCTGGCGGCCGATCTGGGCCGCCGCGGCCGCGGTCGGCGTCGTCGTCCTGGTGGCGATGACCGTCGGCCTCAGAGTCCGGACCGCGGCCCGGCCCAGCGGCCCCCCGGCACTCAGCGCGCTCCGCCGCCTCCCGGGCGCGGCCGCCCTCATCGTGAGCTATGCCGGGTTCGCCCTCGGCTATGTCGTGTTCTCCAGCTACCTCGTCGCCGCGTTGCGGGACGACGCCGGCTTCTCGGCCAGCCATGCCGCCGCGGTCTACAGCGTGGTCGGCCTCCTCGGGATCGTCGGCGGCGTCGTCGTGGGCCGGGTGTCTGATCGCCTGGGCCGGCGCAACGCGATCGCCGGCGCCCATCTGCTGATGGCGGGCAGCGCCCTGGCCGTCCTGCTCGGGGCCGAGCCGTGGGTGGTGCTGGCCGCGGCCAGCTTCGGGGTGTTCGCCAGCGGCATGCCGGCGGTGGTCGCGGCCTACATCGCCGACCACCTCGAGGCGGTGGCCGTCGCCGGCGCGCTCGGCTTCGTCACCATCGCGTTCGGGGTCAGCCAGACCCTGGGCCCACCCATCGGCGGCTGGCTGGCCGACTCCTCGAACGCCTTCACGCTCACGTTTCTGCTGTCGGCCTCCGCGCACGTGGTTGGCGCGGCCGCGGCCCTCGCGCTGCCGGCCGACGCCCACGCCTCGCGGCCGGCCTGAGGCCGGGCGCCGGTCAGCCCAGCGGGCCGATCGCCTCGGTCACGGAGTCGAGGACCGCCCCCGATCGCACGAGTTCCTCGACCGCGGCCAGGTCTGGGGCCAGGAAGCGGTCGGCCCCGGGACCAGCCACGACCGAGCGCAGCCGATCGCGTGCCACCCCGGTGCCCTCGGCCGGCCGGAGCGGCGCCCGCAGGTCGAGCCCGGCCGCCGCGCACATGAGCTCGACGCCGATCACCCGGGCCACGTTGACGAGCACCCGCCGCAGCTTCCTGGCCGCGGGCCAACCCATGGACACGTGGTCCTCCTGCATGCCCGACGTGGGCACGCTGTCGACGCTGGCCGGGTAGGCGAGCTGGCGGCACTCGGCGACGAGGGCGGCCGCGGTGTATTGGGCGATCATGAGCCCCGAGTTCACGCCCGGATCGTCGGCCAGGAACGCGGGCAGCCCGATCGATCGGGTCACGTCGAGCAGCCGGTCGACCCGGCGCTCCGATATGGCGGCCACGTCCGTGAGGGCGATGGCCAGGAAGTCGCAGGCGTACCCGAGCGGCGCGCCATGGAAGTTGCCGTTCGACTCCACCCGACCGTCGGGGAGCACGACCGGGTTGTCGATGGCCGAGTCGAGCTCCCGGCCGGCGACGCCGACGGCGAACGCGAGCGTGTCCCTGGCCGCGCCGAGCACCTGCGGCGCGCAGCGCATCGAGTAGGCGTCCTGGACTCGTGGGTCGCCCAGCCGATGCGAGGCCACGATCTCGGAACCGGCGAGGAGCCGGGTGAGGTTCGCCGCGCTGGCCGCCTGACCGGGATGGGGCCGCAAGCCCTGGAGGTCGGGGGCGAAGGCCCGATCGGTTCCGAGGAGCGCCTCGACGCTCATCGCCGCGGCGATGTCGGCCGTGGCCAGGAGCCGGGTCGCGTCCTCGCCGGCCAGCACCAGCATGCCGAGCATGCCGTCGGTGCCGTTGATGAGCGCGATGCCCTCCTTGGCCTCGAGCGCGATCGGCGTCAGCCCGGCCGCGGCCAACGCCGGACCGGCGGCGCCGATCCGGCCATCGGTGGTGCTGACCTCGCCCTCGCCCAGCAGCGCGAGTGCTGCGTGGGCCAGAGGGGCCAGATCGCCGCTGGCCCCGAGCGACCCGTACTCGGGGACGACGGGCGTCAGCCCGGCGTTCAGCAGCCCCAGCAGCCCCTTGGCGACCAGGGGCCGGACGCCGGAGTAGCCCATGGCGAGCGAGCGGGCCCGCAGCAGGATCATGGCCCTGACCACCTCGCGCTCGACGGGCGGGCCCAGGCCGGCGGCGTGAGAGCGGACGACAGAGTGCTGGAGCTGGCTGCGCTTCTCGGGCGGAACGCTCGTTCCGGCCAGGGCGCCGAAGCCGGTCGAGATCCCGTAGACGGGCTCGTCGCCGTCGGCCATCTGCTCGACCAGCCGCCGGGTGCCGGCCATCCGTTCCGCGGCCTCGGCCGCCAGCTCGACGGGCGCATCGGCCCGGGCCACCGCCGCGACCTCGGCCGGCGTGAGCCCCGGCCCCCGCACCATGACGGTCACGGGTGCACCATCCTCGAATCACGCCAACTCACGTCACCGCCGAGCCAGGCGGCACCAGACGGGCTGGGTTGATGGTTCGCTCGCCCTGCGGGCTCACTCATTGCTCGCCTTCCTCGCTCACCAGCGCCCGCCCGCCCTTCCACACCCACCGGGGCGGCAGCCCGAGCTGCCAGGCGAACGCCCCTTCGTGCTCGGCGTCCCAGGCCACCAGGTCGGCGACCTGTCCGACGGCGACCGTGCCCCGCTCGGGCGCGTCGACCGCCGCCGCGCCGCCCGCCGTCGCCGCCACGAGAGCCTCGTCGACCGAGAGCCCGAGGACGTGGACGGCCAGACCGACGATCAGGCTCATGCTCGTCGTGCCCGACTGCCCTGGATTGTGGTCGCTGCCGAGCGCCAGCGTCGTTCCGTGGTCGAGCAGGAGCCGGGCACTGGGCACCCGCCGCATGGCCAGCGCCGTCACCGGGCACAGCGTGGCCACCACCCCCGCCGCCGCCAGGGCCCGCGCCTCCTCCTCCTCGGCGAAGAGCAGGTGGTCGGCCGAGACCGCGCCGACCTCGGCGGCCAGTGCGCTTCCTCCGCTTCTTGCCAGCTCGTCGGCGTGGACCCGCGCCCGCAACCCGGCGGCGGCGCCGGCCGCCAGCACCCGCCGGGCCTGGGCCGGCGAGAAGTACCCGACGTCGCAGAACACGTCGACGAATCGGGCGCCGGCGCCGGCGGCCTCCGGGCACCAGGCCGCGACCTCGTCGATGTAGCCGTCGGCCCGGCCCTCGTGCTCCGGGCCGACGTCGTGGGCGCCGAGCAAGGTGACCTCGACCCTGGGCAGTCTGGGTGAGCGGGCCATCTGGGCCAGCAGCCGGACCGCGGTCAGCTCGCCGTGGCGCTCGAGGTGGTAGCCGGTCTTGGCCTCGACCGTGGTCGTCCCCTGGGCCAGCCACGACGCCAGCCGGGCCTCCACCAGCCAGGCCAGCTCCTCGCGGCTCGCCTCGCGTGTGGCCGTCACCGTCGAGCGGATCCCGCCCCCCGCGGCGACGATGTCGCCGTAGGTGGCGCCGGCCGAGCGCATGGCGATCTCGGCCAGCCGGTCACCGGCGTAGACCGGGTGGCTGTGGGCGTCGATCAGGCCCGGTGTGACGAGCGCGTCCTCGACGTCGACGGTCTCTCCCGGTTCGATCGGGGGCCGCTCATCGGATCGTCCGATCCACGCGATGCGCTCGTGGTCGACCAGCACCGCGACGTCGGTGAGCACACCGGCCGCTGTGGACGTGAACAGCCGGCCGATGTTGGTGACGAGCATCGGGGTCACGGGCCCGAGCCCGCGGGTGCGCCGATGCTGCGCCGCAACGCAGCTGGGACGTCGTCGACGAGGAGGTGTCGCCCCTCCCGCACCACCAGTTGGCCGCCGACGACGACGTCGCTGACGTCGGTCGCGGTGGCGCAGAACACGATGGCTGCGGGCAGCGACGCAGGATCGCCCGCGGCCCCGGCCAGCCGCACCGACTCGAGCCCGACCGTCGTCAGGTCGGCCAGGCGCCCGACCGCGAGCCGGCCCGCCTCGGGCCAGCCCAGCGCCTCGGCCCCGTCCTCGGTTGCTGCGGCCAACAGGGCCTCGGGCGCGACGCCCCCCCGTTCCCTGTGCACCAGCCGTTCGTCGAGCTCGACCGCTCGCGCCTCCTCGAAGAGATCGATGACGGCGTGGCTGTCGGAACCGAGCGCGAGGGGGATGCCCTGCTCGGCCATGGCCCAGGCCGGGCCGACGCCGTCGGCCAGGTCGCGCTCGGTCGTCGGGCACAGGCACACGGCGCAGCCCTCGGCGGCCAGGAGGTCGAGGTCGGCCGCCGAGACGTGGGTGGCGTGGACCGCGGTGGCGAACGGCCCCAGTACTCCGTTGGCCGCCAGCAGCTCGGTGGGGGAGCAGCCGTGGGCGTCTTGGCAGGCGTCGTTCTCGGCCGGTTGCTCGGACAGGTGGACGTGAAGGGGCAGCCGGCCCGAGCTCGAGAGCGCAGCCGCGGCCTTCATCGACGCCGGATCGACGGCCCGCACGCTGTGGACGGCGACGCCGACCCGCGTCCGGTCGTCGCCGCCCCAATCCCGCTGGAGGGCGTCGACCCGGGCGGCCCAACGCTCGGAGTCGCCGTCGGAGAACCGTTCCTGCACCGGGTCGAGCGGCTCGCCGGCGAAGCCACCGCGGAGATACAGCGTGTCGAGCAGGGTGAGGCGGATGCCCGTGGCCCGGGCGGCCGACCGCACGGCCTCGCCCATGGCGTTGGCATCGTCGTACGCGGCCCCGCCCGGGCCGTGATGGAGGTAGTGGAACTCGCCGACCACGGTGATGCCGGCCATGGCCATCTCGGCGAAGCAGGCGGTGGCCAGCCGCTCGTAGCTCTGCGGGTCGAGGCGGGCGGCGACCGCGTACATCCGCTCGCGCCAGGCCCAGAAGTCGCCGGCCCCGGCGTGGGTTCGGCCCCGCAGCGCCCGGTGGAAGGCGTGCGAGTGGGCGTTGGCCAGCCCGGGCAGGGTCGCCCCCTCGAGCTGCACCGCACCGGTCGGGCGGGTCCCGCCCGCCACCACCCGGGTGAGCACGCCGTCCTCGACATCGAGCACCACGTCGGCCTCGAACCGCTCGCCGGTCCAGGCCCAGTCGGCGAAGAAGGTCAGGCCCACGCCAGGTCCTCGAGCACCGTGGTCAGGGCGGCGACGCCGGCCACGCAATCGTTGACGGTCGCCGACTCGGACGGCGTGTGGCTGGCGCCGGTCGGGTTGCGGACGAACAGCATCGCCGAGGGGACGTGGGCGGCGAGGATCCCGGCATCGTGCCCCGCCGCGGTGGGCAGCCTGGTGGTGGCGATGCCGGTCCCGGTCAGGCAGGCTTCGATGCGGTCGCTCATCCGCTCGTCGAAGGCAACGCCGGCGGTGCGGGAGTCGACCACCAGTTCGGCATCGACCCGATGCTCGGCGGCGACCCGATCGACCTGCTCGCCGACAACGGTGACGAAGTCGTCGAGGGTCGGGTCGTCGGCCGCCCGGGCATCGACGGTCGCCGTCACCCGACCGGCGATGGCGTTCGGCGAGTTGGGCTCGACCACCAGCCGGCCGACGGTGGCGACCATGCCGGCCTCGGCGGCCGCGGACCGGATCGCGAGCGTGCACTCGGCGGCGACGACGACCGGGTCGCGCCGATCGGCCAGCCGGGTGGTGCCGGCGTGGTTGGGCTCGCCCGTGAAGGTCATCCGCCAGCGACCGTGCGGCCAGATGTCGGTGCCGATCGCGATCGGCACGCC
>JBOGGX010000013.1:0-2176 GCA_050744245.1 Acidimicrobiales bacterium
ACACGTTCGAGGAAGCCGGCGACGTCGTCGAAGTCGCGGGCCGCGCCGACCAGCTCGGCCAGGTTCTCGAGCCGGCCCTCGGCTTCGATGGTGTGCTCGGCCTGCAGCTCGGCCGTGTACCCGGTGCGCTCGAGAATCGCCTCGAGCACGGCGGCCGGACCGGACGGCACCAGCTGGCCGAGCGATTCGACCAGACCGAGGAACGCCTCGATGCCGGCCACCGCCCGCCCCGACACGCCGGCGGCAGGGGCCCGCCGCAGGGCTTCGATGAAGGCGATGCCCTCGGTCCGGGCCGTGGCGTCGAGCCGGCCCACCGTGGTGTCGCCGATGCCGCGCTTGGGCACGTTGAGGATCCGCTTGATGCTCACCTCGTCGATCGGGTTCACCAGGATCTTCAGGTAGGCCAGGACGTCCTTGATCTCGCGACGGTCGTAGAACCGGGTGCCCCCCACCACCTTGTACGGGATGCCCGAGCGCATGAGGAATTCCTCGACCACGCGGCTCTGGGCGTTGGTGCGGTAGAAGACGGCGACGTCGCCCCACCGCTCGCCCTCGTCGTGGAGGCGGGAGATCTCACCGACGACCCACTGGGCCTCGTCGACCTCGTCGTCGGCGTGGTAGCGGACGATGCGCGCGCCCGAGCCCGCATCGGTCCACAGCTCCTTGGGCTTCTGGGCCAGGTTGTTGGCGATGACCGCATTGGCTGCGCTCAGGATCGTCTGGGTCGACCGGTAGTTCTGCTCGAGCAGGATGACGGTGGCGTCGGGGAAGGCCCGCTCGAACTCGAGGATGTTGCGCATGTCGGCCCCGCGGAACCGGTAGATCGACTGGGCATCGTCACCCACGATGCAGACGTTGCGGTGCTCCGAGGCCAACTGGATCACCAGCTCGTTCTGGACCCGGTTGGTGTCCTGGTACTCGTCGACGAGGATGTGCCGGAACCGGCCGCGGTAGTGGTCGAGCGCCTCGGTGTGCTCACGGAACAGGCGGGCCGTGTTGAGCAGCAGGTCGTCGAAGTCCATGGCCCCCGCCTTGGCCAGTCGCTCCTGATACTCCCGGTACACCTGGGCGATGCGCCGCTCGTAGATCGTCTTGGCCCGGTCGTGGTACTCGTCGACGGTCACGAAGTCGTTCTTGGCTGCGCTGACGATGGCCGACACCTGTCGGGGCGGGAACTTCTTCGGGTCGAGACCGAGATCGCGGACGACGTAGCCGGTCAGGCGGGTCGAGTCGGCGTCGTCGTAGATGGTGAACGACGACGGGAAGCCCAGCCTCGGCGCCTCCCGGCGCAGCATGCGCACGCACGCCGAGTGGAAGGTCGAGACCCACATCTTCTGGGCCACGGGGCCGACCAGAGCCCCCACCCGGCGCTTCATCTCGTCGGCCGCCTTGTTGGTGAACGTGATGGCCAGGATCTCGAAGGGCGACACGTCGTGGTCGCGGATGAGGTGGGCGATGCGTTGGGTCAGGACCCTGGTCTTGCCCGACCCGGCCCCGGCGAGGATGAGGAGCGGGCCCTCGTGGTGGGCGACCGCCTCCCGCTGGACCGGGTTGAGCCCCTCGAGGGGATCGGGCCGCGAGAAGCGCGGCGGAGCGTCGGGCGCGGGCGCGGGTTCGGGGTCGGGTTCGGCTTCCGGCTCGGTCGCCGTCTCGCTGACCATGGCCCGTCAACCCTACCGGCGAGCTGCGAAGGCGATGAGCGTGGTTGAATCGTGGGTCGTGCGGACCCACAAGCTGACCGGCACCGACGCGTTCATCGTGTTCGACCTGGACGACGCCGAGTCGGCCTACGGGGTCACCCGGCTGGCCCAGAAGATCCTCGCCGACGGTGCCCAGCTGCTGGCCCGGTCCGTCACCTACACGTTCGCCTCCTTTGACATCCGGCGCTCGGGGGCCTCGGCCGGGATCAACGCCAAACCGGACCAACGAGTCGAGGCCGTGCGCGCCTTCGTCGAGGAGATCGACCCGCTCGCCGCCGACGGCCGGCTGGTCACCGATCCTGGCCTGGGCCTGACCGAGAGCGATGTCGGCCCGTTGCGCAGGCATGATCCCCGGCCGGCCGAGCTGCTGGCCGACGGCCGGATGGCCGAGCTCGCCGTGGCCGGGGCGATCGGCGCGGCCGAGGCCGTCCTGGGCGGGATCGTGGGCCGGCGGGTGCGGGTCGACGGCACCGGGC
>JBOGGX010000014.1:0-2161 GCA_050744245.1 Acidimicrobiales bacterium
TGTCTGCGTTCACGCCTCTTTCGAGCCAGGCCACGGCGAGACCCGACGGCAAGCACCTCGTTCGGAAGCCAAGCCGCGAACGCGACCGGCAGACGGTTCGTGAGCCCTGCCGCCAGGATCTCTCCACGGTACGAACCAGCCGCACCGCCGTGATGAACACTCAATCACTCAATCAGACGGGACTGGTCGACGTTCGGGCGCGCCCGCCACCCGGGCCCGCCGCACCAGGCGCTCGCGCTCGCGTCGAAGCTCGTCGAGCCACTCGCCACCGGCGGTCTCGTCCTCGAGCGGTGCGCCTGCGTCGAGCACCCCGAGGGCTTGGGCGGCTGCGGTGGCAGCCAGCGCTGGCTGACCGGCGCCGAGCCGGGCTTCGGCCTCCTGCACGAGCCGGGCCGCGTCATCGATGTCGACCACGCAGCCGGGCGGGACCACCAGCCGGTAGCCGGCGCGTCCACCGTCGATCACGTCGAAGGACCGATCTTCCTCGGCGGCAACGGCGAGCGCCTCGACCGGCACGCCGCATGGCGGATCGTCCGTCGCCTGGCCCGCAGGGCCGGCATCAACAAGCCGGTCGGGCCGCACACCCTGCGACATGCGTTCATCACCGCGGCGCTCGACGCCGGCGCGCCCCTCCGCGACGTCCAGGAAGCAGCCAGCCACGCGGATCCCCGCACGACGATGCGCTACGACCGCGCCCGCGTGTCCCTCGACCGGCACGCCACCTACATCGTCGCCGCCTTCCTCGCCGGCGCCGCGCGGTAGGCCAATCAGACGATGCCAGGCGGCATAACGTCCGAGGCTGTCGTGACGACCTCATGCCGCGAACATGGCCGGTGATCCGCCTTGCCGGCGGTGGCGCTTCTACCGCACCGCCGCCGGTGCCCCACCGCTGCGCGACTTCCTCGCCAACTCGGCGCTACCCAGCGACGACCGTGACGAAGTGCTCGCGGCCATGAAGGATGTGCAGCTCAACGGCCTACCCGTAGCCCGCCACCTTCGGGGAGACATCTACGAAGTCCGGGCCACCGGCGCCCACGCCGCCTACCGGGTGCTGTTCGCCACCGAGGGGTCTCGCGGTCAGGTGCTTCTCGCGGTGTCCGCGTTCAGCAAGAAGACCCAGAAGACACCACCGCGCGAGATCGTGCTCGCCGAGCGCCGCCTCGCCGACTGGCGCCGACGCGGGCGACGCGACCGATAACCCAGATTTGGGTTATCCTGGACCGGTGGCCAAGGACGACCTCGACCAACTGATCGACGAACTCGCCGAAGACGATCCCACCCTCACCTCCCGGATCGCGGCGGCGCTGGAGCGTCGCGAACTCGCGCGGCAACTGGCCGAGCGCAGGCGCACCGCCGGGCTCACACAGTCGCAACTCGCCCAGCGGATGGGCACGAGCCAGGGTCAGGTCACCCGGCTCGAGTCCGGCGCCGACACCCGACTGTCGACCGTCGCCCGCTACGCAGCGGCCGTCGGAATGAAGGTCGAGTGGAGCCTCGCTCCATTGGCCACGCCACCGGCCCGGAAGACCCGCAAGCGCGCAACTCGCCAAACCTCACCCGCGTAGCGGTCGGCGCCTTGTTCTCTGCCGGAGCACAATCTGTAGCGAGAGAACGATCACCCGGCAACGGCCGAGCCGTCTGATCGATCGGTACGGCTCAAGCGTTGACCCACGGCCGTCGCGTGGGGGACCGCTTCGAACAGGACGACGACGCCGCCTCCCGTTGCGGGTTCGGGGGTCGACTCCCTGATCGAGCGTCACGTCGGCGCGGCTACTGACTGGCTAGGCGAGGAAGTCAGTCCCGCGTGAGGGATGCCACTGCTGGGTGGTGGCGTCCCACTGGAACTGACCGGGTGGAGGGCTTGTGCGGCGTGGGATGGTGCCGTCCCACTCATGAAGGGGCGCGCAGTGCCATTCCCAGTTGTCGTCCCGTCGGCGTCGTCGATGGTCAGGAAGATCGATGCGACCGTTGGCCCCGAGCAGCGCAGACCAGGCGGCTACGCCGTGGGGCGCCCACGGGAAGAGCCGCCTTAGCGCCCGGATCCACCGAACAATGGACGTCCTGATGGGCTGACCATCCGCGGAAAATGCCCTCTGACCTGGGACAATGGTGGTTGAGAGACCAGCCAGAAACCCCAAGCCGGAGGGCACCTTCTCGATGC
>JBOGGX010000015.1:0-21372 GCA_050744245.1 Acidimicrobiales bacterium
CCGACGTCCCGACCACGGCGGCGGTCCGACCGGGACGTCGAAGGCGGGTGCGCCGGGAGCGCCGGGAGCGCCGGGAGTGCGGCTCGGACCGGCGGGTCATTAGGTGGGCTCAGGCTCGGGCCACGCCGCCCGGCGCTGCTCGGCCACCGCCTGATGGGCGACGCAGAAGCGAGTCGCCGGCTTGACCTCCAGCCGCTCGTCCGCGATCGGCTGGTGGCACACCTCGCACCGGCCGTAGGACCCGGCATCGAGGCGCTGGAGCGCGCGCTCGATGTCGTCCAGCTCGGCCTCGACCTCCTCGAGGATCGAGAACTCCTTCTCGCGTTCGAAGGTCTCCGAGCCGATGTTGGCCATGTGCTGGCCGAGATGGGCTGGCTCCGACGTGCTCTCGTCCTCGGACTCGTCGTGGAGGTGGTCGTCGTCGAAGCTGTCACGCACCTGCTCGAGCCGGCTCTTCTCCTGCTCGAGCAGCCGCCGGACGTCCTCGGTGTCCACGCCCCGAGACTAGCCAGGGTCCGGGTTGTCGCCCTCGGCCCGGTACTCGGGCGTGTCGCGGTTGACCCAGCTCATGTCGCGGGTGCGGTCGCCCGCGGCGCGTAGGGAACCGAGCCGTTCCAGCTCGGCCTCGTCGAGGACCACGTCGACGGCGGCGACGTTCTCCTCGAGGTAGCGGCGGTGCTTGGTACCGGGGATCGGGACCACGTCGTCACCCTGGGCCAGAAGCCACGCCAACGCCACCTGGCCGGCGCTGACGCCCTTGGCCGCGGCGATCTCCTTCACCGTCTCGACCGCTTCGAGGTTGCGCGTGAGGTTGTCGCCCTGAAACCTGGGGAACGTCCGGCGGGCGTCGTCGTCGGTGGTCCCCGGGGTGGTCAGCGCGCCGGTGAGCATGCCCCGCCCCAACGGGCTGTAGGGAACCAGGCCGATGCCGAGCTCCCGGCAGGTCGGCACGACCGCCGCCTCGATGTCGCGACTGAACAGCGACCACTCCGACTGGAGAGCGGCGATCGGGTGGACGCCGGCGGCCCGGCGCAGGGTGTCCGGTGAGCCCTCGGACAGCCCGAGGTTCGTGACCTTTCCCGCGGCGACGAGCTCGGCCATGGCCCCGACCGTTTCCTCGATGGGTACGTCCGGATCGGGTCGATGAAGGTAGTAGAGGTCGATGTGGTCGACGGCCAACCGGGCCAGCGACGCGTCACAGGCCTGGGCCACGTACTCGGGCCGGCCGTTCACCGGGTAGGGGACCTGCTGTCCGGGCCGGTTGACGATCCCGAACTTGGTGGCCAGGACGACCTCGTCACGACGGGCGGCGATGGCCCGGCCGACTAGCCTAGCTCCTCGTTGCGGCCGACGCCGTAGGCGTCGGCCGTGTCGAGCAGGGTGACGCCGAGGTCGAGGGCCCGTTGGAGGGTGGCCACCGACTCGTCGTCGTCGATCGGGCCGTAGGCGAAGCTCATGCCCATGCAGCCGAGACCCTCGGCCGAGACCTTCAGGCCACCAGCTCCGAGCGTTCGTCGCGGCATCGCCATGCGGATTCCTTTCGGGGAGTCGGGTCGCCCGGGCGTGGGCCGCCTGGGGATCGAACCCTGAACCGACGGATTAAAAGGGCCATCATGCCATTGGCTGGACCTTGGTATCGGAGCGGTGATCAGGGGCGATGCCTCGGACGGCTTCGGCACGCTGTGGGCGTCGTCGGCTTCCTTGGACACCTGCCGCGGACTTAGTGCGGACTCGGGCAGCTCGCCGTCGACCTCTGCTTCCCGAACGCTGAGCGGCCGAGCCGTGACGGATTTTGGTGGACGAGTGCGCAGATGCGGTGGTGCGGGGGACTAAGGCGGACGCATGCGATCGCTGGCGACCGCGCGATGAACGCGCGATGGGAGTCGCCGAGTGGTGAGGGGTGACCGACGGTGAAGGTGTTCGGGCTGAGGGCCGGATTCGAGCGGACAGCGTTGGAAGGCTGTGCGGCTAATTGATATCCCCGGAGGCATACGGAAGTGTGCCGTGAGGGCGGCTGACAAATAGCGGCCGGGCTTGAGGCGGTATGCGGAGCGCGCCTCGCCCGAGGGCTTCCAGTCAATCCGGGTCGACTGTCATTGGCAGGTGGCGCCCGTATGTGTGTGAAAGGCGATTGAAGGGTAAGTCAAGTGGCAACCAGATGGTTACGGTACAGCAGGAGCAGTTGGGCTGCTGCGGTTACTGTGCGCAAATTGGGAGTGCCGCTCGGCCACAGGAAAGGTTGGAACGGGGTTCTACCAGTATCCACGGAAGGGGGCCGTTCTATGCGGGGGTCTTTGCGCACGTTTCTCGTCGCATTAGGGATCACGGTGGCGATGCTTGCACTTACAGTTCGAAGTGCGTTTGCGGCGGATGCCGGCGATACCCGATGGTTTGGGTGGGTAGCGGAGGGAGGGCGTGAGCATCAAGTCTGCGGCTATTCAGTAGTGAGTGGGACCGGATTTAGTAGCACAGTACTTAGCGCGAGCGAGACGTGGTACCAGGGTTTCTATCGAAATCCGCTCTGTACTGCTAGGTTCGGAGACCATGTCAGTCCAGGCTGGCTCGGAGCTCAGGTCGACTCGTTCAGAAGCGGCGTTCTCTGCCGAAGTACGGGCTGGACCTATAACCTAGATATAGTCAACTTCTGGGGCGAGTACATTTCATGCACGAATCCAGCAGGTTTGCAGCAGTTCGATACGTATGCGCGACATCGGTGGTGGGCCTATGATCGGAACATCTACGCGGGCGGTGAACATTGGTCGCCTCGCCTGACGCTATAGGGGAAGACTGATCATGCGATACCAGCGAAACAGGGTTGAACGATGCGAGCGAAACGGCGGCGTAGCCCACGGTAAGGGAGTCAGGCAACTAGTCGTGGCGCTTCTTGGGGGCCTGATTGCGATCATCACCGTTGGAGGTGTTGCAATAGCCATGCAGTCTGACCCGACATATGGGCCCATCCCTGAAGACGCTATGGCGGCGGGTGCGGCGGTAGACCTTTCGCGCGTTCCGGACTTGGTGGCCGTGTCTGGACCCGACGGGTCGATCGCAGGATATGTATGGAAGCATCAGCTGTTTCTCGATAGCTCGGTGAACCAGCCGGCTTCACCGGAGCAAGCTGCTGCAAGTAGTGGCACGCCGCAAGCATTGAAGGTCTACGACGATCGGGGCGTCGAGCTTGTCGGCTATTGGGTTACGGATCGCGGCTTCGTGTCGGTGGCCGAGGCTGAGAACGGCGCAATCAGCGGCGTAGTGATCCTCGACTGACGGAGAGGGCGAGGGGCTGGTAGTGCAGTGAGCCCGGCCGAGGACGGCGCCGAAGCGCCGCCGGCAGGCCGGGCTGGCGCCGGCGGAGCCGGCGCCTTGATCCTGTAGAGCCGAACCCGGCAGAGCTGGTGGGTAGCTCGTACCCGCCGGGCTCTGGTCAGGCTTTGGTTGGTAGGGTACCTCGGTACCTAGGTTCAGAACTGAGGCAGATCGGACGCATGGCGGACCCCAGAAGCGATCGAGCGATGTATCGGCAGATCGCCGACGAGCTTCGTGAGGAGATCCGGAGCGGGCGTCTGAGCGAGGGTGACATCTTGCCCTCGGAGGCGGCGTTGATGCGTCAGCACGGCACGTCGCAGGGGACCGTTCGTAAGGCGATTGCGGTGCTTCGCAGCGAGGGCTGGGTTGTGTCGGAGTCCGGCCGAGGCGTGTTCGTGCGTAGGCGGCCAAGGGTCTTCCGCAAGGGCAACGATCGGTTTGCCCGGAAGAATCGCCAGGGACCGAAGGGCCGGGCGGCGTTCGATGTTGAGATCGCCGATCAAGGCCTCGCCCCGAAGTCCGAGGTGGAGGTTTCGGGACCCGAGGTTGTGCCGGACGCGATCGCTCCGTTGCTCGGGTTCGAGGACGGGGGTCAGGTCGCCGTGCGCCGGCGTCGGATGCTGGCTGATGGGGAGCCGGTCCAGCTCGCTACTTCGTACATCCCCTGGGACATCGCCAAGGGCAGTCGGATTGTTGAGGAGGACTCGGGTCCGGGCGGGATCTATGCCCGGATCGAGGAGGCGGGCCACCGTCTCAAGGAGTTCTCAGAGGACATTTCAGCCCGCCCAGCGTTTCCCGAGGAGGCGGACGCTCTGGGGCTTGATACCGGGGTGCCTGTGATCCTGCTGACGCGGGTGGCGTTCGACACCAAGGGTCGCCCGGTTGAAGTGTGCGATTGCGTCATGGCCGCTGATCGCTGGCGCCTCAACTACACGTTCCCCGCGACGTAGCCGGTTGTCTCGCCGGCGTCGACCCGACTAGGCGCGCCGATCGATCGTCCCGCGTTCGTGCCTGGTCATCGGCGGTACTTGACTACCTAGGTACCTAGGTACTAGGGTACCCAGGTAACCCGATCCGAATTCCCTCGGACGGTTGCGGCACTGGATGGAGGTGACCGATGGCGTTGCAGGGTGCGATTCCGGTGGAGTTCGGCGAGGTGTTCCCCCAGGGCTGTTTCGCGGTGGGCGAGGTGGAGCCGGTGCGGGACTTCGAGCGGTCCACCAAGGACAGCTTCGTGCAGGCGGTGGACAAGGTGTCGGGGCTGTTGTGGTGGTCGATCGACGTGGTCGACGGGGACCCGGCGGCCAGGGACAAGATGGTGCGGGTCAAGTTGGCGGCGGCGGTCAAGCCGACCCCGCCGGCGCAGGTGGATGGGGTGCCGTTCCGGCCGGTGGAGCTCGACGGTCTGGCGGTGACCCCGTACGTGGTGACCACGGCGAGTGGTCGGGGCCGGTTGGCGTATTCGTTTCGGGCCAAGGGGTTGCGGGCGCCGGGGCCGCGGGCGGTGAAGGCGGCGGCGTCGTGACCGTCCCGGTGTCGTCGGCCGGGTTGCGGGCCGAGCGGTGGGTGCGTTTCGAGTCGGTGGACGCGTCGGCGTTTGATCTGGCCCGCTATTGGGCCGAGCGGATGGTGTGGCCGGTGACCCCGACCCGGTCCGACTACCTGCACGAGCTGGCGGTCATGTCGAGGTTGGCGGACTGGTTGTGGCGGTGGCAGCCGACCCTGGTGCAGCGGGCGGTGCTGGCCGGGGCCTGCGCCGATGAGGTTGCCGGGGCGTGCGGGGCGGACGTGGCCGCGGTGGCGGCGCGGTGGCGGCGGTGGGCCGAGGGCCAACGGCGGCTGTACGACACGTCGTGGTCGGCGGCTCGGGTCGGGTTGAGCCCGGTCGATCACGCTCGGGTGGCGGCGGTGTTTGTGGAACCGGCCGGGACGACGGGGTCCCGTCGGTGAGCGACGCCGACGACCCTGGGCCTGTCGGAGCGCCGGTCCAGGTTGACCCGTACGACTGTGTCGACTGCCTGGCCGGTGGGGATCTGTGCCGGTTCCATGCCGGGTTCGGCGAGGGGTGGGACGCCTGTGCCGGGCTGGTGGCCCGCATGGTGACCGGCGATGACTGAACGCCGACCGGTGCCGGTGATCAATCACATGCGCTGGCGCTGGTATCGGTTGCCGTGCCGGGACTGCGGCGGGTTGTTCCCCACCGCGGCGCGGGCGGGCACCGTCCCCGATCGCTGCCCCGACTGCCGGGCGGCAGCCGTTGAGGCGGTCGAGCCGGTGCCGGTGGTCGAGCCGGTGGTCGCGCTCCGCCGCTATCGGACTCCGGTTGAGGTGGGCATGGACTGGATGGAGCGGGCCAACTGTCTGGGCTGTGACCCGGACTTGTTCTATCCGGAGCGGGGCGAGTCGATCACCCAGGCCCGGGCGGTGTGCGCCGTGTGTGTGGTCCGGGCGGAGTGTTTGGAGTTCGCCCTGTCGACCGGGGAGAAGCTCGGCATTTGGGGCGGGTTGAGCGAACGGGAACGCCGGCGGCTCCGCCGACAACGAGCCCACGGCGATCGGGGGGTGTCGGCGTGAGCGACCTGAGTACCGACACGCTCCTGTTCGGCCTGATCGTCGTCGTCGTCGTGATGGTGGCGGCGGCGGTGGCGATGGGGCGGTGGTGGCGGCGCCGGACCTTCGTCGTCGGCTTCCTCGTGGCGGTCGCCCTTGACGAGCTCGGCCCGGTGGTCACCGCCGCCGCCGTGGGGGCCGTCGTCGTGGTCGCCTTCGGGTGGTGGCTGTTCGGTCGGGGTTCGTTTCGCCGGGTGGTGGTGCGCCGGGTGCGGGCCAGTCAACGCCGCTGCCGGTACCGCCAGGTCTGGACGAAGCTGATGTTGGGCCACGGCCTGGGCCACGAACGCCGGGACAAGACGACCGTGCCCCGGCTCCGGCGCAGGATCCGGACCGGGGTGTGGCTCGACTCGTTGTGGGTCCGGCCGCTGGTCGGCCAGGCGGTCGAGGACTGGGAACGGGAAACCGAGGCCCTGGCCATGGCGTTGGGGGTGCGGGAGTGCCGGGTGGTGATCGAACGGCCCGGCCTGCTCCGCCTCGATGTGATCCGGGGCGACCCGCTGGCCGCCATCGTCGCCGCCCTGCCGGTCGGTTGGCGGGTCGATCTGGCCGCCCTCCCCATCGGCATCACCGAGACGGGAGGACCGTGGACGGTGCGCCTGGCCGGCAATCACGTCCTGGTGGCCGGGGTCACCGGGGCGGGCAAGTCCTCGGTCGTGTGGTCGATGATCCGGGCGTTGGCCCCGTTGCTGGCCGCCGGGGTGGTGCAGCTGTGGGGCGTCGACCCCAAGGGCGGCATGGAGCTGGGCGCCGGCCGCCGGCTGTTCACCCGGTTCGCCGGCGGGGACCTGGACGGCATGGTCGAACTCCTCGAGGCCGCCGTCGACGCCATGCGGGACCGGGCCGACCGCTACGCCGGCGTCCGCCGCACCCACCAGGCCACCAGGGCCGAACCGCTACTGGTCGTGGTGGTCGACGAGATGGCGTTCCTCACCGCCTACGCCGGGGACAACAAGCTGCGGGACCGAGCCAACAAGGCGTTGGCCGTCCTGCTCACGCAGGGTCGGGCGGTCGGGGTGTCGGTGGTGGCCGCGTTGCAGGACCCCCGCAAGGAGGTCCTCGGGTACCGCAACCTGTTCCCCACCAAGATCGCCCTGCGGCTCGACGAACGCACCCAGGTCGACATGATCCTGGGCGAGGGGGCGCGCAACGCCGGGGCCCGCGCCGACCGCATCGCCGACAGCACGCCGGGCGTCGGCTACGTCAAGGTCGACGGGATCCGGGAGCCCCAACGGGTACGGGCCGCCCATGTCACCGATTCCGACATTGCCGAACTCGCCGGCCGGTTCCCCGCGCCGGTGGCTTCGGTGCCCGAGGCCGGCGAGGCGGCGGCGTGAGTACCGGGCGAGGGGTGTGGGGGAGCGGTGGTGCTCCTTCACGTCCTGGCCGCCAAACCCGACGGGTGGAACCGCTGGGTCAAGGGTCGAAGAGCCGCCGAACTGTGGGTGGGTGCAGGGTCCCACCGACCGTTCGGGGGCGTGCCCTTGACGCAGCGGTGGAACCCGTCACAATCCTCGGCCGGCGTGAAGGACACCCCCCGGTGGAGGTGCCGGGATGAGGTTGCCGCCCATCGACGCCATCCGCGAGGCCGCCCGCGTGGCCGGGGTGTGCGTACGGCCCCTGGTGGCCCAGGTGACCGACGTCGAGAGCGGCGAGACCCGGATGGTGGCCATGGCCTGCAAGTCGACGCGGGAGGCGCAATGCCCGCCGTGCGCCGAGTCGGCTCGCCGGCTGCGGATACAGCAATGCCGCGAGGGGTGGCACCTCACCGAGGAACCCGAACCCGCGACGACCGATGACGACGAGGAGTCGGGCGAGGTGGAGCAACTCGCTGAGCGTGGTAGGCGGGTGCGGTCCACCCGGCGCCGCCAGGACGTGGCCGACCTGCCCACGGTGCCGATGGAGGACCGGACCGTGGGCCGGGTGTTCTTCGGTCCGAACGGCCAGCGGTATCGGCCCTCGATGTTCCTCACCCTGACGTTGGACTCGTACGGCAGGGTCGACGGCGAGGGGGTGCCGGTCGACCCCGACCGCTACGACTATCGGCGGGCCGCGCTCGACGCCATCCACTTCGCCAAGCTGGTCGACCGGTTCTGGCAGAACCTGCGGCGCTGCGTCGGGTTCAACGTCCAGTACTTCGCCGCCGTCGAGGCCCAACGGCGGGGCGCCCCCCACCTGCACGCCGCCGCCCGCGGGTCCTTCGCCCGCCAGGTGGTGCGCCAGGTGGCGGCGGCCACCTATCACCAGGTGTGGTGGCCGGCCCACGACGACCCGGTCTACGTCGACCGGGTGCCGGTGTGGGCCGCCGCCGGTTACGTCGACCCCGACACCGGCGAGGTCCTCCCCACCTGGGGCGACGCCCTCGACACCCTCGGCGCCGACGCCGACGCCGAACCGGCCCACGTCATCCGGTTCGGCCGCCAGGTCGACATGCAAGGACTGCTCGCCGGCACTCCCAAGGCGGATCGGGCCATCGGTTACCTGTGCAAATACCTGCCCAAGGACATCGCCAGCACCTTCGACCGCGACGACGATCCGTCGCCGGCCCGGAGCGCCCACCTCGACCGGCTGGCCGACGAGGTCCGGTGGCTGCCCTGCAGCGAAACGTGTGCCAACTGGCTCCGCTACGGCGTCCAACCCGAGGGCGCCGGCCCCGGCCTCGTCCCCGGTCACTGTGCCGGAAAGGCCCATGACCGGGAGAACCTGGGCTACGGCGGCCGCCGGGTCCTCGTCTCCTGCCAGTGGACGGGCAAGACCCTCGGCCAGCATCGGGCCGACCGGGTTGCGGTGGTCGAGGCCGTTCTCGTCGAGGCTGGCGTCGACGTCGACGACCACCAGGCGCTCGCCGTCGCCACGACCGAGGGGCGGTATCAGTGGGAGACGCTCGGTCGTTCGGCAATCGACGACGCGACCTACGCCGCCACCATCGCCCACGCCGTTCGGCAACGCCAGAAATGGCGCGCGCAGTACGAGGCTGCCAAGGCCAGGGCCGGCCCGGGGCCGCCGGTTGCCTATAGCCGGGAGTTCGCGAGTGAACAAGGAGGACAGCAATGAATGATCGGTCAGTCGTCGCGATGGCGCCGTTGCTTCTTCGTCCGGAGGAAGCCGCGGTGTTGTTGGGGATCGGGCGAACGCGGGTGTTCGATCTGATCCGATCGGGCGAGCTGCGGTCGGTGAAGATCGGGAACTCGCGCCGGGTGTCGCCCACAGCGTTGGCTGAGTTCGTCGAAGGCTTGGGCGCTGGCGACATCGACGAAGGTGCGGAGCGCAAGGCTGGCTGATGGGGGGCCGGTCGAGCAACGGTCGCAGCAGCATCTATGAGGGCAAGGACGGCCGTTGGCACGGATGGGTGACGATGGGGGTCGGCGCCGACGGCGCGATCGATCGGCGTCATCGAACGGGGCGCACGCGGAAGGAAGTCACGGCCAAGGTTCGGGAACTCGAAGCGCAGCGGGCGGCGGGCACGGTGACGGAGCCGGGCCGGCCTCCAACGGTGGAGGAATGGTTCTCGCACTGGCTCGATCTGATCGTTCGGCCGGCGGTGAAGCCCAAGACGTTCATCGGCTACGAGGTCGACGTGAGGGTGCACATCGTTCCGAGCCTGGGTCGGCATCGGATCGACCGTCTTCGACCCGAGCACATCGATGCCCTGTTCGGTTCAATGGCGTCGCGAGGCTCCGCGGCCGGGACCGTCGACCACGTGCGCCGGACTCTGGTCACCGGACTGAACGAAGCGGTGGCGCGGGGCCGATTGGTGAGGAACCCGGCGAAGCTCGCGGTCCGGCATCGCCAAGTGGAGCCCGAGATCGAACCACTCTCAATCGAGGACGCCCGCACGATCCTCACTGGTGCGACCGACGAGCGCAACGGCCTGGCTTGGGTCATCGCCGTGAGCCTCGGCCTGCGAAGGGGCGAGGTGTTGGGGTTGCGGTGGGACGATGTGGACCTGGCCGAGGGGACGCTGACGGTGCGTCGAGCCCTGTCCCGGCTGCCGTGGCGTCATGGGTGCGACGGAACGTGCGGCCGCAAGCGAGGGGCGGAGTGTCCCGACCGACACGGAGGCGGGTTGGTCTTCGATGAGCCAAAGAGTCGGGCTGGTCATCGAACGCTCGTTGTGCCGGCGCCGTTGGTGGCCGGACTCAAGGTGCATCGTCAACGGCAGGTCGAGGATCAGCTACAGGCGGAGTGGTGGGACGAAACGGGGCTCGTGTTCTCGGATGCCTGGGGTCGGCCGCTCGATCCAGACCGCCACACCAAGGCGTGGAACGCCTTTCTCGATCGCTGCGGCGTTCGACAAGCCCGGCTGCACGATGCTCGTCACACAGCGGCGACGCTGCTGCTCGTCCAGGGCGTCGACCCGCGAGTTGTCATGGATCTGATGGGCTGGTCGCATGTCGCGATGACGAAGCGCTATCAGCACGTGGTGCCCGAGCTTCGGCGGGTTGCGGCGGAGCGAATGACGGAGGCGCTGTGGCCGACAACTGCAACCAGAACTGCAACCCGCGATGGGGACGCTGGATAGCAAGGTCCGGCCGACCGGAGCGTTTGCCCTGGTCAGAGATAGTTTGTGTTGGTGGTCGGGACCGGCGTCGATCCGGTGACCTTCCGCTTTTCAGGCGGACGCTCTGCCGACTGAGCTACCCGACCGGGACGGCGAGTCGAATGGACTCGCCCGCGGTCCCGACGGGATTTGAACCCGCGGCCTCCGGCTTGACAGGCCGGCGTGCACTCCAAACTGCACCACGGGACCAGGAACTCGAACGGACGATACTAGCCCCGCGGCGGGTGACTCGCCTTGCCCCGACCGTCCGCGTCGCGCGCTCTTCCGCACGCACGAACGGCCGGCGCCCGAGCGGTGCGCTTGGAAACGGTGACGAACACCGGGTTGGAGTAGAACCACAGGTCCCCCCACGGGTTCTCCTGCCCGTCAGGCTGCGGTTCCATCTCGTCGGTGTTCGTGCCTCGGACTCGAACGTACAGGTTGGCGTCGACGGCGCTCAGGGTGTGCCGCATCGTGAAGCGGTTGCCCCGGCGTTGCCAGTCGCCCGGACCGAACCGGGCGACCACCTGGGTCGTTGGATTGGTGTCGGCGGCCGGATCGGGGTTTGGCCCCGTGATGTGGCCGACGATCAGGTCGACGCGACTGACCTCGGGCTGGTCACCGTTGGCGTTGGGACCTTCGAGCGGGGTCACACTGATCTCGATGTCGACGTCGCGGCCGGGGCGGACGAAGAGGGTCTCGCCGCTTCCCGCTCGACCGCCTGGCGCCCGGGGCCTCGACCTCGAGTGCCGTGATCAGGTCGCCGGTCGTGACGAAGATCCGACCGTTCCGCAGGGCGTCCATGATGTCGGCGTAGTCCTGCCGGGCGAGCACGTAGGTCTTCGAGTACTCGCCGGGCCAGAAATCCGCACCACCCCAGGTGACATGAACGTGGGAGTCCGATGTGGCGGTGATCCACCAGCGGCCGCCGTCGCCGAGCAGCGAGTCCCACAACCCACCGACCCGAGCCGTCATCTGGTCGAAGCCTCCATGGGTCGGGTCGTTGCCGTAGGCACCGCGGGAACCACCGTTGAGGGGGGCGGCCTGGTGGCCCGGCGACCCCTCGAAGCCAACGTAGACCTC
Source organism: Acidimicrobiales bacterium (assembly GCA_050744245.1). Taxonomy (GTDB): domain Bacteria; phylum Actinomycetota; class Acidimicrobiia; order Acidimicrobiales; family JBOGGX01; genus JBOGGX01. The sequence goes on from JBOGGX010000015.1 coordinate 11,540, forward strand.
GGGGGCGACGTTGTTGCCGTTGTGGAACTCGACGGGCGTGTCCTGCCCGTAGACCCCGAGCCCTGGAGCAGACCTCGCGGCGTGGTTGGCGATCAGCAGAGGCTTCTGGGGCATCGCGTTGGCAAAGTTCAGGAACTCGATGAAGAAGGGTTCGGTGTCGCGCCTCGGATCCGAGGGGAACGGGTCCCGTTTGTTGAAGCGGCTCTCGAGCTCGAAGAGCTGCTGCGCCTCTCCGTCGTGGTGGGGAATCATGAGCGTGTGATGGTCGAGCGCCGGCGTGTCGAACTCCATCCCGAAGAACTGAAGCACATCCGGCACCAGCACCCGTGACCGCAGCAGGTCGGGGTAGGCGAGCTCGAGGTTCACCCTGGAATGGGTCGGTCCGCCGTGGTCGGTGGTCTGTACCCCCTGAAGGCCGAAGAACTTGGCCATGATCGCGTTGGTGACGATCGGATAGACGGCGTCGGCACCCTTGAAGAACGTCGGTGGCGTGGTGCCCGTGTCGAAGTCGCCGCTGTATTCACACGTGGATGTGGTGGTCACCGGCACGCCACTCCCGACCGCCGGGACGTCCTCGTCGTCGTTGCTCCTCTCGCGCCGCGGCCTGGAGACTCAGGGCGGAGGCCGGCGGGCCGAGCAGCGGGCCGGCCGCGATCAGCGTCGCCCCGGCGCCGGCGTACGTCAGCAGTTGGCGCCGAGAAATGCGGGGGTCGTTCGGGACCTCGGGGTTCTCGTCCACGTCAATCTCCCTCCATCCACTCGCTGGCTTCGATGCCGCGCCCGCGACTACGAGCCTTCACGAGGGGATGAGCGCAGCGCCAACGCAGGCGAACTGAGAGGCGACGTTTGAATGGACCCTCGGCGTAACGGGATCGCGGGGGGCCGTTGCCGGTGCCTACTCGAGCAGGTGTCCGGCTTCAGCTTCGACGGATGGCGACGTGCGCGTCAGCTCGTCGAGCTCGGGAGTCGGCGCCGGGACAGGGCGACGCTGCAACGACAGACGCCCATCGACCAGGCGGGCATGGAAGTTGACCGTTAGGTCGGGGTCGAGCTCGGGGAAGTCCGATCGGTTGTGGGCCCCGCGGGTCTCGGTCCGCTCCAGCGCTCCTCGAATCGTCGCCTCGGCTGCCAGCAGACCGCCGCGTAGGTCGAGCAGGTGGGCGAGGTCGCTCCAGCCCTCGGCGCCGGGCCGGACGTCGACATCGTCGAGCATCGATCGGATCTCACCGAGTTCCGCTCGTCCCTGAGTGAGGCCATGCCCGTCGCGCACGACCCCGTACCGCTCCCACATGAGATCGCGGAGGCGCCGCTGCAGCGGCCGGGCCAGCTCGGGACCGGGGTGGACGAGCGAGTCGAGCTCGTCGATGGCGTCGCGGATCACGCCTCTCGACCTGACGACGACTTCGGCGTCCGAGGCGAACGCCGCCGCCGCCTCGCCGACCCGGCGGCCCGCGATCACCGTCTCGGCCAGGGAGTTGCCGCCGAGCCGGTTGGCGCCGTGGAGGCCGCCGGTGACCTCGCCGGCGGCGAAAAGACCCTCAACCTCTGTGGCGTGGGTCTCCGGGTCGACCACGACTCCACCCATCGTGTAGTGGGCGGTCGGCGCCACCTCCATCGGATCCTTGGCGATGTCGAGCATCTGGTACTCGATGAACTGCGGTACATCCGGGGCAGCGTCTCGAGGCTGTGGTCCTTGCCGCGGTGGGAGATGTCGAGGAACACGCCGCCGTGCGGACCGCCCCGCCCCTCGACGATCTCTGTGTAGTTGGCGAGCGCCACCCGGTCGCGGGACGACAGCTCGAGCCGCTGTGGGTCATAGCGCGCCATGAAGCGCTCGTCGTCGGAGTTGGTGAGCCGTCCACCCTCGCCCCGGACGGCCTCGGTGACGAGCGTGCCCGAGGCTTCCTCGGGGAAGACCATCCCTGTCGGGTGGAACTGAACGAGCTCCATGTCCATGACCGTGCACCCGGCGCGCAGGGCGAGGCCGAACCCCTCACCGAAGTTCTCGTCGCGGCGGGACGAGCTGCGACGCCACAGCCGAGTGTGGCCGCCGGTGGCGAGTACGACGGCCTCGGCGAGGAACACGGTCCGCGCCCCGGTGTGGATGTCGAACGCAAGAGCCCCGAAGCACGACCCGTCGGCGCACAGGAGATGCGAGATGTAGGCGTTCTCGACCACGTCAGGAACGCCGATCGTCGCCGCCCGGCCGTGCAGCGTGCGCAGGATCGCCCGACCGGTGTAGTCGCCGGCGAAGCAGGTGCGCCGGAATCGGTGGGCACCGACGAAACGCTGATCGAGGCGACCGTCGTCCGTCCGAGCGAACTCGCACCCCCACTCGGCCAGCTCCAGGATGGCGGCAGGCGCCTCCCGCGCCATGATCTCGGCAACCCTCGGGTGGGCGAGGAAGTAGCCCTCTCGAACGGTGTCGACGTAGTGCTGCTGCCAGCTGTCCTCAGGGTCGCGGGTGCCCAGGGCCCCGTTGATGCCACCCGATGCGAGCACGGTGTGGGCGTCGATCCGAGGCCGCTTGCCCACCACCACCACGTCGACACCGGCCTCGTGTGCGGCGATGGCGGCCCGCGTGCCGGCCGCGCCAGCCCCGATGACGAGGACACTGGCGACGATGGTCCTGGTGCGATCCACGACGTCTTCCTAGCGCGGCGCCTCGTGGGATGCAGCGAACCGAAGCACGCCAACGGGGTTCGATCCCGCGCCGCCTCTCGGGCCAGATCCGTGCCAGGTCGAAGGCCCTCGGGGAGCGACGCGCCGTGATGGACCGTCGTGGCGTCGGACGTCGCGGTTCCTGACACACATCTGGGGCCCGGCGCGTGACCCGGTGGCGTATGCTGTCGCGGCGCGCTTGCCAGGGGCGGCACGGGAACGAGAGGGGAGCCTCGGCCCGAGTAGTAGGTGTCCACGCCTCGTTGACGGTCGAGCTGTCCGTGGCGTGGATCGGCTCTCGCCAGGCATCGAGCATCGCGTTCGGTCAACCGCCCGGCACGACGCGCGCGGATGTGCATCGGGCACATCGGGGAGGAGTGTAGAGAAGACATGACCGACGTGGATAGCGAACTCAGGCCCGTGGCCGTTGGCACGGGTGTTCCATAGCCGCTCGTTGTGGAGGTCAATCAAGCCGGCGACCCGTTGGTCCTCGGCTTGGCCGTCTTCGTGGTCGGAGCCGTCGCGCTGGGGATGCAGCTGCTCGACTTCGTCACCGCCGGAGGGAGTGTGGTCCCGATCGCCTTGGCGGCGAGCGGTCTGGGCCTCTTGGTATCGACGTTCTGGGCCATCCGCCTCGAGCAGACGTTCGTCGCCGGCGTGGTCGGGATCTTCGCCGCCTTCTGGCTCAGCTACGCCGTGCTCCTACTGGGGCTGTCGCACAACTGGTTCGGCATTCCGCCCGAGGACGTCCTGGGGACCATCCGGCTCTTCCTGATCGCGTGGGCCGTCCTCGGCAGCTTGCTCCTCATCGCCAGCCTCCGGTTGCCGGCGGCGTTTCCGTTGTTGATCGCGCTGGTCGTGGCGACCGTGATCGTTCTGATCATCGCCTACGCCGGCGACACGCCATCGAGCGGCCTTCGGAAGGTCGGCGGTGTCGTGCTGCTCGGCAGTGCCGCGGTGGGCGCCTACCTTTTCATCAGCTCGGCGTTCGTATCGCTCGGAGGCAAAGCCCTGCCAACGGGTAAGCCGATTCTCAAGTAGCCGGAGGGTCATAGGCCGGGCGTCGAGCCTCCACCACCTTGGGAGTCTGTCCGGCCTGCGGCTTTTGAACTCGGCTACATCAGGTAGCGGCCGAGGTCGGTCGGGCGCGACTGCTCACCCGGACCCTCGACGCTGGACGCGTTCATCGTCCGAATCGTTCGGTGAGATGGATGGTGACGGTATCGCCTTCGCTCTTGTTGATCAGGCCACGTAGGTCGGCCTTGATGGGCAGTTTTTGGGTTCCGTCGCCGAGCGCCATGAAGGAACTGCGGAACGGGTGCCGGTCGACGGTCCCGGCGACCTTGACGAGGCCGCGCGTGCCGAAGAATTCGGCGGTCCAGTCGGTCACGACGAAGGTCCAGCCGCCTTTGGCCGGGCTCTTCTGCAGGGTTGCCGTGAACGTCTTGTCGAGCGCGCTGCGGTCGGTCAGGGTGTGGGTCGCCGTGCGCGCGGTCATCGGGACTCCTCGACGATGTAGAACCGGTTGCCGTCGGGGTCGTCGAAGGTGTACATCGGCGGGACATCGTCCCAGCGCATGACGTCCCCGACGTTGACGCCGCGTTCGCGCATTGCCGCGTGCTCGGCTTCGGCGTCGGACACCGCGAAGCGAATGCCGGTGTCTACCGCCACGTCCGTTGTTCCTTCGGCGGCGTTCAGCGCGATCGAGGTGGTCGCTCCCGGGGGTGCGACCTCGATCCATCGCATGGTCGGGCTGATCGGGGCGTCGAGCCGCTTCTCGAAGCCGAGGGTGTCGACGTAGAACGCGATGGCGTCGTCCTGGTCGGTGACGTTGATCCCGATCGTGCGGACATCGCTGATGCTCGTCGGTTGCATGGGGTGTCTCCTTGCTCGGGTTCAGAGCTCGCCGTACATCAGTGAGCCTGGGGTCGTGAGGGTCCGGCCGGTTTCGAGCCAGGTCTTCAAGCCGGACAGGATCATCGGCCATCCGCCGTACAGCTCGGGTGGTGCGGTGTCGCTGAGCTGGTCGTGGATCACGGTCAGCCGACACGAGTCACCGACGGGTTCGATCTCCCAGGTCACTCGTGACGTGCCGTCGCGTTCGGCTTCTTCGCTCCACAGGGTGTGCATGGTTTGCACGAGCCGTCGGGGTGGCTCCACGACGAGGTTCTCGCCCTCGGCGAGTGGTTCGTCAGCGCCGGGATGGACCAGCGCGTAGCGCGATCCCTCGGTCCAGCCTGACTCGATGCCGGCACCGAAGTGGTACTTCGCTCGGATCGTCGGGTCGGTGATCGCTTCCCACAGGCGTTCGGGAGTGCTGCGGATGTAGATCTCGAAGACTTTCTCCATCGCCTGCTCCAGTTCACTCTTCAGGCCGGCCAGACCGGCGGCCCATCGCTCGGTGTACTTGCTCACCCACCGGTCATGGATGAGACGGATCGGTACCGCGTTGAGGTAGTGCAACTTCTCCCGACCCCGGCGCCGGCTCACGACCAGGCCCGCTCCTTCGAGCACCCGCAAATGCTTCGCCACCGCGATCCGTGTCATGTCGTGTCGTGCGGTCAGTGCCACCAAGGGCTGGCCGTCGCGCTCGAACAGCTCATCGAGGAGCGCTCGCCGAGTGGGATCGGCCAAGGCCCGGAACACCGTCTCCACATCCGCCCACATTAGGAAACCAAATGGTTTCCTGTCAAGCCTTGTCACCAAAAACCCGCGGCCGGGACGCCGCAGGAGCGCCTGCGCTCGAACGACGGTTCGAGTGAGGCCGAGCCCGCCACCGTTCTTGACCACGGCGGCCCCGGAGGTGTCCGTCGTGCCCTCCGATGCGAGCCCGAGCCGGGTTGGGACGTCCGTGTCCCGTCTGGCCGGGTCCGTACGCCGGGACGGCGGTGGCCGATCTGGACACATCGTCTCGACGGCGATGGTGCTCACGAGCTACCTGAGCGGCGCCCTCGTGCGGGCGGACTCTCCGACATCCGGTCGGTCTTCGCCGGTTCTACGCCGCGGACCTCGACGACTGACAGTGAGAATGGGGTGGGGCCTGCGGGTCGCAGGCCCCGTTTGGCGTCTGCTCGCAGTCGACGTGACCTCATAGGAGCCTGCGCTGCCAGGCACCCATCACTGTCTTGTCCACCGGTTGCTGGCACCGCGCCGTCCAACCCGTTCAGCAACAACGAGAGGACAGCATGACCATCGTCGCAGACCGCTCGGTGTCGGTCGAGGTGCTCGAGGTGAGCGCCGGGGTCGACACCCACGCCGACTTCCATGTCGCCGCGGTGATCGACCCGCTGGGTCGCCAGCTCGGCCACGCCACGTTCCCGACGACGGGGTCTGGCTACCAGGCGCTGATCGCGTGGGTCGCGACCTAAGGGACCGTCGCCATGATCGGGGTGGAAGGGACCGGCGCCTACGGTGCCGGCCTGACCCGGGCCCTGCACGGGGCGGGGATCACCGTGGTCGAGGTCGATCGTCCCGACCGCAAGACCCGCCGGGATCAGGGCAAGTCCGATCCCCTCGATGCCTACGCCGCGGCCCGGGCCGCGGCGTCGGGCCGGGCCACGGGCACACCCAAGACAAGGACCGGTGACGTCGAATCGGTGCGGGTGCTGCGCGTGGCCCGCAACGGCGCGATCCGGGGCCGGGCCTAGGCGTTGACCCAGCTCAAGTCGCTCATTGTGACCGCTCCCGCCGACTCCCGCCGGGCGTTTTGCCGAGCCTGCATAGCAGGACCATAGAGTCCGCGCCGAATGAGTTGGTCAGACGATGTTGAACCACCGGGCGAGGTTCGGCTCAGTCCTGGTGAGGCTCTGTCGTTGCTTGGTGCGCTGGAGGATGCTCGCGACGCGCTCATCGAGGCCGGCCATCTTGCTGTTGTCGTCGCCGTCGAGGCAGAGATCCGGCTGTTGAGCCGTAGGCTTGGGTTCGACGACCCCGATGGAGGATCCGATGGCCGCTGAACCGCTTCGGGCGACGGAAGCTGCGCGTCGGCTGGGCATCGCCACCCGGGAACTGCTCCGCCTCGTCCATGAGCGGAAGATTCGGTATGTGATGGTCGACGGGATCGCTCATGTCCCAGAGGATGCCGTCGAGGAGTACCAGGCCAAGGCCTCGTAGCCCGCCCGCCGTACTGGTGTCGGCGGCCGAAGCCGAAGCCGCAACGCAGCGAGAGCCGGAGCCCGCGAGCGGCAGCGGGAGGGCGGAGGCGGAAGCGGAGCGCAGGCGAAGGCGGAGGGCCGCGGGCGCCGGCGGAGCCGGTGCCGCTTGACTCCGTAGAGGCGAATTCAACCAGAGCGATGCGGTGGCGGTGGATCCGGTGGCGATGGACGCTCGTGCTGGGGAGCTCGAATGGGCGACTCGACCGATGGCGTCAGAGCGACCACCAGACCGCGCACTCTGAGCGCGTGAGGTTCCGTGACGAAACCGCAACCGAGGTGGTGGACGGGGACGCCCAGAGGTGTGTGCAGCGGTGGCGCTTTGCTGCTGGCACCCCCAACGGGATTCGAACCCGTGCCGCCACCTTGAAAGGGTGGTGTCCTAGGCCGCTAGACGATGGGGGCCTGCCGTCGGGGGCTCGGAGAGCCTAGCAGCACCCTCGCTCGCGGCCGCGGGCACGGAGCTCCCATGTGGTCGCCTCGGGTGTGTCGTGGAGCTCGACGCCGGCGGCGACCAGCCGGTCTCGTAGCTCGTCGGCCGTGGCCCAGTCGCCGTCGGCGCGCGCTCGGGTGCGCGCGGTGACCACGGCGTCGACGAACGGCGCCACGACGTCGCGGGGGTCGCGCAGCCCGGATCGGGCCGCGTCACCGAGACGCACGATCATCTCCCGAAGCAGGGCCCGCGCCCGGTCGGGCTCGTCGGATTGGAGCGGGTCGGCGGCCCAGTCGATCATGGCCTGCTCGGTCGCCAACACCGCGGCGACCGCCCCGTCGACGTCGCGGTCGGTCAGGGCCGACTCGAACGCGTCGTGCTGCTCCTGGGCATCGGCCAGCAGGCCAACCCCCGGATGATGGTCCGAGGCGGCCGGCGCCGGCGCCAAGGCGAACGCCGCGGCGACGGTGGCACCGGGATCGCCGATCGTCGATCCTCCCGCCGCGTCCGGGTCGCGGATCTCGTCGAGGGGGACGACGGCGCCGGCCGGATGCGTCGTAGTCCGGCCGTGGCGCCGGACGTGGACCGCGGATTGGCCTTCGACGGTCAACGTGTCGGCGTCGAGGTCGATGATCGCGGCCGTGTGCTCGTCGACGCCGAGGACGAACGCTCCGTCCGGCAGCGCATCCTCGAGCAGACGCAACCGACGTTCGCCGAGATAGCAGTACCGGGTGTCGTGGGTGCCACCTTCGGCGTTGTCGTAGTGGGGGATGACGGCGACGGTGAGCCCGAACGCGGTGAGCAGGTCGAGACCGTCGACCCACGCCGGCGGGAGGCCGGCCTTGTAGATCTCGTACACCGGGATGGTCGCCCGGCCGAGCGTGAGGGCGGCGGCGCTGGCGAACGTGACACACCCGCCCGGGCCGCCCGCGGCGAGCTTGGCGGCCAGGATGTCGGGCAGCGGGGAGCCGTCCCACTGGCGCAGCGAGTACGTCGGGCTCCCCGGACCGGCGAACGCATACGCCGCCGCCCGCACCTGGGCCATCGCCCGTTCCCTGTCGACCGGGTCGATGTCGGCCCGGCGGAAGCTGGCCACCTCGATCGGATAACCGACGCTCTGGCGGAAGTAGTCGGCCGTCCGGGCCGACAGCTGGTCGGCGTTCTCCTGGAAGCCGTATGGCGTGTCGAGCGCAACCGCCGCTGCCCGGTCACCGCCCCCAGTACCCGCCGCCTCCGCCAACCGGTCAAGCAAACGGCGATGCACCTTCACCATCGTCGGCGCGGTCTCGCCCGAACCCATGATGGTCAGCAGCCTCGGAAGCGGCGGCACGCGACCGTCAGCCCTCGGCCAGGGCGTCGACGAGCTCGCTGACGACCATCGAGAGGTACTCGTACACCGCGAACGCGGGTGCCTCGGGATCGTCCGGTTCGGGGCGGTCCATGTCCTCGGTCACGTCGAGACGGGTGCCGAGCACCAGCCGGAGCCCGTTGAGGGCGCGCATCCAGGCCTCGGCCTCGGCCTCCTCGAGCCGGTCGGCGGCGACCGTCCTCTCGACCACGTCGAAGTCGGAGAACCGGCTGGCCAGCAGGTCGTCGCGGGTCAGCCGCCGGTACTCGGCGTCCCGCTCGGCGTCGTTGGCGTACGCCGGGGGGAACAACCGGGTCAGCGAGGGGTCGTCGACCGCGAGCAGCTCCTGCATCTGCGGCAGGAGGCTCTTGATCAGCTCGCGCTCCTGCTCGCCGATGCGGAAGTCGATGGCGCCGTCCCTTCGACGACGGATGCGGGCCCTTCCGATGCGCATGCTCCTCCGTCAGTCCTGCTGCATGGTGGCCCACAGGCCGTGCTCGTGGAGCCGGAAGACGTCGAGCTCCGCCTTCTCCCGACTGCCGTTCGACACCACCGCCCGACCCTTCTGGTGGACGTCGAGCATCAGCCGCTCGGCCTTCGCCAGGCTGTAGCCGAACAGCTTCTGGAAGACAAAGGTGACATAGGACATGAGGTTGATCGGGTCGTTCCAGACGATGACCACCCACGGCCGGTCGGGAACCTCGTCGACGTCGCTCGTCGGCTGGTCGATCGTGGTGGGCGCAGCGGAGGCGGCCATCGGCTGAATTCTGTCCCGCCGTTCAGTGGGCTGCGACGGCGACGGGCTGCGCCGTCGGCTCGGCGCGCGCCGGAACGCCGGACCGTGCGGGTGGCCGGAGCTGGAGCCACTGGTGGACCAGGGCCATCCACACCAGCGTTGCGCCGAGCACGTGAGCACCGACCAGGAGCGGCGGCACGCCCGTGAAGTACTGGAGGTAGCCGAGCCCGGCCTGGGCCACCAGGACCGTGACCAGGACCGTGGCCGCCCGCCGCGCCGCCGCCGCCCGGGGGCCGGCCCGGGCCAGGCGGAACAGCAGCACCAGGGTGCTGGCCAGGAAGACGACCATGGCGATGCCGTGGATGCGGACGATCTGGAGGATGTCGATCGGGAGCCGGTCGGCCTCCGGGTCGCCACCGTGGGGCCCGGCGCCGGTGACCATCGTGCCGGTGAGCACCACGATGGCGCCGGCCACCAGCAACCAGCGCCCGAGCGGCACCAGGC
>JBOGGX010000016.1:0-5808 GCA_050744245.1 Acidimicrobiales bacterium
ACCGGGGCGGCGGCGGTGACGCCGAACTTGTCCTCGAATTCCTTCAGCAGCTCGGACAGCTGCAGGACGCTCAGGTTGGCGATGGCGTCGAGGATCTCTGCGTTGTCAAGGGTGGCCATGGTTCAGCTTTCCTTCTCTTCCTTCTGATCGATGAGGGCCTTGAGGCCGTACGCGAAGCTTCTGGGCAGGGCCCGGAGCAGGCCGGCGAACTGCTGCATCGGCGCCGCCATCGCCCCGGCGAGACGGGCGAGCAGCTCGTCGCGGGGGGCCACGTCGGCCAGCCCTCTGGTCTGGTCGGCGTCGAGCAGCTTCTGGTCCAGCAGCGCCCCCTTCACGACCAGCGCCGGGTTGGTCCTGGCGAAGTCGCGGAGCGCCTTGGCCACGTTCACGGGATCGCCGGACACGAACGCGATCGCCGTCGGCCCGGTGAGCAGCTCGTCGATGTCGAGCCCGAGGTCGCTGGCGGCAAAACGGACGAGGTTGTTCTTGTAGATCTTGTACTCGCCACCTGCCTCACGCAGCGACCGCCGCAGTTGGGCCATGAGCGCGACGTTCAGGCCGCGGTACTCGGTGAGCAGGGCGGCCTCGGAGCTCGAGAGGCGCTCACGCACCTCGTCGACGACGGCGACCTTCTCCGGACGGGGATTCTCCACGTACACCTCCCTTCTCTGACTCGGGCTCGCGCGGCTGGCGCGACACCCGAGGAGTCCCGGACGGGTCTCGGAGGTGTCCCACCTCGTCGGGCGGGCCCGGCGCCTCGTGCGAGATCAGGGCCCCTTGGTGCGTCTGCCGGCGCAACCGGATGTCTTCGGCGAGCAAGGTTGATTGTCGGACCGAGGAGGCTAGCGCGCCGAGCCTGGACTTCACCAGGCAAACGAAGGTGTCAGACTCGGCGCCATGGGCGCGCCTCCTGGTACCCCGCTCGGGGAGTTCGGCAAGATCACGATCGAGGAGCTGCAGCTGGCGGCGCGCAACCACGGCATGCCATTGGAGGCGCTGCGGTGGCCGGTGACCCCGGTCGGGCTGCACTACCTGCTCACCCACTACGACATCCCGCTCGTCGATGCTGCGAGCTGGCGCTTGGAGGTGGGCGGCCTCGTGCCGCGGCCGGCGACGCTCACCCTCGACGAGCTGCGGGCCATGCCGGCGATCACCCTGACCACGACGATGGAGTGCGCCGGCAACGGCCGGGCCCGGTTCGATCCCCGACCGCTCAGCCAGCCGTGGCTCCACGAGGCGGTCGGGACCGCCACCTGGACCGGCGTCCCGCTCGTCCGCCTGCTCGACCGGGTCGGCGTGGGCGACGATGCGGTGGAGCTGGTGTTCACCGGGCTCGACCGGGGGGTCGAGAACGAGATCGAGCAGGCCTACGAGCGCAGCCTCCCCGTGGCCGAGGCCGCACGGGAGGAGGTGCTGCTCGCCTACCATATGAACGGCACCCCGCTGCTGCCCCAGCACGGCTACCCCGTCCGGCTGGTGACGCCGGGCTGGTACGGCATGACCAACGTCAAGTGGCTGACGCGGATCTCGGCCGTGGCCGAGCCGTTCACCGGCTACCAGAACGAGTGGGCCTACCGCTGGCGCACCGACGCCGACGATGTCGGGGTTCCTCTCAGCCGCATGCGACCCCGCTCACTGCTGTTGCCACCCGGCATCCCCGACTACTTCACCAGGAGCCGGGTCCTCGCCGAGGGACCGTGCGAGCTCGTGGGGCGGGCCTGGTCGGGCTGGGCGCCCATCGAGGCGGTCCTGGTGTCGACCGATGGCGGAGCGACGTGGGACGACGCCAAGGTCGAGCCCCCCGACCTCGGACCGTGGGCCTGGCAGCGGTGGCGGCACGTGTGGGACGCGCCCGAGCCCGGTGTGCACGAGATCTGCTGTCGGGCCCGCGATGGCGCCGGCAAAGAGCAGCCGATGGAGCCGGAGTGGAACCTCGGGGGCTACACCAACAACGCACCCCACCGGGTGGTGGTCGAGGTCAGGCCTCGTCGTGCAGACGAGCCGGGTCGACCTTGATGCCGGGGCCCATCGACGACGCCACGGTGATCTTCTTGAGGTAGCGGCCCTTGGCCGAGGCCGGCTTGGCCCGGGCCAGCTCGTCGACGACGGCCCGCAGGTTGTCGACCAGCTTGGGGGCGTCGAAGCTGGCCTTGCCGATCGGCACGTGGACGTTGCCGTAGCGGTCGGTGCGGTACTCGACGCGACCGCCCTTGAAGTCGGCGACGGTCTTGGCGACGTGGGTGGTGACCGTGCCCGTCTTGGGGTTGGGCATCAGGCCCCGGGGCCCGAGGATCCGGCCCAGCCGCCCGACGAGCGGCATCAGGTCCGGCGTGGCGATGGCCACGTCGAAGTCGAGAAATCCGCCCTGCACCCGCTCGGCCAGATCGTCGGCGCCGACGACATCGGCCCCGGCGTCGCGGGCCTCGGCGGCCAGGTCGCCGGTGGCGAACACCGCCACCCGCACGTGCTTGCCCGTGCCCGACGGCAGGGCCACGGTGCCCCGCACGATCTGGTCCGCCTTGCGGGGGTCGACGCCGAGCCGGACGGCCAACTCGACGCTCTCGTCGAACCCGGCGGCGGCCAGACCCTTGGCCAGGTCGACCGCCTCGCTCGGCCCGTACAGCCGCTCGCGGTCGAACTTGCGCACCGCGTCCTGATAGCGCTTCCCGTTCTTCGACATGCTGTCTCCGATCCCGCCCTCAGTCGACCACGGTCAGGCCCATCGACCGGGCCGTGCCGATGATCTGCTGGGCCGCGGCCTCCGGGTCGTTGGCGTTGAGGTCGGGCATCTTGGTCTTGGCGATCTCGTCGACCTGGGCGCGGGTCACGCTCCCGGCCACGCTGCGCCCGGGGGTCTCCGAACCCATCTCGAGCCCGGCCGCCTGGCGCAGCAGCACCGTGGTGGGCGGGGTCTTGAGGACGAACGTGAACGACCGGTCCTCGTAGATGGTGATGTCGACGGGGATGATCGTGCCCCGCTGGCTCTCCGTGGCCGCGTTGTACGCCTTGCAGAAGTCCATGATCGCCACGCCGTGGGGGCCGAGCGCGGTCCCGACGGGCGGCGCGGGCGTGGCCTGCCCGGCTGCGATCTGGATCTTGACGACGGCCGCGACCCTCTTTCTGCCCATGTGAACCTGCTACCTCGTGCTTTCTGGGGGCGGATCATTCTGCCAGGTCGGCTCAGAGCTTCGCTACCTGGGAGAACTCGAGCTCGACCGGCGTCTCCCGCCCGAAGATGTTGACCAGCACCTTCAGCTTCAGCTGGTCCTCGTTGATCTCGATGATCTCGCCGGAGAAGTCGGCGAAGGGGCCCTCCTTGACCCGCACGGTCTCGCCCACCTCGTACTCCAGGCGGGGCTTCTGGCGCTTGTGCGACTCGTCGCCCTCCGGCTTGACCTGCAGGAACATGTCGACGTCGCGACGGGGCAGCGGCGAAGGCTTGTTGCCCTGGCCGACGAACCCGGTGACGCCAGGCGTGTTGCGGATGACATACCAGGAGTCGTCGTCGAGCCGGCACCGGACGAGTAGATAGCCGGGGAACATCTTCTTCTGGACGACGACCTTCTTGCCGTTCTTGAACTCGATGACGTCTTCCATCGGGATGACGACCTCGAAGATGCGCTCCTCCATGTTCATGGACGAGATGCGGGCCTCGAGGTTCTGCTTGACCTTCTTCTCGTAGCCCGACTGGGTGTGGACCACGAACCATCGACCGGGCCGGTCGTAGGGGCTCGGCTCCGGCTCGACGTCGGCGAGCTCCTCCTCGAAGAGCTCGTCTTCGGTGAGAACCATGTCCTCTTGCGCCACTCGGCCTTCGGCCTCGCCGGCGCGGCCTTCGGCAACCGCACGATCGTCGCCGGCTGCTTCGGCTGGCGCCTGCGCAGCGTTGCCCCCGGCCCGGTCTTCGCCCTCGGCGGTGGTGTCGAGATCCGTGATGGGTTGCATCATTCTCCGTAGAGGTTGAAGACGGTCCAGTTCCAGAACCAGTCCTGGGCGGCGACGAAGCCGGTGAGGATCAGCAGGCAGACGAGCACGATGATCGAGTAGTTGATGACCTCGCTGCGCGTCGGCCAGACCACCTTGCGCAGCTCGCCCCTGACCTCCCGGATGAACTGCAGCGGGCTCGACCGCTTGTCGCGCTCCTGAGGTCGGGGTGTGGGCGCCGGCCGCCGCTCGCGTGTCGGCGTGCCGTCGGCCGTCACCGACCCCTGCTTCTGGAGCATCCGTCGGGTTTCGCGATTCATTGCCATTGGTAGACCTCGATCCAACCGGGTCGAGCAGGGCAGGAGGGACTCGAACCCCCAACCGCCGGTTTTGGAGACCGGTGCTCTGCCAGTTGAGCTACTGCCCTGGGAAGTTGCCGGCTCCGGCCGGCGACCGCGGTCAAACGACTGGGCCCCGGCCCTCGGGGCAGGATAGCAGCCGTGTTCTCTGCGCCACTCGGCTTCGCCTCGCCGGCGCTGCCTTCGGCAACCGACGTGCGCCTCGCCGGCTGCTCCGCCTAGCGGCTGCGCAGGGTCTCCCCGCCGATGTCACCCGGCGGGGCGGAGCCGGCGATGCCGGTTGCGCACGACCAGGATGGCGGCGCCGGCGGAGGCCGCGGCCGTGGCCGCGGCGATCCCGCCGAGGTAGGCGACCTTGCGGCCACCGATCATCGAGCGGATGGCCTGGCGTTCGCCGGCGGCCGAGATGCTGGCCAGGATGTCGGTGAGCAGGCCGGGAGCCGGTTCGAGCACCTCGCTGCGCAGTGTGGCCAGGGCGCGGAGCAGCTTGCGGTACTGCACCAGCTCGGCCTGGCAGCGCAGGCAGTGCTCGATGTGGCGCCGGGCGACGAGGTCGGGTACGGCAGTGCCGTCGGCCGCGGCGGCGAGAAAGTCGGCGATCTCGTCACACCGCATGGGCGTCCTCCTCCCGCGGCGGGAACACCAGCTCCCGCAGCCGGCGCCGGGCGCGGTGGAGGCGGACCTTGGCCGCGGTCTCGGAGATGCCCAGCTCGGCCGCGATGTCCTCGTGGGTCAGGTCGTAGACGTCGCGGAGCACGACGACCGCCCGCAGCCTGGGGGGGAGTTGGCGGAGGGCGTCGGTGAGCCGGTCGCGCAGGACGGCGGCCTCGGCCCGGGCCGACGGGTCGTTGCTCGGATCGGGGTCGGGGATGCGGGCGTCGTCGGCGAGCTCGTCGTGGCGGTGACGCACCCGCCGACCAAGATGGGTGTTGGCGCAGTTGGCCGTGATGCGGTACAGCCACGTGGTGAACTGGGCGTCGCCGCGGAAGTTCTTCAGCCCTCGATAGGCCCGCAGGTACGACTCCTGCACCACGTCGCAAGCATCCTCCTCGTTGCCGACCAGCCGGTAGGCGAGGGTGTACGCCTCGGTATGGGTGGCCCGTACCAGCTCCTCGAACGCGTGCTGGTCGCCGCCACGGGCGGCGGCCACCACCTCGTCGAGGTCGTGTGGCATACCGGGCATTTCGACTACGACCGGAGCGGCCGGGTTACCGAGTTTCCTTGTGGACCGTGTGCCGACGATCCCATCGGCAGTACTTCTTGAGCTCGATGCGATCGCGATCGTTGAGCCTGTTCTTCTGGGTGATGTAGTTCCGCCTCCGGCACTCGGTGCACTCGAGGGTGACCTTCACCCGCTTCTCGCCGGCCTTCGAGGCCATCGGGCAACTCCTCTGCTCTCTACTTCAGGATTTTGGTGACGCGGCCGGCGCCGACGGTGCGGCCGCCCTCGCGGATGGCGAACCGGAGACCTTCGTCCATGGCGATGGGTTGGATCAACTCGACGGTCATCTGGGTGGTGTCGCCG
>JBOGGX010000017.1:0-15454 GCA_050744245.1 Acidimicrobiales bacterium
GACCATGGTGTTTCCCACGCGAAGTGCTGCCGGTGGCTGGGGGTGAGCGAGTCGTGGTTCTACAAGTGGCACGACCGCGAACCCACACCTCGCCGGCAGCGACGGGTGGACCTCGACGCGGCGGTGAAGGTGTCCTTCGACGACTCGGGTGGGACGCCGGGCACCTACGGGTCGCCCCGGGTCTGGGAGGATCTCGTCGAGGCGGGCTGGCGGGTGTCGAAGAACACGGTGGCGGCGTCGATGGCCCGCCAGGGCCTCCAGGGTCGCTCCCCGAAGCGCAAGCAACGTTCGCTGACCCGCCCGGACAAGGCGGCCGGGCCGATCCCGGACCTGGTGCGCCGGGCCTTCGGTGCCGAGGCGGTCGACCAGCGCTGGTGCGGGGACCTGACCGAGATCCCCACCGACGAGGGCAAGCTGTACCTGGCCACGGTGCTCGATCTGGCCTCGCGGCGGCTCCCCGGGTTCGCAATGAGCGAGCACCACGACGCCGCGGTGGCCAGGGCGGCGTTGTGCATGGCCGCGGCGGTACGGGGCGGCGACGTCGATGGGGTCGTGTTCCACACCGACAAGGGCGGCGAGGGTGGAATCAGGTGGTCGTCGCAACACCTCGAGACGGAGGTGGTTCGCGATGGGTGTTCGGGAGAGGCAGCGAGCGGTTCGCGCGATGCGGGGCCAGATGTGGTCGCCAGGTCGACCGTCGACCGCTCGTCGGGAGGATCGGGTCCGGTTCTGGGAGGCGATCGCGGGTGGGTTGTCGAGCGAGGACGCGGCGGTCGAGGCCGGCGTGTCATCCGCGGTCGGCTCGAGGTGGTTTCGTCAGGCTGGTGGGATGCCACCGTTCGCGTTGGTCCCGCTGTCGGGCCGTTACCTGTCCTTGGCCGAGCAGAAGACATCGCCATCCTCAACGCCCAGGGGTGCGGGGTGCGTGGGATCGCCCGCCGGATCGGTCGCTCGCCATCGACGATCTCGCGAGAGCTGCGCCGCAACGCCTCGACGCGCACGTATCGCCTGGCGTATCGGGCGTCGACTGCGCAGTGGCACGCGGATCGGCGGGCCAGGCGCCCGAAGGTGGCCAAGCTCGCGGCCGACGAGCGGCTGCGCGAGTACGTGCAGGACCGCCTGGCCGGCATGGTCACCGCCCCCGACGGCACGGCGGTGCCGGGCCCCGATGTCCGGTGGATCGGACGGCGTCACGGGCGCCGCAAGGACCGACGGTGGGCCAAGTCGTGGAGCCCGGAGCAGATCTCGAACCGGATCCGGGTCGACTTCCCCGATGATGAGACGATGCGGATCTCACACGAGGCGATCTATCAGGCGCTCTACGTCCAGGGCCGGGGCACCCTCCGGCGAGAACTGACGGCGTGTCTGCGCACCGGGCGGGCCCTGCGGGTGCCGCGAGCACGGAGTCGGGGACGGGGCAAGAAGTTCGTCACCCCGGAGATCCTGATCAGCGAACGGCCCGCCGAGGTCGGGGACCGAGCCGTTCCCGGGCACTGGGAGGGCGACCTCATTGTCAGCCTGAACAGCTCGGCGATCGGCACCCTCGTCGAGCGCACCACCCGGTTCACGATGCTGCTGCACCTGCCCCGGTTGCAAGGACACGGCGACGAGCCACGGGTCAAGAACGGCCCAGCGCTCGCCGGGCATGGCGCCGGGGCGGTCCGAGACGCGATCGCCGCCTCGATCGTCACGCTGCCCGAGCAGCTGCGTCGATCGCTGACCTGGGACCAGGGCACCGAGATGGCCCAGCACGCCCAGCTCCGCATCGACACCGGACTGGAGATCTACTTCTGCGACCCTCGGAGCCCCTGGCAGCGCGGCACCAACGAGAACACCAACGGTCTGTTACGCCAGTACTTCCCCAAGGGCACCGACCTCAGCACGCACAGCCCCGACGAGCTCAACGCCGTCGCCGCCACGCTCAACAGCCGACCCCGCAAGACCCTCAACTGGAAGACACCCGCCGAAGCCCTCGACGAGTACCTACAGTCAGCTCAACGGGGCGATGTTGCGACGATCGGTTGAGCCTGGGCAGGTACACCTCGGGCGAGTACCGCCAGCTGTGCCAGCGGCTGGGGGTGACCCAGTCGATGGGC
Source organism: Acidimicrobiales bacterium (assembly GCA_050744245.1). Classification (GTDB taxonomy): domain Bacteria; phylum Actinomycetota; class Acidimicrobiia; order Acidimicrobiales; family JBOGGX01; genus JBOGGX01. Next base: position 2,097 of record JBOGGX010000017.1, read on the forward strand.
GCCACCGGGATCTGCTTCGACAACAGTCCCTCCGAGGCGTTCTTCGCTTCGCTCAAGCGGGAGCTCGTGCACCGTCACCGGTTCGCCACGCGAGCGGACGCCCGCCGGGCGATCATCCGGTGGATCGAGGGCTGGTACAACGCGAGGCGGCTGCACTCAACCCTGGGATATCTGACCCCCATGGAGAAGGAGGCTCTTTACGAACACACGCGCGATACGGTAGGATCGTCCAAAGTGAACGTCGCCGCATAAGCGACCTGTCTGTCAAAGCGGGTCAGCCCCAGTCGATCGCGCGGGGCTTGATGAGTGCCGTTGGCAGCGTGCACAGCTGCCAGAGTCGATCCGTGAGCTTGTCCTAGACGACCAGCGGCTCCGCAACGAGATCTGCTGGTCGGTTTTCGAAGACTGACCACACGACTGTCCGCTGCAACGCACAACCTCACCGAGCGCTCACCGCGGGTGTCCTCGAACATCGGGGATAACAACGGCTGGTCGCGTCCAGTACCGCCGGATCGTCGTGCCAGGACTGTCTCACCGGTCGTGCTCAGGAGAGCCGTATGGTCGGTGAGCGGCGTTGCCGCACGGTGCCGTCGGTGCTGGCCGGGATCTGCTTGGTCATGACGCAGTTGCCCTGTCCTTTCGGTCGCTGGTAGGTAAACCCGAGCTGTTCGTACATTGTCCGGGTGGCGTTGTAGAGGAACGACGCCGACGTCTTCTTGCCGGGCGGCAGATCGTGCGGGTAGGCCTCGACGAGCCCACCACCGGCGATGCCGATCAGCTCCAGGGCGCCGCGGACGGCAGTCGCCGCGACGCCCTTGCGGCGGTACCGCCGGTCGACGAACAGACAGGTGATGCGGAAGTCGGGGCGCCGCACGAGGCCCTGCTCCCACTCCTTGCGGTGGTGGATGTTGGGCAGCTCGTCGACCGTCCCGAACTGGCACCAGGCGACCGCGACGTCGCCGTCGAACACCAGCGCAGCGTGGGCGCGGTCCTGTTCGACGAGCCGCTGCTTGTACGCCTGATTGCCGACTCGTCTGCGTTCCGCATCGTCGATGCCGCGGTGGAACCAGGTGCACCAGCAGCCGCCCCACACGCCGTTGTGCCGCCCGGCGAGGTCGGCGAAGGCATCCCACGTCTGCGGTCCGAGCGCCTCGATCCGGTAGCCGGGCCTGTTCTCGGCGGTACTCACGCCGGCGACAGTAGACCGGGGTTGGGCGACCACCATCCGGCACGCTGACCGACGGTGTAGATCGGACACCAGACTCGGCCGGGGCATCCTCGAACAACGCCCCATGATCGCGAGCCGCGGTGTCTGAGTTCGCCGGGCGGTATCGGTACCAAACGCGGGCTGGCGGCACTCGGCCGCCGGCACCGCGTACCAGAGCTCGCCTGTCTGCGAACGGGCCGGGCGCTGCGGGTTCCCCGCGCCCGGGCTCGGGGGCGGGGAAAGAGGTTCGTCACACCGGAGATCATGATTGGGAATGACATCCTGAAGTGGCCCCACCTGGGACCGCTTTGATGGCTTGAAGTGGCCCCACCCCCAACCCACCGATCCCTACGTTCCGTGGTCTGCATGGCCCATCGGATGAGGGAGAAGGAGATGTCGAGGGTGGAGCTGTATGAACGTATTCGCCGGGACAGCCGCGATGAAGGGCTGAGCATCCGGGCGCTGGCGAGCAGGCACGGTGTGCACCGCCGCACGGTGCGCGAGGCGTTGGCGTCGGCGACGCCGCCGGAGCGCAAGACGCCCGAGCGGGAGGCGCCGGCGTTGGGACCGTTCACGACGCTGATCCGGGCGTGGCTGGTGGCGGACCGGGATGTGCCACGTAAGCAGCGCCACACCGCCAGGCGGGTGTGGCAACGCCTCGTCGATGAGTACGGCGCGCAGGTGGCGGAGTCGACGGTGCGGGCCTATGTCGCCCAGGTGCGCTTCGAGCTGGACAACACCCTGCGGATCGTGACGGTGCCCCAGACCCATGGGCCCGGCGAGGAGGCCGAGGTCGACTTCGGCGAGTTCGTGGCGTGGATCGATGGGGTGCTGGTGCGTTGCTGGATGTTCTGCATGCGCCTGTCGCATTCGGGCCGCGGGTTCCACGTGGCGTTCTCGCATCAGGCTCAGGAGGCGTTCTTCGAGGGCCACGTGTTGGCCTTCGAGCATTTCGGCGGTGTGCCGGCGGGCCGCATCCGTTACGACAACTTGAAGGCGGCGGTGGCCAAGATCCTCTTCGGCCGGGACCGCCAGGAGAACGAGCGGTTCGTGGCGCTGCGCTCCCATTACGGTTTCGACAGCTTCTACTGCCTCCCGGGTCTGGAGGGCAGCCACGAGAAGGGCGGGGTGGAGGGCGAGGTGGGGCGGTTCCGCCGCCGGCATCTGGTGCCGGTTCCCCGGGTCGCGTCGATGGGCGAGCTCAACGCGTTGTTGGCCGCCGGCGACGCCGGCGACGACGGGCGCCACATCGGCCGGCGCGCCGAGACCGTCGGCGAGGCGGCCGCGGCCGAGGCCCCGGTGCTGCGGCCGCTTCCGGAGGTGGCCTTCGACGTGGCCAGGGTGCGGGACCACAAGGTCGACACCAAGGGCCGGATCTGCGTGTTGCAGAGCTTCTACTCGGTGCCCGTCGGGCTGGCCCGGCGTCTCGTGCAGGTCCGTCTTGGCGCTCAGACCCTCGAGGTCGTCGCGGAGGGACGGGTGGTGGCCCGCCATGAGCGCAGCCTGCACAAGGGCACCGAGGACCTGGTGCTGGACCACTACCTGGAGATCCTCGAGCGCAAGCCGGGCGCGTTGCCCGGTTCCACCGCGCTGGCCCAGGCCCGGGCGTCGGGAGCGTTCAGCGCGACCCATGAGCGGTTCTGGGCCGAGGCCCGCCGGCGTCTCGGTGACGGCGCCGGCACCCGGGCGTTGATCGGGGTGTTGCTGCTGCAACGCCGACTCGCCGGCGATGTGGTCGTCGCGGCGATGACCGCCGCGCTCGGGATCGGCAGCGTCGATCCCGAAGTAGTGGCTATCGAGGCCCGTCGCATGGCGCTCCATCGCCCGGCGGCACCGGTGATCCCGATCGGCACCGGCGCACACGACACCCGGCCCACCCCCCGCCTGGCGCCCTACGACGACCTGCTGGCCGCTGGGGGTGCGTCATGAGCATCACGGCGATGACCGAACCGGCGGCCGACGCGGCGATCGTCGCCGCCTGCCGAGCGTTGCACCTGCCCACGGTGCGGGCCGAGGCCGCCGCGTTGGCGGACACCGCAGCCAAAGAACGGCTCACCCATCGGGCCTTCCTGGCCGAGGTGCTCGCCGCCGAGGTCGACGAACGCGACGGACGCCGCCGGGCTCGGCGCATCGTCGAGGCCCGCTTCCCGCGCCTCAAGCGCCTCGAGGACTTCGATCTCACCGCGGCGCCGTTCATCACCCCGGCCGCCCTCGCCGCGCTGGCCAAGGGCGCCTGGATCGACGCCGGCGAACCGGTCGTGTTGCTCGGCGACTCCGGCACCGGCAAGAGCCACCTGCTCATCGGCATGGGCATCGCCGCCTGCGAAGCGGGACGGCGGGTGCGCTATGTCACCTGCGCCCAACTCGTCAACGAACTGGCCGAGGCCGCCGACGAACGCATCCTGTCCAAGGTCATCGGCCGCTACGGCCGCCTGGAGCTGCTGCTGGTCGATGAGCTCGGCTACGTCAGCGTCGATCCCCGCGGCGCCGAGCTGCTGTTCCAGGTCCTGACCGAACGCGAGGAACGGGCATCTGTGGCCGCCGCCAGCAACCACCCCTTCAGCGAGTGGGGTCAGACCTTCAGCGATCCACGCCTGGCCGCCGCGGTCGTCGACCGGCTCACCTTCAAGGCCCATCTCATCGAGACCGGCACCGACAGCTACCGGCTCCGCCTTTCGCGAGCCAACAAGTCCCGCGCCGCCCGTCCCAAGACCGAGGGCCAAACGTGACCGCCCCGCTCGTGCCGCGCACCGACGACGACATCGCCGATCGGAGGTCGCCCTTCGACATCGACTGACCGGACCCCCCAACAAACCGAACAGCACGGCCGACACGCCACGTCCCCGAGAGCCCGCCGACACCCCCCACCATTCAACCGAGGAGGCACCGCCACGACCTGACCAACAACCGAGCGCTACTCGATCAACCCGTCACGCACCGCGTTCGCTCGTGCCGGGAGCTACTGCAACGCGCCATGGAGTGGGGCCACTTCAAGCCATCACCGTGGGGCCAAATGGGGTTGACATTTCCACAACGGCAAGTAGCGGCGCTTACGTCCGCTCCCGAGCATTCGTGTGCGTACCGTTACCTGAAACGTATGCATCTGTTTCAGGCAGCCTCGTCTTGCGAGGAGGCGGTCCCCGTCTTGCCGGCAGCGTGGCTGCCGCGCGGGGTTGACGTTTCGCAGCCAGCCGCGTCGGGCGCGTGTGCACCTTCGGTCTCATGCTCGGCTCCACGTCCTGCCACCGGGCCACTCCCGGCGGGCCTCGATTGTTCGCCGAGGCGGGCGAGGTTGACGGCGGCGTTGTGGTCCCGGTCGATGACCAGGCCACAGGCGCCGCAGGTGTAGGTGCGTTCGGCGAGGCGGGAGGCTTGGCTTTCGCTGCCCGCATCCCGAACACGTCTTGCTGGACGGATACCACCTGTCCGCGACCACCAGCGTCGAGCCATACCAGGCGGTCTTGTAGGCCAACTGGCGACGCATGTCGCCCAGGGCGGCGTCGCGGATAGCCCGGTTCAAAGCCCGCCCGCCCCGGCCGGCTCCGGGTTTGCGCCGTCCCATCCCGTCGACGTTGAGGTCCTCGACGACCACGACATCGTGTTGTTGAGCGAGGCGGGTGGTCGCCTTGGCCAACGCGTCGGCTCGCACGTTGGCCACCCGGTGGTGCAGCACAGCGACCCGCCGTTGGGTTCGCCGCCACCGGTTCGAGTGCCAGCGCTGGCGGGCGGCCCGGCGTTGCAGACACCGCAGCCGAACCTGGGCCGCGTCCAGCGCCCGCGGGTTCGCCACCTGGCCGATCACGGTCCCGTCGGCGCCGGCCACGGTGAGCAGGATTTTCACGCCGGCGTCGACGCCGACCACCCGGTAGCGGCTGGCTCCGATGTGGGCGGGCACCGCGGCGCGCCCACACGCCCGCTGGCACTCGACGGTGAACGAGCAGTACCAGCGGCCCCCGCTATGCGACACGGTGGCCGACAGGATGCGGGCGCTGCCGGCCTCGACCCGCCTGGAGAGTTTGCGGGTCGACTCGTGGGTACGGATGCGGCCCAGCCTCGGCAACACCACGTGGTGGCGGTCCGGTTCCACCCGGATCGCCCCGGTCGTGAAGCGCACCGACTGGGGACCGCGGCCATGCTTACGGAACCGGGGAAAGCCCATCCGGGGACCGGCGCGGCGCCCCGACCGGGACTCCGACCAGTTCTTCAGGGCCCGAGCCAGCGAGTCCAGGCCGGTGTTGAACGCCTCTTTGGACACCTCCGGCCACCACGGCGCCCACTCGCCCTTGCGCCGGTTCCAGGTGCGCCGCAAGGCCGGCAGCGACCAGCCCTGCGGCTCGGTCAGACAGCCGCCCAACAGGCGCTGCTCCCACTGCCGGGCGGTGAGCGTCGCTTTCACCTCGCCGAGCATCGAGTTGAACGCCTTGCGAGCCGCGCCCACATGCGACGCCAAAGCCCGATCCTGTGCCGGGGTCGGGTCCAACGCGAACCGGTACGCCTGCGTCACCGTTGCCATCACGACCCATTCTCCCCACGGGGTGTGACACCGGCCGGGCCGATATCGCGCTCAGCGCAGCGCAACGCCTTCTCCGCCCGGTTCCGGGCCCCCCGCCGGCCGTAGAGGCGGGCGCACATCGACGTGAGCACCTCGATCACGTCCCGCACCAGATCATCGGTCGTCTCCCCCCCGTCGACCACCACCAGCCGCCGGCCCCCCGCCGCCAACGCCGCCTCCAAGTGCTCCACCCCGAAACGGGCCAGACGATCCCGGTGCTCCACCACGATCGTGGCCACCGTCGCATCCGACAGCACCCGGTGCAGCTTGCGCCGCTTGCCGTTCAAACCGGACCCGACCTCACGCACCACCTCGTCGACCGCCACGCCGCTCTGCGACGCCCACCGGGTCACCCGCCCCACCTGAGCGTCGAGCCCTTCACGCTGATCATGCGACGACACCCGCGCGTACACGACCGTGCGACCGTCGCCGCCGCCCGCAGGCACATCCACCAGGATCGTCCCCGTCGCAGTCTGGTACGCCGGCACCGGCAACTTGCCGTCCCGCCACCACCGCCACGCCGTCATGTAATGCACACCCTGAAAGTCAGCCCACTCCGACAACTTCACACGACCACACTACGCGCTGACGTTCGTCTATACATGCATACCAAACCGGCAACAGTTCGCAGCCCTCGCCTCCTCGTGTTGCGCTGGGTTGGGCGGCGTACGGTCAACCGTCGGTACCGCGTTGGGCTGCGTGTTATGGCGCGTTCTTGGCGAACACCGATCCGTCTTTCCGGCGCTCTGTCGGACTGAGCAACGGAGATCGGTAGGGCGCAGCGCACTGATGTCGCGCCCTGGCGCCGGACTCCTGTCTGCGGCAGAATCCAGGCATGGATCACGTCGTCGTCGACGGGATGCGGATCGCCTATACGCGTGCGGGAGTCGGGCCTCCCCTTGTCATGCTGCACGGCGCGCCGAGCGACAGCCGCACGTGGCAGTGGATGCTCCCCGACCTCTCACGAGACCACACCGTCATCGCGTGGGACGCGCCGGGCTTCGGCGAGTCGTCGGACATCGACGACAGCTGGCGAGCGCCAGAGTTCGCCGGCGCTCTCGCGGCCTTCGTCGCCGCGCTCGGCCTTGAGCGGCCACACCTTGTGGGTCACTCGTTCGGGACGATGGTCGCGTTGTCACTGTTCCGGCGCCATCCCGCCGTGCCAGCGAGTCTCGTGCTGGTCGGCGGCTACGCGGGCTGGGCAGGTTCCTTGGCACCAGACGAGGTGGCACGACGGCTTGAGATGTTCGTCGGCATGGCCGAGCTGGGCGACGCGTTCGACCCGAAGTCCTACCCGGGCTTGTTCTCGGACCTCATTCCGGCCGATCGCGGAGCCGCGTTGGCCACGATGATGCGTGAGAACATCCGCCCGGCGACCGTTCGAGCCGCGGGCCACATCGGGGCGGAGACTGACCTGCGGCCGGTGCTGCCCACCGTCGACGTGCCGACGCTCGTCTTGCATGGCGAGGCCGATGCTCGGTCGCCACTCGCGAACGCCGAGGCGCTCCATAGGGCGATCTCGACATCGCAGCTCGTTGTGCTTCCGACGCTCGGCCACGCGTGTGTGGTGGAGAACCCCGAGGCGTGTGCAGCTGAGATCCGCCGGTTCGTGAAGAACGTGGGCCGAACCTCAGCCGCTGGTCAATAGGTCAAGCGCACCGCCACGGATGCCGTTCGGTTCGCCAACGCGACCTGACGGCAGTCGACGACTCTATCTGAGCGACGACTTCGTGAACCACGACCTGCCGCTGTTCTGTCGCGGGCCCGTCGCCCTATCGGCGCCATGACTCCGCTCTGCGTCGCGGTCGCGAGGGCCGGATCCGTCGGCGAGGCTGTGCCTGTGATCAGGGCAGCTGCGGCCTCAGGGTCGTCTGGCGAGTAGGTAGGCACGTCGCGTTTGGGCCTCGACGCCAGGGATCGGGTCGCGCTCAAGGGTCGCTTCCACGTTGAGACCGGCGAGGGCCAGCACTCGGCGAACCGTGTCGGGTTGGAGGAATCGGAAGTCGAGATCGACGGCGTGGCTGTGCCATTCATCGACGTGGCGGACCTCGTCACCGATGTGAAGGGAGACGAGGGCGACTCCCCCGGGCCTGAGCACTCGCGCCAGTTCGTGCGCGGCGCGCCCCAGGCCCTCGTCATCGAGGTGGATCACGGCGTAGAGGACAACCGCGGCGCCCAGCGATGCGTCGGCGAGAGGCAGGGCGGTCAGCGTGCCGGCCGCGGCCGGAACCTGGTGGCGGTGATGGGCGACGCGAGCCATCGCTGGTGAGAGGTCCACGGCGACAGCCGCGACGCCATCAGCGCGAAGGTGACGAGCAACGTGGCCTGGCCCGGCGCCGAGATCGGCAACCAAGCCCGGGGAGGTGTCGAGGCCAGCCAGCTCCGGGAGCGCCGCCAGCAGCGCACGCTCCAGGGGGCGGTGCGACAGCTCGTCGTCGAACTCGTCGGCGTAGCTGAGCGCGATCGTGTCGTAGCTCGCACGCACGTCGTCGGCATCGAGGCCCACCGTGGTCATCTATCACGCGCAGCGTCACGTCGCCTGGCGAACCCGCGACGCCTGCATCAGATCCTCATTCAGGGCAATATGTGCGCCTCGGGAGGTAGGGCTCCCCCCGAATCACGTCGGAGGCGGCGGTGAACCCGGATGCGCCTGCGCTCCGGCTCGCCCGAGATAGCGACGTCGAGGCGATCACCGTTGTCATGAGAGCATCAGTACTCGAGTTGTTCCCGGCGTTACTCGATCCTCGTAGCGATGTCGCCCGCATCCGAGCCATGTTCGTTCGACCCGATTGGACGCGGCGAGGACTGGGTCGCGCGATCCTGCAAGCCGGACACGATGCAGCACGCGCTGAGGGATTCACGCGGCTCGATCTCGGCGCCACACTCCCCGGTGTCGCGCTCTACAAGGCGTTCGGGTTCCGAGAACTCGAGTCGATCGTCGTGACGATGCCCGATGGGGTCACGTTGGACGCGATAGCCATGGAAAGGCCTGTCGACCCCATCTACGTTCGCTACGGCAAGCACCGAGGTCAGCCGCCATAGCTGCCACTCGGGCTGCTAGGTGTCACCTTCGTGACCGTCGGGCTGGTCGGGAGCAAAGGGCCACTCCTCGAAGTGCTCGCAGCGGCCCTCCTCGGTCAGCCCTAGGACCCACAGATCGCGCCATCGCTGCCCGTCGTCGTACTCGACGGCCACTCGCACGACCGCGACCTGGCCGTCGATGGCCACGATCTCGCTTCGCATCTGGAACCCCTCGTCGGGGCCGCTGCGGGCGGCGTCCCAGAAGCGCCGGAGGGCCGCGAGTCCCTCGATCGGCTCGGCCCATGGCGACGCCGAATACGACGCACTCTCGGTGAAGAGCTCGTTCAGCGCATCAGTTCCCGGTGAGCGCCAGGCGCGCTCGTACCCGGCCACCCAGTCGGCCACCTCAATCCGATCAGTCATCGCCTCATCGTCGCCGACCGTCGGCCTCGCTGCCCGCCGGCGCGCTCTGACGCCAGAACTGCCTGATGGATGCTGGAGGCGGGCGTTGAGCTTCGGTTCCTAGCGTCCTCGGCTGGCTGGCTCTCGAACTGCCTGCTGCTCGCGAGTCGGGTTGGCTTCCGAACGAAGCGCCAGCCGGTCGAGGTCCGGTCACGGCGTGACTCGAAAGAGGCGAGCAGCAACCTTCCTCAGGAGTGCCCGTCGTGATGCTCACTTGCGTGCGACGAGGAGGACTTCATGACGGTGATCATCGATGTTGACCCGCATAAGGCGACCCACACTGCGGTGGCGATCGACAGCGACGAGGTGCCGATCGCTCGGCTCCAGGTCGCTGCCGACCGAGGACAGACTCAGCGGCTGCTGGCGTGGGCGGCGCCGTTCGGGGAGGACCGGCGGTGGGCGGTCGAGTCCGCCGACGGCCTCGGTCGGCTCCTGACCCAGCAGCTCCTTGCGGCCGGCGAGGAGGTCGTCGACGTGCCACTGACCCTGTCGGCTCGGGTGCGGCTGCTGGGGTCGACGAAGGCGTCGAAGAACGACCCCAATGACGCGCTGGCCACAGCGATCGCTGGGCTGCGGCACCGGGATCTGCGGGCGGCGCGCCTGGATGATCACACGGCCGTGATCCGACTGCTGGTGGACCGCTACGACGACCTCACCCGGCTTCGCACTCAGGGCGCCTGCCGCCTGCATGTGGCGCTGCGAGAGCTCAGCGCCGGCGGCGCACCGAAGCGGTTGTCGGCTGATCGAGCGGCCGGCATGCTCCGCTCGGTTCGTCCTGTCGGGCTCGCCGAGATCGAACGCAAGCGTCTTGCCGGCGAGCTCCTTGCCGACGGTCGCCTCGACCGCGATATCGCCACCGCGCGCGGCCGCGTCGCCGACGCGGTCGCCAAGTCGGGCACCACCCTGCTCGAGCTCCACGGTGTCGGCCCGATCGTCGCTGGCTTGATCCTCGGCCACGTCGGGGACCCGGCCCGGTTCCCGACCCCCGAGCGGTTCGCCTCCTACAACGCCACCGCCCCCATCGAGGCGTCCAGCGGCCCGGTCAAGCGACACCGGCTCAACCCGCGCGGCAACCGCAAGCTGAACCACGCCATCCACATGGCCGCGGTCACCCAGGTCCGCCACGACACCCCCGGGCGGGCGTACTACCAGCGCATCGCCGAAGAAGTCGAAGAAGGAGGCGCTCCGCGCCCTGAAGCGACGCCGTGTGGCGCCAGCTGCAGGTCAACCTCGGTCGACGCTGAGCAAGCGGGTCCGGGAGGACAACCAGGGACGACTCTTCAATCCAGCGTGGCCGGCTGAACCCTGAACACCGGCACTTCGGACCAGTCACTCCCGGACCCGACCAGCACGCTACGCCCGCAACACCGGGCCTGCTTCGACGCGCCCCGAACAGGCTCTTGACAACAAAGAGGCTGCCGATCTCGCGCACTTCGCAGATGCGTAGATCGCGCCAGAACGAGTCACCGAACGACGACGGCAAAGCGACCGCCTGCGGCGCCTTACCTCCCGTGCCTGACCGCGGACGCCGGACGTTGCGGCGCCCTCCGACCGGCGGCCACGCCCGCAAGCGATGGGTCTGGCCCGCTACGTGGGACCCTCCGGCCTGCGCGCCTGGTCAGCCAGAGCCGACCCGCACCGCGCGGCCGATGGCAGCGACGTCTGCGCGACCAGCCTCCTGGGCACGAGGCGCCGGTGTTGGTACCGTCCGGTGGAGCTACGCAGGCTCCTTGATCACTCACCGCTCACGCGAAGGGTTTGCTACGGGTCGACTGGAGACCCGGCCGCGCGGCTCAGATCGGCGGAGAGGTGATGGGTGAGATCGACGCCGACCGCGGCCATGGACACGTCGTAGTGCACCGTGTCGCCCTCGATCCGGTAGACGCGAACGATGTGGTCGATGTGCTTGGCGCTGGGAGCCCCAGCCACTGTCACCGAGGACAGGGTCAGGAGGCCAGCATCGGCGTCGAAGCCGCCCGTCGCCACCTCCACGACCCCGAAGCTGTGAGCGACTACCAGCTCCACGCCGTGGTCGACCACGCGCAGAAACCCCGTCTCACTGTGGCGCGGCTCGGCGTTGCCGGCGTCGCGAGTGCGGCTCACCCATGCCGCCACCGGACGGCCCGGTACCGGTGTGATGGAGAACTCCTCAACGTACGCGAACGGCTTGATGGTTGGATAGTGGCCCTTGCCACCGCCCTGCCACGAGCCCTTCAGCGCCGCGAGCACCACCGGCCCATGTTCGCGCGCTCGGTGGCCGCGTTCTGGAGCCACCTGATCCATGGTCTGCAGCTATCGACATCGTGAGCGTGAATTGACATCTCGTGTCGATAACTGCATCGGCGTAGCGCCCGAGGTCGATGACGTACTCCAGGATCTCCACCGGTGGAGAGCGGCACCAAGGTCGAGCACGCCGAGCGCTTCGAGTTCCGCGGCCCGCGGCGTTGGGTGGCCGACCCCCGGTTCCGCAACGTTGGTGCGTCTGAAGTCGATCATCGCGCGGGACGCCTCGAGCAACTGATCTCTCGAAGCGCCCCGCGTCAGCCCCGCACGTCATCGACGATGCGGCGCAGAGTACCGAGGGTACGGTCGACGTCATCCTCGCTGGTCGAGCAGTTGCTCACCGAGCACCGCAGCACCGCGCGACCACGCCAGGTCGACGGGGTCAGGACCGCTGTGCCATCCGCGAGAATCTGGCGGCCGACCTCGCGCGTGGTGGCGTCATCGCCGAACGTGGCCAGCACTTGGGTGAAGACGACATCGTTGACGACCGTCGCACCCGGGATGTCGGCGATGCCCTCTGCCATTCGGCGGGCATGACCGCACAGCCGGTTGACCAGCTGCCCCACTCCGGAGCGGCCGAGCGACCGCAACACCGCCCACACCGGGAACCCCCGAGCCCGCCGGGAGAACTCGGGCACCAACTCGAAGGGATCGCCACTGCCGGTGCTGATCAGGTACGCGCCCTCGATGGAGAAGGTGGCCCGGTGCGCCGCCCGATCGCGCACGATCGCGAACCCGCAGTCGTACGGGACGTTGAGCGTCTTGTGCCCGTCGGTCGCCCACGAGTCGGCCAGAGCCGCTCCGTCCGGCAACATGCGGATCGATGGACTCGCCGCTGCGGCCGCCCACAGCCCGAAGGCGCCGTCGACGTGCACCCACGCACCGTGAGCGTGGGCGAGGTCGCAGCCGCCCCGAAGCGGATCGAATGCGCCGGTGTGCACGTCGCCGGCCTGTAAGCACACGATTGTCGGCCCGGTTTTGACGTCCAGAGCCTTGGCGAGATCGTCGAGACGGATTCGTCCCTGGTCGTCGGTGGCCACTTGGGCCACTGCATCGGTGCCCAGGCCGAGGTAGCGCAGCGCGAGATCGATGGTGTCGTGACGATCGGCGCCCGCCACCACTCGGATCGGCGGGGCACCGAGCAGGCCGCGTCGCTCGACGTCCCAGTCGACTCGGGCCAGCACTTCGTGGCGGGCGACCGCCAGGCAGGTGAAGTTGGCCTGCATCCCGCCGGTGACGAACCCGACCGAGGCCGATCGCGGCAGACCGAGCAGGTCCACCAGCCAGCCGGAGGCGACGGTCTCGCACGCGGCGTTCGCCGGTGCCAAGGCGGTAAGGCCGGCGTTCTGATCCCAGACCGAAGTCAGCCAGTCGGCGCCCAGAGCCGCGGGATGGACGCCGCCGATCACGAACCCGAAGAACCGGCCGCTCGGCGTGGCGGTGAGTCCTGGCTCGGCACGCTCCGCCAGCTGTGCGATCACGTCAGCCGCGTTGCTGGACGCCTCCGGTAGCGGTCCACCGAAAGCGGCGAGCATGTCCTCATACGACGCCCTCGCCCACACCGGGCGACTGGAAAGTGATGCAACGTAGCCCTCTGCTGCGTGGAACGCCGTCTGCATCACCGACAGCTGGTCTCCGGTCATCGACCCATCCTCCCACTCGATCTCTCCGTGCCGTGGATGCAGAAGCCGTCGGCGGCGAGGCGACGGTTAGCGCCGATTCTCGCGTTCGGTTGAGTCAACGATGAAGCGGGTCGTGGGGTGTCAGAAGCGTTGATCTGTCGAGCTGTTTGGTGTTCGGTGGTCGGTCTGGTTGGGCTCATCTCGTTGACTG
>JBOGGX010000018.1:0-46870 GCA_050744245.1 Acidimicrobiales bacterium
CCGTCTTGCCACCCCGACCCAACATCTCCGCCGCCGCCCCCGCCACCACCCGACGCTGCACCTCGTTCACATGCGGCATCACCACGTCGAAGAAACGCGCGAGCGACGCCGGCGTGACCTCCACACCCCCACGATACTACGCGCGTACTAACTTGGCGTGGACCCTAACTTGTCGGGGACCATCTCAGACATGCTGACCGTCTCGCTCGCAAAACACTCGCGGACACTCGCCCAGAACCGCTTTCACAACGGCCATCCCGATCTGATCGTGCAGGGCAAGTACCCCGGCGACTCGGTGAAGGCAGGCGAGCACGGCGTCGAGATCAAGTCGACCACGAAGAAGGGCGGCGCGGCAGACACGCACGGTGCGCGGAAGCAGTGGATGTGCGCTTGCGTCTACCAGGTCGACAAGACCACTGAACCGGCGGTTGACCGCGCGCCGCTCAAGTTCACCGAGATCTATCTCGCGGAGGGCGACCCAGAGGACTTTCGCAAGAACCCGCGCGGCGAGCTGGGAACGAGAACTGCAACCCTCGACCGGTACGGGCTGCAGAAGCTACGAGAGCAATGGATCTACTTGGATCCGCCCCCGGTCACACCTCGAGGTCACGGAGCGCGGGGATGGCCTCGTCAGCGATCTTCACGTAGTGCGGGTCGAGCTCCACGCCAACGCTGCGGTACCCGACCGCCTCCGCTGCCGCGAGAGCGGAGCCCGACCCGGCGAACGGGTCGAGGACGATTCCCTCGCCGAGAGGCAGGATGGCACGGACGACTTGGCGGAGGAAGGCCTGTGGCTTGAGGCTTGGGTGCTGCGCCAGTTCACGCTCGGCGGCTCGCGTCGGGGCGGACCTGATGACATCGCCGAAGGGCTGGTCTTCTGAAAAACGTCGCAGGCCTCCCGTCTTCCAGACTCGAAGGTTGTCCTGCACCCGCCCTTCGATCGGCTTGCGGAACAACACCCATGGCTCCCACTGAGACCGAGGCATGACCGTCACGTCGGGGAATTCCTCATGCGCGTTCTTCGGCCGGTCGCCCCCGCGCATCGTCATGACCATGCGAACAACCTCGCCGCGGCGCTCGAAGCCGGCACTGCCGATCGCGTACGAGACGAGATGAGAGACGAGGGGGTTGGCCGCGACCATGACGTGCGCACCCGGCACGAGAACGGGACGCAGCAGCTCGGCCCACTCCTGAAAGAAGCGCTGGAGCTGCTGCAGGTCCGCGTTGCTGAGAGTGGTGAACCTCGGAAGCGGCGAGCGCTCATGACCGTCGAACGACGGGGGGATGCGCCACACGCCCCCCTTGCGTGCCCGCAGCTTCCGCTGCTCGCGAGGGCTGTACTCGACCAGCCCGTATGGCGGATCGGTGATGACCCCATGGATCGAGTTGGCTGGCTGCTCGGCCAGCCAGTCGAGGCAGTCGGCTTCGTAGAGCTTCGCCTTGCCACAGGTGACGGCAGGCTCGCTCTCCCAGACTTCAGCGGCTGAGCTTGTACTGGCCACGCCCCACCCGTTCGAATTGCTTCCCAGGCCCGCAGTTGATGTTGAGGTAGCTCCGGACCGACGACGCCGGAACGTCGCTCCCAAGTCGAGCGGTAACTGCTGCACGAATCTCGTCCACGTTCATCGGACGGCCGGCTCCGCGCAGCGTGGTCAGGATCGCATCTCGGACCTCGCCGGGTCGCCGGCGTTGTGTTGAAGGGGAAGAGGTCATGGTCGCAATCATAGACGTCTAGACGTCGAATGGGACGCATCCCCTTCGCCGAACCCACCCGTCGACTCGATCATGCACGGGGGGTGTGACAGTGAAAGCTCAGGTCGCTTCGACGACTCCCGGCCGTACCCGACGGGCCCTGCCGTCCCGGATCAGCCGCCGAAGGGCGCCGTCGACCCGCCCACGAAGGGCATCCGCCGGCAAGCGTGCCGGCTCCGCCACGTGCTCCGCGATGTCACGGGCTCGCAGCGGCTCGCCCGCGCCTGCGAGCACGGCGTGCACCAGCTCGTCGGCCTGCGAGCTGAACGCCCCGAGCAGCGCCGTTCTCAGGCGAGCCTGGTGGGCAGCGTCGTACTCGGGATCGACCCACACCGCGCCGAGACGGAGCTTCGCTTCGCCGCTCGCACGGATGCTCGCGGTACCGGATCGAATCCGGCCCTCCGCGGCGGGTTGCCACGACCAGTCAGCCTCCTCCAGCTCGGCGATGAAGACGGCTCGAACGATGGTCGGATCTCGATCATGCAGCGCCTTGGTCATGTCTCGGTCGAGATCGAACTGGACGACGCAGAACCAGCCGGCGCGAGGACCGTGGGCTTGCCACGCCGAGTCGTAGCGACTTGCCTTCACTTCAAGGCCACCGCGGTCGCCGTGCTGGACGGCGTCTCCTGGATACGCGCCCCGCGGAAGCAGATCGGGGTAGCCGTTGTGGTAGCGGTTTCGCACCAGGGCTCGCGAGAAGCGCTCGAAGCGGTCCACGACCGACCGGCTTACGAGGCCGGAGAACCCCGCGGGATCGAGAAGCTCCTCGAGGCGGTCGTAGCCCATGTCGTGAAGACGCCCGTTGATCTCATGGAGCATCTCGTAGAGATCCTCGATCGTCTGCAACACGGCGCGCGCCTGCAGGTTGTATGGCAGCTCCCACGGCAGATCGCGGTCGTCGCGTAGTCCGGCCCGGTCAGCGACGGGCCGTTCCACGTAGCGAGGCACGCGGCGATCGTAGGAGAGGCCAAGGCGCGCGGTTGCCTGCCGTTGGGGGCACAGCTCGCGGGAGCTCCGGTAGCGAGCGCTCGTCGGTCGCGTTCCGCGTGCCGGTGTCGCGCTCCAGGCGGCGCGCCGCTGAGAACCGGATTGAGAACATCCCGGCGTCAAAGGCGGCATACAGTGGCTCGTGCCGGCCAACCGGCCGACGACGAAACCGCTGGTCACCGGCCACAAGCGGGCCTCACGGTCAGCGAGCGGTAGCTCCGGCAATGCGCTCGGAGCGAACTACGGATCAGAAGGTTGGGGGTTCGAGTCCCTCCGAGCGCGCTGACTGTTCTCGCTGGCAGCAAGCTGTTTCGAGTGCGGATCCGCGACATCGCCGGCTGAGGTCATCCCTATTCCGTCCCTATAGCTAAGCTAGCTTAGCTATAGGGATCTGGGCTCTCGCAAAGGGATGGCGCCTTCCGTTCCTGCTGCTCCTCGTCGTCGTGCTGCTCGCGGCTCGGGCTCGATCCGCGAGCGCTCACCGGGCGGTCTTCGAGGTCCGGGTCGTCGTCGGCAGAGACCCCGCGACAGGCCGCAGCGTGAAGCGATCCTTCACCGTGCGCGGCGACGCCGAGCACGCCGAGGCGCGGCGACGTGAGCTCGTCGCGGACTACCGGACCGACCTCTCGGTGCTCCACGCGTCGGGCATGACGGTAGGGGAGCTTCTGACTCGGTGGTTCGCCGCCGGGCATGCGTGGAAGCCGTCGACGAGGATCGTCTACGACTGCGACGTCCGAGCGCTGTGCGCCGACCCGATCGCGACGTTGCGGCTGTGCTCGCTTGACCCCAGCGGTGATGCATCGGGCGATCGGATGCTGGCAGGCGACCGGTGTGACCGCAGCGACAGTGTCGAGCCGCACCAAGACGCCGAGCTCGGCGCTGCGCTGCGCTGGGCGCTCGAGAAGGGCATCCTGCGCGCCCATCCACTGGCCGGCCTGCGCAACTCGCCCCAGCCGCTGCCGCGTCTACCCCTGCCGATCGACGACGTGAACGCCTGCTTCGGGCTGCGGCCACGCAAGTGGCCGACGCTCGCGGCGAACGGTCGACGCAACGCCTGTTCGAGGCCGAGCAGACCGAGCTGCTGGTCCTCCTGGCCGCCAACGCCGGCGCACGCCGCGGCGAGCTGGCGGCATTGAAAGTCGGCGACCTCGACGGCCGCGTGCTGCACATCTGCCACATGATCTCCGGGCCCTCCACGATCACAACCCCGAAGTCTCACCAGTACCGGTCCCTCACCCTCGGACGAGCGACCGTGGAGATGTGGCGGGCGCACGTCGGGCGCTATCCGGCGCCAGCGAGGGGGAGGGACTGGCTGTTCGCACCCAGCCCGGCGAGGGCCGCCTTCGTGCAACCTCGTGGACTGGCGGCCCGGTTCGAGCGGCTCCGGGACTTCGCCGGTGTGCCCGAAGCCGCCCTGCACCGGCTCCGTCCCACCGTGGCAGTGGTGCTGGTCGCCGGGGGCAAGGTGCTCGCTGCTCAGCACCGTCTCGGGCACCGGGACTTGTCGACCACGCTTCGGCACTACGGGTGGGCGCAGTCACCCGACGACGTCGCCGTCGCCGACCATCTCGACGCCGTCAACGGCCGTCTCATGAAACCGGTTGGTGAGCACGCCGGCGATCAGGTGACCGAGACGACCAGCGCCGGGATGTCCGGAAGCTCGTTACCAGGCTGGCCGATCGACCGCCGGCCGAGGGCGACCAGCGCGTCGACCTCCGATGGGAAGCGGCCGTGGCAGGCGAGCGCGAGCTCGACCTCGGCGAGTGACAGGTCCGCGCGAGCAGCCATGAACATTGCAGAGCCGAAGGCGTCGAAGGCGCCGACGACTTCCCACACGTCGAGCGCGGTGCGGGTCACGAAGGCGCGGCGGCCGCCGATCTCGCCGCGGAACGAGACGCCGGGACACACCTGTCGGCGCCGTGCCTCCGTTATCGAAGGCTCCACCCCTTGACGGTAGCGGAACCCAAGCCGGTCATGATCGTAGGGATGCGATCATGTTGTGGTGGCGGAGGTTGAGCTGCACGACGAGGTGGTCCGCTGGCTGCTCGACCTCGACGACACCGAATGGGAGCGAACCGTGGTCGTGATCGACCGGCTGGCCAAGTTGGCGCGCAGGCACGAATGCCGTTTTCGCGCAGCCTCGGCGACGGGCTGTTCGAGCTGCGGTTCACCCTCGGACCCTCGGCCCGGCGCATCACCTACCGCTTCACCCAGGACGGGCGGATCATCCTGCTGACCACGTTCCGCAAGCAACGCAACAACGAACGCACCGAGATCGCCCGGGCACGCAGGGCCGCCGAGGCCTGCCGCCGCTACGCGTGAAGGAGACGACGACCATGGCCAACTACTCCCGCTGGGACGACATCAAGAAGCGCCGCGGTGAATCCTCGCCTGAAGTGCGGGCCGGGGTCGAGCAGGACCTCGCGCTCGGTCAGCTAATCTACGACCTGCGCACCGGCGCCGGGCTCAGTCCGCGCGCCCTCGCCGAGCGCATGGGCACCACCCAGTCCGTTGTCTCCCGCCTCGAGGAAGGCGGCGGTGCCAAGAATCGCCTCGATACCCTCGCCCGCGTCGCCACCGCCCTCGACCGACACCTCATCGTCTCGTTCCCCGAAAAGGTCCCCGCCCGGCTCAAGGACGCCGTACAAGTCGCCTGAACCCGCGCGTCCCTGTCCGGGCGGCACGGGTTGCGCATCAGGCAGTGGCACGCTGGGGTGTGGAGCACCATTCTGGGACTTGGGAAGTGTTGTCGATGCTCCCCGGTCGCGAGGTCGGGTTCGATGAGCAACCTTCAATGTAGGAAGGCGGAGCCCTCCTCGCCGCCTTCTACGAGGTCTCGATAGACGTCACCTCCGCATCAACCGCTC
This sequence comes from Acidimicrobiales bacterium, assembly GCA_050744245.1. Lineage (GTDB taxonomy): Bacteria > Actinomycetota > Acidimicrobiia > Acidimicrobiales > JBOGGX01 > JBOGGX01. The sequence continues at coordinate 5,607 of JBOGGX010000018.1, forward strand.
GAGCAGGAGGCATGACGCTTCGCCACCTGAACCAGATGGTCGACTGGCACGGAGCCCGGCGCGCACCATGGGATCAATCGAAGGAGTCGCCCGATTGCGTCGGCTCGTGGGTCGCTTCGTAGCGGTTATCGAACGCGTCGGCTACGCCGACCTTCGGACTTGCGTTGTCCACGGCGACCCCACCACGTTCAACGTGCTTGCTGGCGGCGATCCACCGCGCCCGAGCGGGCTCATCGACTTCGAGTTGGCCGATGTCGAGGCCCCTGTGGCCGATGTCGCGTTCTGCCTCTGGAGGTCGGGACGTCCGGCGCAGGACGAGCAGGAGCTCTACCTCGCCAAGGTCCGAGGCTTCCTGCGGGTCGACACCGCTTCGGGCTCGGCGCCGGCCAGCGTGCGCAAGATGTGCAGGACGTAGTACCCGACGTCCATCCCCGCCCCGCCGGCCAGGGCCAGGCCGTAGCGAATGTCGCCCTTGCGCAGCAGCGGGACGTTCATCGTCGTCTCGATGTGGCTGATGTCGCCGAGTTCGCCCGACCCGATGATCTCCAGCAGCCGGGCGACCAGCGGGTGGTAGCGGCAGTGAAAGCCCGCCATCACGACGACTTGGCCACGAGCGGCGCCGGCGCGGTGGGCGGCGATCACCGACTCGGCCTCCGCCGCGTTGGCGGTGAACGGCTTCTCGCACAGCACGTGCTTGCCGGCCTCGATGGCCCGGATCGTCCAGGGCGCCGTGGAGGCCGTTGGGCAGCGGAATGTAGACGGCGTCGATGTCGGGGTCGGCGAGAAGGTCGTCGTAGGAGGCGTGGACCCGCCCGATCCCGTGCTTCGACGCGAACGCCTCGGCTCGCCGCCGATCCCTCGCCGCCACCGCCACCACGCTCGCCTCCGGCACCTCCCGTGCCGGCTGGACGAGCGCCGGCGGCGTGATGCGGGCCGCCCCCAGAACGCCGAACCGCACTCCCGTCACCTCCCGCTTCTACTACGGCAGCCCGGTGGTGGTGCCAGTACCACCTCCGACAGGCCTGCCGCCAACCTTCCCTTGCGCCCCGCGGGCGCGGTAATGTCAGCAATGGCCGGTGCGGTGGGCTACTGGGGGCGTCGACGAGTGCTGCACAGGTGGCGCGGCCTTCTCGCCGTCGCACTCCTCACCGGGGGGCTGTTCGGGTTGGCGACGGCGGCGGCCGCCAGTGCAAGGCGGACGGCGAGCGCCTACACCCGCTTCCTGGACGCTACCAACGCGTTTGAAGCGATATACATCAACTACGCAGCGGACGACTCGGCCGTTCTCGCCGCCACTGACCTTCGTGGCCTCCCCGGCGTCCTGGCCGTCGACGAGGTGCGCTACGAGTTCGCACCCGTCGGGCCCGGCGTCGCGTTCCTGGCCGACGCGTCCGGACGGCTCGGCACCGAGGTCGCCGAGGCCCGGGTGCTGGAGGGACGGTGGTTCGACGAGAACGACGCCAGCGAGGTGGTCGTGAGCTTCGCCTTGGCCGAGCGGGAGAACCTCTCCGTCGGCTCGACCTTCCAGCTGTTCTCGGCGGCCGAGGCCGAGCGCGCCGAGACACCTGAGGAGCAGGCGTTCGTCGACGCACTGCTCGACGCCGTGCCCGACGCCCGGTTCCGCATCGTCGCCGTCGTCGCCGCGCCGGCCCAGTTCCCGCCCCTCGTGCAGGGGGTGCCGCACATGCAGTTCTCGCCCGCGTTCGCGGCCCTGCCCGAATCCTCACCCAACAGCGCCCTCCTGATGCAACTCGATCCCGACGTCGACCCGGACGACCTCGTCGCCGCCGTCGACCGGCTCGCCGCCGAGCAGGGCAAGTCGCCGGCGCTCGGCCTGCACCGCGACCTGGTCCGTGACATCAACCGGTCGCTGCGCCCCCAGGTCGTCACCCTTGCGGTTCTCTCGATCGTGCTCGCCCTGGCGGGAGCGGTCGTCGGCGGCCAGGCCATCGCCCGCCACGTCGACCTCGACGCCGCCGAGGACGTCGTCCTCCGGGCCGTCGGCATGACGTCGGGCGACCTTCGCGGCATCGCCGCGCTGCAGTGGGCGGTGGTCGGGGTTGTCGCCGGGGTTGCGGCCATGGCGACCGCGCTGGCGTTGTCGCCGCTGTCGCCGTCCGGCCTCGCCCGCATCGCCGAGCCCGCGCCGGGCGTACGGGTGGATGCGCTGGCGTTCGCCGTCGGCGGAGCCGTCGCCGCGGCAGCGACGCTCGCGCTCGGCATCGGGATCGCCGCGATGCGATCACGACGCCGGCTCCCGGCGCGACACCGAACCTTGGCGACGCCCCTGGTCCATCCGGTTGTCGGCATCGCGCTCCGCCGGGCCTTCGACCGGGGGGGCAGCACGCGCCGGGTGCCGGTCTGGTCGACCGTCGTCGGGGTCACGGTGAGCGTCGCCGCCGTCGTCGGCGCCCTCGTGGTCGGAACCACGCTCGGCCGACAGCTCGACGACCCGGCCCGCTACGGGTTGCGCTGGCAGCTCGAGGCCTCGCAGTTCACCGAGAACACGCTGGCGACGCAAGGGCCTGCGCTGCTGGCCGAGGACGAGCGTCTCACCGGCGTCGCGGTCGGCGTCGGCGGGCCGACACCGATCAGCGGGCGGGACCTGAGCATGCTGGCCATGGACCCGGTGCGGGGAGAGGTGCGACCGCCGTTGGTGCGGGGGACGTATCCCGACGCCGCCGACTCGGTCGCGATGGGCCATCGCACGTTGCTGCAGTTCGGCGTGACCCTGGGCGACGACGTGCAGCTGGACTTCAGCGAGGTCGGCGGGGCCGAGCTCAGCTTTCGCGTGGTGGGCGAGTTGCTGATGCCGCCCCAGGGCTCCGGGGGTCGGATGGACGAAGGGATCTTCCTGTCGCTGACCGGCATCCAGCGAGCGGTGGACAGCGACGAGCCCGTGCTCGACACGCTGTTCCTGGCCGGCGCGCCGGGCACCGACCTCGTCGCCGTCGTCGACGGACTGGTGGCCGAGATCGAGCCCGACGAGTACCCCTCGATCGAGCGCCCGACGACACCGTCGGACCTCGTCGACCTCGGCCGGGCCCGCTCCATGCCGGCGCTGTTCGCCGCCGGGATGGCGTTGGCCGGCACCGCGGCCCTCGCCCACACGCTGCTCGTGAGCGTCCGCCGCCGTCGCCACGAGACGGCCGTGCTCCGCGCCCTCGGTTTCGACAACCGCCAGCTGTATGCGGCGACGCTGCTCCAAGCCGCCGCCCTGGCGATGGTCGCCGTCGTCGCCGGCATCGTCATCGGTCTGGCCGCCGGCCGCCTGGGCTGGGGCGCGTTGGCCGACAGCCTCGGCAGCCCCCTCCCCGCCGCCGTCCCCCGCCTGGCCACGTTCGCCGCCGTGCCGCTGTCGGTGCTGGCCCTGTCGATCCTGCTGTCGCTCGCTCCCGCCCGCTCCGCCACCCGCCTCCGCCCCGCCGCCGCCCTCCGGACCGAGTGAGCGGCAGTTCTCCGGGGCCGTCCGATTACGTTGGAAGCCCCGCCCTCGTAGCTCAGCTGGATAGAGCGGCTGCCTTCTAAGCAGCGGTTCGCTGGTGGACTACCCGTACTTGGAGCGGGATGATGTGCTGGCTGCGCTCGAGTACGCCGCCGCGCGAACGAGCGTGAGGTGCCGGTCCCACGACCGGCATGAGGCTCGACTCGAAGGTGGCGTCCTGTTCGGCCGGCGTCATCGCCTCGAGCTCCTCAGCCGTGCACACCGTTGCGTGAGATTCCCTGACGCGGATGACGACCTAAGCTGCTGCGTCTGGGATCCGGCGGGGGACCCGCAGTCGGCCGACGTGAGAGGAGTGGAGGCATGGCGCCGCGGAGCGCTCCGCCGCGACGACCGACGTCGGCGATCGGCTCGGTGAGCGGTGTCGTATCGCCCAATCTGGTCGGGTGGACCGCCGAGCTGGAGCGGCTGGTGTCGGCCCTGGCGGCACCGCCGGCGGGGGTCGTCGTCGAGGGCGAGGCAGGCATCGGGAAGACCCGGCTGATCCAGGAGCTCCTCGCCCGCCCGAGCTCCGCGATCGGACGATCGTCGTCGGGAGTTGCCCGCGTATCCGCGAGCCCTTCCCGCTCGGACCGGTCATCGATGCGGTGCGGCGCCTGGGCGGGCTCCTGCGGAGCGCCGCCCCTCTCCCCGGTGGCGGGAGCGCTGGCGCCGTTGGTGCCGGAGCTGGCCGGCGTGCTGCCCGCCCCGCCGGTCACCCCTCGATGACCGGAGGGCCGAGCGTCACCGCGTGTTTCGCGCCCTGATCGAGGTGTTCGGCTCGCTGGGCTCCGTCGTCGTCGTCCTCGAGGATCTGCACTGGGCCGACGAGCACACCGTCGAGTTCGTGACCACCTGCTCGGCGACCCTCCTCCGAAGCTGTCGGTCGTGTTGACCTTCCGCGGCGAGGAGGTTCACCCAGCGGTGCGGATGGTGACCGCGAAGCTGCCGTCGGCGGTGACGCGCGCGCACATCGCGCTGGCGCCGTTGGACGAGCAGCGGACGGGTGAGCTCGCCGCGGCCATCCTCCGGTTGCGCCGCATGTCGGATGAGTTCGCGTCCTACCTGTGCGAACGAAGCTCCGGGCTGCCGTTCGCCATCGAGGAGCTGCTCGCACTCCTCCAGGCGAGGGGCACGCTGGTGCGCCGGGGTGGCGGCTGGGCGCGCCGGACGCTCGAGGAGCTCCACGGGATCGACGTGCCGAGAGGGATCAGGGACCAGGTCGGCGAGCGGCTGAGCGGTCTCCGGGACCGGGTCCGCGCAGTGGCGGAGGCGGCCGCGGTGCTCCAGGCGCCCGTGCCCGCGGCGGCCGTCGTCGGCACCTGCCGTCTCCCGGCACCGCAGGCGGCCCGTGGGGTCGACGAGGCGATCGAGGCCGGGCTGTTCGCCGTGCACGACGGGCCGGTGGGTTTCCGGCACCTGTTGGCGGCCCAAGCGGTCTACGACGACGCACCCGCGCCCAGGCGGCGCGACCTGCATCCCAGGTCCGCGACGCACCCTGGCACGACCGGGTGTCACATGGCCGCCGCAAACGGGTTGTCGATGAGGACGCCGGCGAGCCGCTGACCGGATTGCAGATCCTCCGAGAGCAGCTGGCGGGCGCCCGCCCGGCGGGCGGCCTCGACGATGAGCGCGTCCCAGAACGAAAGCCGGTGCCGCTCTTCGAGTTGGGAGGCGGCGAGGATTAGGGGTAGGTCCACGTGCACGAGGTGCCACTGGCCGTAGGCGTCGACGACGTCGCGGGCGTCGCGTCGCGACATTGGTGGGTCGAACGTGCGGGTCGCCACCACGTAAAACTCTTGGAGCACCTGCGTGCTCAGCGTGCCGGACCGGGTCCGCCACAAGGCGTCGAGCAGCGCCTCAGCGATCGGCTGTCGTGTCGTCTCGGCGGCGTCGTGGGCGTAGACGAGCACGTTCGTATCGACGAACACCAGTCCGCGCTGGACCGGTGTCACCTCCCGTGCAGCTCGTCACGCCGCCAGCGCCGCCCGCCCCGAGGCTTGGCACGGCGTAGCGCACGCTCGGCTCGGCGCCGGGCGTCCTCGTAGCGCTCGTCGTCCTCCACGAGACGGATGAGCTCCTGGGTGACGAGACCGCTCACCGAGGTGCCCCGTTTGGCGGCGGCCACCTTGGCGCGGTGGATGACGTCGTCGTCGAGTTGGACCGTCAGGTTCCGTTTCGTCATGGTCAGATCTTTCTCTCTCACGTGTTCCACAGTCTGCCACGTGGAGCAGGGAGGGGCTCGCGACCTCAGTCGACCTTCGCCGCGTAGACGCAGGTCCAGAAGTCCTGGATCGCCGCGGGCGGGGGAAATGGGCCGGTGAACGCGTCGGTCGTGAGGACGACGCCGATCAGGCGCTCGTCCGGGTCGTTGGCCCACGAGGAGCCGAGGCCGCCGTCCCACCCGTAGCTGTCGACGCCACGGGTGGGGCCCGTGCGACGAAGCTGGACGCCGACGCCGAACCCCCAGCCCTGCGAGCCATCGGGGGCGGGCCCGGCTCCGCCCCGGTCGACGTCGAGGTGGTCGGTGGTCATGGCCTCGACCGAGGCCGTCGACAGCACTCGTGAGCCATCGGGCAGTCGGCCGCCGGCCAGCAGCAGGGAGCCGAACGCATGCAGGTCGTCGACCGTGGACACCAACCCCGCGCCACCCGAGGGGAACGCGGGCGGCTTGGCCCACTGGCCGTCGGGCGCGTCGTAGACGAACCGCTGGCCCGTCTCCGGGTTCACCCCATAGCAGGCGCCGAGGCGATCGAGGTGGGGCGTCGAGAAGCCGGTGTCGACCATCCCGAGCGGTCCGAACACCCGGTCGCGCAGGAACTCCTCGAGCGGCTGATCGGCTGCTCGGGCGACGAGGACGCCGAGGACGTCGGACCCCGTGTTGTACAGCCACCGCTCGCCCGGCTGGTACAGGAGCGGCAACGTGGAGAGCCGGTGCATCCATTCGTCCGGCTCGGGCGGCACCTGGGGTTCTGGAGCACCGTGGCCCAGGCCGAGCCCGCCCATCGCCTCGAGCAACGGCTGGGGCCAGGGTGCCTCGAAATCCATGCCGAGCCCGAGCCGGAACGTGAGCACGTCGCGCACGGTGATCGGCCGATGGGCCGGGACGGTCTCGCCGTCGACCGGCCCCCTCGGGTCGACCAGCACCCGCCGGTCGGCCAGCTCGGGCAGCAGGTCGTCGACCGGATCGTCGAGGCGAAGCCGGCACTCCTCGATGAGGATGAGGGCGCCGACCGCGACGATCGGCTTCGTCATCGACGAGATCCGAAAGATGCTGTCGCGCCGGACCGGCTGGCCGTCGCCGCGGGTCAGGCGGCCCACCACGCCGACCTCGACCTTGCCATCGAGGGCCGCGAGCCAGGCGACGCCGCCGACCGCGTCGTGTGCAACGTGGTCGGCCATCACATCGTGCAACCGCTGCAGGCGTTCAGGATCGAACTCGCTCATGGGCAACCTGACGGTGCGCCGACGCGGAACTCATCGACCCGCGCCATCATCACGGCTCGAGGTACGGAGGTTCGAGGGGGCGCGATCCTGGTCATCGGTAGCCGGCGGTGTCGGCGGGCCTGCCGGCGTCCTGGACCTCCGGGACATACCGCCAGGCGTCGGGTTGGCTGCCGTCGAGGTCTGCGAAGCCGTAGATCCGGGCGAGCTGCCCGCTCGAGAGCGACCGGCCGTTCCAGCGGGCCACGTCGGGGTCGGCGGCGAGGGCGGCGACGGCCCGGCCCACGAATGCCGGGCTCTCGGCGATGGCGAAGTGGGGATGCGCTCGGTGGCGTCGCGCCAGTTGTCCTCGGTCACGCCGAACGCCTCGAGCATGGCCTCGGAGCGGAGCCAGCCGGGGGTGAGCGCCACCGCGGCCGCCCCGTGGGCCGCCAGCTCGCGGCCCAGGGCGAACGCCATCCGCAGGTTGGCCGCCTTGGCCAGGTCGTAGAAGAACGACACGCGGTAGTTGGTGACGTTGTAGTCGGCGGTCCCGTCGGTCACCTTCGCACGTTCGCCCGGTGCTGGCCATCGAGTCGGGTTGGCCACCGGCGTACGCCCGGGTCGAGGCCACCGACGGGCCGTGCTCGGTGCTGACCTTCCGCTCTGCCGGTCCTGAGCTCGATGTCCTGCGCCGCACGGGCCATCCGTTCTTCGCTCGGCCCTGGCGGGCCGACGAGGTCGGGATGATCCTCGACGACCACGTCGACCGGCAGGAGGTCGCCGAGCTCGTCACCGAGAGCTACCGCATCCTCGCTCCGACGCGGCTGACCTTCGACTGATCACCCGCCCAACACGTCGGCCAGGTCGAAGGGCACGGGCCGGTCGAGCTGGGCGTAGCCGCACGACGCGGGATCACGGTCGGGCCGCCATCGGACGAACTGCGCCGTGTGCCGGAACCGGAAGCCCTCCATGTAGTCGTAGCGCACCTCGACGACCCGTTCGGGCCGGAGCGGGACGAAGGACCAGTGGGTCGCCGTGTTCCACCTGCTCGCTCGGCCGTCAACCGACCGCCCGCTCTCCTCCGGCGTCGCCCACTGCCACGGATGGCCGGCCAGATCCTTGACGAGCGGCGCCAGCTCGGTGAGCAGCTGTCGGCGTCGAGCCATCGGGAACGCGCCGACGACGCCCACCGGGATCAGCGACGAGCCGCCGATCGCGTCCCGGAACTCCTCGGGCACCACGGAGGGGTCGTCGTCGTCGTACAGGCCGAGCAGCAGCGAGCCGACGGCGTCTCGGGCCGTCCTGTGCAGCCGGTAGCCCGCGATCACGCAGTCGGCGGTACGCACGTGCTTGATCTTCGCCATGACCCGCTTGTTCGGCTGGTAGGTCAGGCCGGCGGCCTTGGCGATCAGGCCGTCGAGCCCGGCCCCCTCGAACCGCTCGAACCAGCGTCGAGCCAGCTCCTGATCCTCGGTGATCGGCGTGAGGTGGATCGGCGCCGTGGCCGAGCCCAGCGCCCGCTCCAGCAGGGCGCGCCGCTCGGCGAACGGGCGCGACATGAGATCGGCGTCGTCCAAAGCGAGCAGGTCGAAGGCGACGAAGCTGGCCGGGGTGCGTTCGGCCAGCAGGTTGACCCGGCTGGCCGCCGGGTGGATGCGCTGCTGGAGCGCCCAGAAGTCGAGCCCGCCACCTTCGTCGCCGGGAACGACGATCTCGCCGTCGACGACGCAGCGCGTGGGCAGGTGCCGCCGGACGGCGGCGACGACCTCGGGGAAGTACCGCGTCATCGGCCGTTCGTTGCGGCTGGTGATCTCGACGTCGTCGCCGTCGCGGAACACGATCGAGCGGAACCCGTCCCACTTGGGCTCGTAGAACCGGTCCGGCGGGATCTCGGCCACGGGCTTCGCCAGCATCGGCGCCACCGGGGGCATCACGGCGAGGCGCACCGGGTCATGGCTAGCACCGGCGCGGTAGCGGTCGCCGGCACCGAGGGTCGGATCACGGCCGGGCGCCCGGAACGGACGGCAGACCGTGCGCGTCTTGACCTACGGTTCCGTCGAACGGGGTGGTTTCCAGGGGAGGGTGACGAATGGTGCGGTTCAGTTACGTGCAATTGCCGGACTACCCGTTGGCGGACTCGATCGGCTACATCCGCAAGGCGGACGAGCTCGGGTTCTACGCCGCGTACAGCGTCGACGAGACCTACCACAAGGACCCGTGGCTGCTGTTCGCGGCGGCGGCCGACAAGACCACGCAGATCCGGATGGGCCCGAACGTGACCCACCTGATCCTGCGCGATCCGACCTTGGTGGCCCAGATGCTGGCGACCCTCGACGAGCTGACCGGCGGACGGGCCGAGGCCGCGGTGAGCTTCGGCAACCTGGGGATGCTGAGCCAGTACAACATCGAGTGGAAGGGCAGCCGGCCCCTCGCCCGGGTCCGCGAGGGCTTCGAGGTGATCCGCACCTTCCTGAAGGACGGTGCCATCACCCACGACGGCGAGTTCTTCCGGTACTCGGGGTTGTTCACGTTCGCCCGTCCGGTGCAGGACCCGATCCCGCTGAAGATCGGCGCCATGGGCGGCCCGAGGTCGTTCGAGCTCGCCGGCGAGATCGCCGACGGCATGCACCACGCCCTCGGCTACTCGCGCCGGAACTACGACTACGTCATGAAGCACGTGCGCATCGGGGCCGAGAAGGCCGGGCGCAACGTCGACGACCTCGACCTCGGCGCGTGGGTCGTCTGGGTGTGCGGCGAGGACTCGGCCGCGGCCAAGGAGGTGGCCCGTATCATGGTGGCCTTCTACCTGTCGTCGATGCCGCAGAGCCAGCTCGAGCGGCACGGGATCGACCACGCCGACCTGACCGCGATCCTCGACGCGTTCGCGGGCGGCCAGGTCGACAAGGCCATCGAGCTGTGCTCGCCCGACATCGCCGAGCGGCTGTCGGTGGCCGGCACACCGGAGGAGTGCGTGGCCAAGCTCCACGCCGACATCCTCCCGACGGGCATCAACCACGTGATCTGTGCCATCACCGATCCGTTCCTGGTGAAGGCGTTCTCCGGTCGGGAGATCAGCGGGGTGCCCGACACGCCGGGCCAGCTCCAGCTGATCCACGACCGGGTCATGTCCGCCGTCTAGGCGCCCGGGCCGCGCCGTGCGCACCATCCAGAACTTCATCAACGGCGAGCTCCACGACCCGATCGAGGGCAGGACGTCCGCGCTCGTGAACCCGGTCTCGGGCGAGGAGTTCGTCGAGGCGCCGGTGTCGACCGGGCCGGACATCGACGCCGCCTGCCAGGCCGCGGCCCGGGCGTTCGACGGCTGGCGCTACGCCACTCCTTCCGAGCGCAGCCTGGCCATGATCCGCATCGCCGACACGTTCGAGGCCCACGCCGACGAGTTGGTGGCGCTCGAGTCGGAGAACACCGGCAAGCCGATCGGCCTGACCCGGGACGAGGAGATCCCGCCGATGGTCGACCAGATCCGCTTCTTCGCCGGGGCGGCCAGGATGCTGCACGGGCTGGCGGCGGGCGAGTACATGGCCGGGCACACGTCGTTCATCCGCCGGGAACCGGTTGGCGTTTGCGCACAGGTCACGCCGTGGAACTACCCGATGATGATGGCGATCTGGAAGTTCGCCCCGGCGATCGCGGCCGGCAACACCGTAGTGCTCAAGCCGTCGGACACCACGCCGGTCACGACCGTGCGCATGGCCGAGCTGGCGGCCGAGCACCTGCCGCCCGGAGTGTTCAACGTCGTGTGCGGCGACCGGGCGACGGGGGCGGCGCTCGTGACCCATCGCATCCCGGCGATGGCGTCGATCACCGGCAGCGTCCGGGCCGGACGAGAGGTCGCGACGGCGGCCGCCACCGACCTCAAGCGCGTCCACCTCGAGCTGGGGGGCAAGGCACCGGTGCTGGTGTTCGACGACGCCGACCTGGCCGCGGCGGCCGAGGGGATCGCGGTGGCGGGCTACTTCAACGCCGGCCAGGACTGCACGGCGTCGACGCGGGTGCTGGTCGGCGCGCGTGTCCACGACGACTTCGTCGCCGCCCTGGCCGACCAGGCCCGGGGGACCAGGACCGGCGACCCCGATGACGACGACGTCGCCTACGGCCCGCTCAACAACCACGGCCAGCTCGAGCGGGTCACCGGCTTCGTCGACCGGGCGGCCGATCACGTCGAGGTCGTGACCGGGGGCCGGGGCGTCGACCGCCCCGGGTTCTTCTACGAGCCGACGGTGATCGCCGGCGTCGAACAGGACGACGAGCTGATCCAGCAGGAGATCTTCGGTCCGGTGATCACCGTGCAGCGGTTCGACGACGAGGAGAAGGCGCTGGCCTGGGCCAACGGCGTCGAGTACGGCCTGGCCTCCAGCGTCTGGACCCGCGACCACGGCCGGGCCATGCGCATGGCCCGGCGTCTCGACTTCGGCTGCGTGTGGATCAACACCCACATCCCGCTGGTGGCCGAGATGCCCCACGGCGGGTTCAAGCACTCCGGGTACGGCAAGGATCTGTCGATCTACGGGTTCGAGGACTACACCCGGATCAAGCACGTCATGTCGAACATCGAGGCGTAGGGGTCCGATGCCTGTCCCTGCGTTCCTCCACCCGTTCGCCCGGCCGGCGGCCGAGCACTTCATCAAGATGGTCGGCGGCGAGGGCGCCATCGTCGTCGACGACCAGGGCCGGCGCTACGTCGACGCCATGGCCAGCCTGTGGTACTGCAACGTGGGGCACGGTCGGGCCGAGATCGCCGAGGCCGTGGCCACCCAGCTGCGGACGCTCGACAACTTCCACACCTTCGAGCTGTACACCAATGAGCCGACCGAGCGGCTCACCGCCGAGCTGTCGGCCTTGGCCCCGATGCCGAACGCTCGGGTCTTCCTCACGTGCAGCGGTTCCGAGGCGGTCGACAGCGCGCTCAAGCTGGCCCGCATCGCCCACTGGTGCTCCGGCGCCCGGAGTCGGCAGCTGGTCATCAGCCGCCGCCCCTCGTACCACGGCGTCACCTACGGCGGCGTCACCGCCACCGGGTTGCCGGCCATCCAGGAGGGCTTCGGCCCGCTGCTCGGCGGCGTGACCCAGGTCGACAAGGACGACCTCGACGCGGTCGCGCGGATCTTCGCCGAGCGGGGCGCCGAGGTGGCCGCCGTCATCGCCGAGCCGGTGGTCGGCGCCGGTGGCGTCTACCCGCCGGCCCCCGGCTACCTGGAGGGGCTGCGCCGCCTGTGTGACGACCACGGCGCCTTCCTAATCCTCGACGAGGTCATCTGCGGGTTTGGTCGGCTGGGTGCGTGGTGGGGCGCGCAGCACTACGGCGTCACCCCCGACCTCATTACCTTCGCCAAGGCGGTGACGTCCGGCTATCAGCCGCTCGGCGGGGTGCTGGTCGGTGAGTCGGTGCGAGAGCCGTTGGAGGCCGACCCCACGTTCGTGCTGCGCCACGGCCACACCTATAGCGGGCATCCGGCCGCGGCCGCCGCCGGTCTCGTCGCCCTCGACATCACCCGCCGCGAGGGCCTGCTCGACCTGGCCCCCAAGATCGGGGAACGACTGGCGGCCGGGTTGCGCTCGCTGCGCGACGACGGCAAGGTCGTCGACGTGCGCGGCGACGGCGCGGTCTGGGCCGTCGGACTCCGGCCCGATCAGTCCGCTCCCGCGGTGCGGGACGCCATGCTCGAACGCGGGGTGATCCCCCGCCCGATCGGTGAAAGCACGCTGGCGTTCTGTCCGCCGTTGGTCATCGACGACGCCGACATCGACCGCTGCGTCGCGGTGCTCGAGGAGGTGACGTGACCGAGACGGCACAGGAGGTCTTCATCGGGAGCTGGCGGGATCACGCCTACAGCTGCTTCAGCTCGGGGCACAAGTTCTGCCGCAACGTGTGCCCGGTGATGGGGGTCACCCAGAACGAGAACTACTCGCCGACCGCGTTCCACGCCAACGTCGTGGCCATGGAGAAGGGCCACGTCTCGCTCGACGACGTCGCCCGCGACTACGTGCACTGCACCCAGTGCGGGGCCTGTGAGACCCGCTGCCCGAACACGCTCTTCGCCGGCGACTTCTACCGGCACCGGACACGGACGGTCGACCTGGTGAAGGCGGTGCGGGCCCTGGCCGTCGAGTCCGGGATCGAGCAGCCGGGCTGGAAGCGATGGGTCGAGGCGACCGTCGACGCCCGCAGCGAACCGGTGCTCGACGGCCCCCCGGTCACCCAGGAACACGTGGCCGACTGGGCCGCCGGGCTCGACCTGGCCGTGGGCGGGGAGACGATCCTGTTCGTCGACTGCGAGGCCGCGTTCCACCGGACGTCGCTGCCCCGAGCGGTGGCGCAGATCCTCACCGCGGCTGGCATCGAGTTCGGGCTCATGCGCGAGCAGTGGTGCTGCGGAGGGCCGGCCCGGGAGATGGGCTACGTCGACGCGGCCAAGGAGTTCGCCGAGCACAACCTGGCCGACTGGCGGGCGGTCGGCGCCCGGCGCATCATCACCCTCGACCCCCACGACTACATCAGCTTCACCGAGGACTACGTCGAGTACTTCGGGGCCGGGTACGACCTCGAGATCGTGCACGTCACCGAGTTGATCGCCGAGGCCATCGGTGCCGGCGACCTCACGCTGTCGGTTCCGGTCGAGCGGGTCGCGACCTACCATGACCCGTGCCGGCTCAACAAGCGCAAGGGGATCTACGAGTCGCCGCGACAGATCCTCCGGGCCGTACCGGGGTTGGAGTTCCGGGATGTCGACCACGTCACCCAGTGGGCCTACTGCTCCGGCGCGGGCGGTGGCCTCGCGGTCGAGCGACCGGACCTCACCCGGGCCATCAGCGCCCACCGCCTCGACCGGGCGGCCGAGCTCGAGGTCGACCTGCTGATCTCGCAGTGCCCGTGGTCGGAGCGGCCGCTGACCGAGGCCGGTTCGGCGCGGGGCATCGAGGTCCGCGACCTCATGGAGATCGTGGCCGAGGCGGCCGGGCTGGCGGACGGGTCGGAGGCGTCCGGCCGATGAGTGCGCCGACGCTCGACGACCCGGTGGTCAACGAGCTGCACGCCTTGCTGGGCCGGGACGGGCTCCTGGTCGACAAGCCCGCTCGCTACTGCCGCACCCGCGTGCCGGCGCCGTTCCCTGTCCACCGCTGGGACGAGCACGTGCCGAGCGCGGTGGTGCTGCCCCGCGCCACGGCCGAGGTGGTCGAGATCGTCGAGATCGCCAACCGCTATGGCGTCCCGATCGTGCCCCGCGCCGCCGGCACCGGGCTGGCCGACGGGGCCGTCCCCCTCCGGCACGGGATCCTGCTCGACGTCAAGCGGATGAACCAGATCCGCGACATCGACCTGGTCGACATGACCGTCACCGTCCAGCCCGGCGTCAACATGCTCAAGCTCAACGAGGTGCTCAGGCCCCACGGCGTGATCTATCCGGACGACCCGGCGTCGTACCCGTGCTCCATGGTCGGCGGGCGCATCGGCACCAGCGGCTGGTCGCTGATCGGCGCCCGCTACGGCCACACGCGCGACCTCGTCATCTCGATGGAGGTCGTCCTGCCGACCGGGCAGGTCCTCGAGGTCGGCGACGGCGGCGGCCGGAAGGTGCGCAAGTCGTCCACGGGATATCAGCTCAAGCACCTGTTCCTGGGGCACCAGGGCACGCTCGGCATCACGACCGAGGCCACCCTCGAACTGGTTCCCAGGCCGGAGGTCGAGTTCGCCGCCTTCTTCGGCTACCGCGACTTCGACACCGCCTACCGCAGCACCGGTGCGCTGGCCAAGTCGGGGCTGGCGACGCTGGCCGGCGTGGTTCTGTTCGACGAGTGGAAGCTCGCCTACCTTCGGCGCGACGACGAGGCCTACGTCGAACAGCCCGACTGGCTCAAGGCGGTGGTTGCGGTGGCCGCCTACGGCACGCGCGCCGAGACCGAGCCCGCAGCCCGGCGCATCCTCGACATCGGTGCCGACAGCGGCGGGACGTTCCTGGGGGACGAGGTGTCCCAGGGCGACTGGGCCGCCCGCCACGACCGGTACGCCATCCCGCTCCACGGCCGCCGGCCCGACGGCCAGGTCGTGCCGATGTGCTGGCACTGCGAGGACGCAGCCATGCCCTACAGCACGCTCCCCGCCATACGTGAGGGGTGGCACACGATCGCCGAGCGCTACATCACGCGGTACGGGATCTTCGACGACTGGGGGATGTTCTTCTACACGAACGGTCCCCACAAGCCGTGGGCCGACTACCTGGTCGAGATCGACATCGGCATCTGGGAACAGCCGCTCGACGACGAGACGTGGGCCGCATGGGTGGCGTGCAAACGGGAGATCGCCGAGGCCGCGCTGCGCATGGGCGGATCGATCACGGCGTGCCACGGCGCCACCCGCGCCGGCGACGCCGAGCTCGTCCCCCAGGAGATGGGGTACGGCTACGAGATCATGAAGCAGATCAAGCGGACGCTCGACCCCAACAACATCATGAACCCGGGCAAGTACCTGCTCGATCAGGCCTACGAGTAGGGGAGGAGCGGCGCATGATCGGTTTCCGGCTCTCGGCCCAGCGGCCGCCGGAGAAGCGTGACATCACCGACGGCGTCATCATGCGGTTCGACCACGTGTACGAGGTCGACCCCGATCGGATGCAGGTGGTCGAGCAGGACGACATCCCGGCCTGGGACACCCGCCGCATCGTCGCCCACCGGCGGGACCACCTCGACTGGATGCACGACCACTGGGCCGACGGCCTGCTGTCGGCCGAGGAGCTCCGGCACTCCGAGCCCGAGGCCACGAGCTGACGACCGGCAGCCCGCCCGCCGACGGCCGTTCGAAGTTGCCGCGCTGAACGACCGGGGGCGGTAGCTGAGCGGGGCAGGAAGGTCCCGGCGCGCGGTCAGCTCACTGTTCGATCACGGACAACACGTTGCCGGCCGGGTCCTTGAACCAGGCGATGAGCGGGCCGCCGCCCCGGAAGATGCCCTTCTCGTCGGTCGCGTTGGCGCTGTCCGGGTAGCGCTCGAACTCGACGCCGCGGCGGGTTAGCTCTTCGACCGTCGACTCGATGTCGTCCACTGGGAAGTTGAGGATGGTGAACGTCGCCGGGGTGTGCTCCTTGCCCTTCGGGTACACGAGCGTGTCCCGGTCGCCGGCGATGTGGAGGGTGAGCATGCCGTTCTCCTCCGACACCTTCAACCCCAGCGTCTCGGCGTAGAACCTTCGGGCCCCGGGCACGTCGTCGACGGAGAAGCCGCCGAACGCCTTGGTGTTCTCGAACATGGTCGATCCTCTCTGGTCTTCAGTGCCTCAGTATGGTGACCCCGAACCCACGATGACGCCTCGCGAGGAGCTCTTGGCCGATGGGAGACTCGGGCGGGAAGGCGCGAGGCTCCTCTACCGGACGGTCCGAGCCATCGTCGTCGCGCACGGCTATCCGCCGCCGGGGGGCCGCAACCGCTGGGACGCCGACGCGGTGGCCGAGACGGCCCACGACTTCCTGGCCGACGATCGCACGCCGACCCGGCTGGCCCACCTGGCCGTGCACTCCATCGACGACGTCGGGTTCGACCGGCTCCTCCATCGCCTGGTCCTGAACTTCCTGCGTGACGGTGGGCGTCGGACCGAGACCGGGCGCCTCATGGTGCGACTTCGGGTCGTCCTCGGTCAGCGGGAAGAGTTCGTGGCCGAACGAGGCGATCGATGGCGGCTGGCCTCGCAGCCGGCGCAGCCGTCCGGCGTCGCGCCCGCCGTCCTGGTCGAGGCGGCGTCGGCCGAGACCGACGTCGACGTCCCCCGCTGGTCCCCCCAGACCCGCCGCCGGCCGCCGGTCGCCGATGCGGCCAGCCTCGAGCGGCTGTGCCGGCGCGTGCTCGAGGCTGCGGCCGGCACCCTCCCGTTGGACCACCTGGCCCAGTCGATCGCGCCCCGGCTGGGACTGTCGCCGGTACCCATCGCCCACCCGGTCGACGACCGGGATCCACTGGACGCGGTGGTCGCGCCCCAGCACGCCGACGCCGTGCTCGACAGCATGCGGGCGGCCGAGATCTTCGCCATCCTGAACCAGCGGGAGCGACTGCTGCTGGCGACGGCCGGCACCCCCGTCCGCGAGCTGCGCTCGGTGATCGGGGTGGGCCCGAGCCAGGCCGCGGAGGCCCTGGGCCGTCTCAGGACGCTCCTCGCGGGGGAGTTGCGCGACGACGAGAACTACGAGGCAGTGTTCTTCCATCTCATCGATCAGGCCAAGGCCTGGGCGAACGACCGTTCGACCGGACGCCCCGACGCGATGGCACGTCTGACG
The DNA here is from genome assembly GCA_050744245.1 of Acidimicrobiales bacterium. Classification (GTDB taxonomy): domain Bacteria; phylum Actinomycetota; class Acidimicrobiia; order Acidimicrobiales; family JBOGGX01; genus JBOGGX01. Next base: position 22,794 of record JBOGGX010000018.1, read on the forward strand.
GACGCGACATGACCGATCAGCACGACCCGCCCATCGACCACCCGACCGAGTCGGAGCTTGCCGACCTCGCGTCCGGCGCGCTCGACCCGGCTCGGACGAGCGCGGTGTCGGCCCATGTCACCTCGTGTCTCGCCTGCCGGCTCCTGTTCGACCGCCTCAACCAGGGCCTGCTCGACCTGCCCGGCGACGACCTCCTCCCCGACGACCTCCCCGCCCTCCCCGACGCCCTGCTCGCCGCGGTCGCCCGTGCCGACCGGCCCAAGGCCGGGCCGAAGGCGGGGGAGCTGTGGCGGGCCCGCGGACCCAATGGCGGTGCGGCCACGCTGGTCTGGCTCAGGACGATCGCCCGAGCCCAGGCGGCCGCCGTCCCCGTCACCTTCGACACCGAGCTCGCCGGTGGCGACGACACCGTGGTCGTGCCGGCCGAAGGCTCGCCGCTCGGCATTCCGCTCGCCCTCCACCCCTCGGCCGAGGCGACCATCGACACCGCCACCCTGCTCGACCGGCTGGGTTCGGTCGACGTTGCCGCCGCGGTCGAGTCGGCCCGCACCTCGAGCGCCGGCATCGCCTCCCTCCTCGATCCGCGGGTCGAGTACCGGCAGGCGCTGGCCGACGAGCTCGCCGCGCTGGCGCCCACGCACCGGACCGACGGCGAGGCTGCGGCCGGCGACGGCTGGTGGCTGCTCGATGACCGCTCGAGCCGGGCCGACCTGCTGGTCGCGGTCCACCGCGCCCTCGGCGAGACCCATCCCGGCGCCCGCATCTCGCCCCGGCCGGCGTCGGCCGCCGGTTCGGAGCATCTGAGCGCGGTCGCCCTCGTGACCGAGCTCGACGCCTTCGTGCTCGTGGCGTTCGTCGATCGTCCGTTGGACGCAGGCGCGCTGCTCGAGGAGGCCCGCCGGGCCCTGCACGCCGACCAGTTGCTCAACGCGGTGGGCCTGACCGAACCGACGGCGCCGTTCATGGCGACCGTCGTGGATCGCCGCGACGTCGTCGAGGCGATCGAGACCCCGTCCGGCGATCTCACACCCCCTCGCCAGAGCCGGGTCCCGGCGCCGGTGGGCGAGGCGCTCGCCAAGTTCCTGGACGCCGCCATCACGCCGTTCGGGCGGCTGGCGGCCACCGTGGTCGACGGGCGGGCGATCGACGCCAGGGAGCTGGCGGTCGACGTGGCCGGCGAGGCCGTCCGGGCCGTTGAGGCGTCGGCGAAGGGGTTCAAGGTGGAAGGGAAGCGTCCCGGCTACGAGCGGGTGAGGAGCCACCGGGCCGCGATCACCCGGCTGGTCGAGGCCGCGCTCGGCGACCCGGATGTCGACGTCGAGTCGATCATGGAGGTCGACGAATGATCCGCCGGCTGACGCTGCGGAACTGGCGGGCCTACGAGCACCTGCAGCTCGACCTCCGGCCCGGTGCGACGTTCGTGGTCGCGCCGAACGGGGTCGGCAAGTCGTCGATCGTCGAGGGCGCCCGCTTCGCCCTGTTCGGCCTCGTGCCCCCGGCCAAGGACGGCGCGGCGCGCATCACCAAGACGGCGGCGACGTTGGCGTCGGTCGAGGTCGAGCTCCCCAGCGGCCGCCTGCTGGCCGTCACCCGGCCCTACCCGGCCCGATCACGGGGCTCGGCGACGCCGGAGGTCACCATCGACGGCGAGCCGGCGCCGGCCGAAGCGCTGGAGTCGCTGCTGGCCGCGGAGTACGGGGCCGACGCCTCGTTCCTGGCCCGGCTGGCGATGCTGCACAGCAGCACCGTGTTCACCGAGACCAAGGGGCTCGATCTTCGGGAGCACCTGAGCCGGGTGTTCGGCGTCGATGGCCTGGTGGCGGCGCTCGACCAGACGAAGCAGCTGGCGCAGGCGGCCAAGAAGACGGTGGATTCGGCGCGGAATGTGGCCGCCGTGTCCGACGAGGACATGGCCGCGCTCCTCGAGGTGGAGGCGAGGGCGGCCGAGCTGACCGACGAGGCCGAGGTCGAACGGGCCGCGGCCGAACGGGCGCTGGCCGAGGCCCGCGTCGCGACCGACGTGCGCCGGCGCCACGACGAGTGGAAGGCGGCGTCCGACGGTCGGGCGGCCGTCGTCGGCGAGGTGAGGGCGGCGATGGCGCAGCTGGGCCGAACCGTGTCGGTCGAGGCCGTCACTGCAGATCTCGAAGCGGCGGAGACGGCCGCAATCGAGGAGCTCGACGAGGTGCGCCGGCGGCGGGCCGAGCTGGCCGGGAGGATGCAGGCCATCAGCGCCGGGCTGGCCGAGCTCGAGCGGGCCGAGGGGACGTGCCCGGTGTGCCGTCGCCCGCTCGATGCCGGCGACGTCGACGTGGCCCGCGCCACCCACCGCCGGGACCTGGCCGCCCTCGACGCCGAGCGGACGACGCTCGACGAGGCCGAGCCGGTCGAGCTGATCTCGGAGGTCCGTCGGCTGCGCAGCCGGCTCATCAGCCAGCCGGAGCCAGGCGAGGCGCCACCGGCGCCCGACGATGCGCGGCCGGCGATCGACGACGCCGAAGCGGTCGAGCGATTCGATGCGGCCCTGGCCACCGCGGCCGAGCGGCGCGCCATCCTCGACGAGGTCAGACGCCGCCTGGCGGACGCCGAATCGGCGCGCGTCGAGTTGGAGGTCGTGATCGGCGCGTTCGAGCGGGCCGCGGCCCTGGAAGCGGCGGCGACCGCGCTCGAGACGGCGCGGCAACGGATCTTGAACGAGAGCATCGAGCCGCTCGAGGAACTGCTCGCCGACAGCTGGCGCCGGCTGTTCGTCGACCGGCCGGGCGTCGGGTTGCAGGGCGACGGGACGCTCAGCCGGCGCATCGGCGCCGAGGACCTTCACTACGAGCAGTTCAGCGACGGCGAGAAGATGGTCGCCCAGCTCATCCTCCGCGTCCTGGTGCTGCGGGCCACGACCAGGCTGGGGTTCTTCTGGGTGGACGAGCCCCTTGAGCATCTCGATCCCGACGCCCGGCGGGCCCTGGCCGTCCTGCTGGCCCAGGCGCCGGAGGAACCGTCGTTCCGGCAGGTGCTCGTGACCACCTACGAGGAGCCGCTGATCCGCCGGCTGCGGGCGTCGATTCGCGACACCCATGTCGTCTATGTGCGCCCGTCGGCTCCGGGCCCGCTGATCGGCTAGGGGAAATCCCGCCGAGGGCCGGACGGGTCCGCCGGGTCCGACGTCTGTCCCTGGCATGTTGGCGACACAACCACCGATCGCGATCGAGACCGCAGGTCTCGCCAAGGCATTCGGCGCCACCCGCGCCGTCGACGGCATCGACCTCGTGGTTCGGGCAGGCACCGTCTACGGCGTGCTCGGCCCGAACGGCGCGGGCAAGACCACGACCCTGCGCATGCTCGCCACCCTGCTCCGGCCGAGTGCGGGCTCGGCGCGCGTGCTCGGGCACGACATCGTCGCCGATGCGGACGCGGTGCGGGGCGCCGTCAGCCTGACCGGGCAGTTCGCCTCGGTCGACGACGAGTTGAGCGGCCGGGAGAACCTGGTCCTGCTCGGCCGGCTCCTCGGGCTCGCCCGCCGGGCGGCCGACGAGCGGGCCGCCGAGTTGCTCGATGCGTTCGGGTTGACCGACGCCGCCGACCGTCTCGTCCGCACCTTCTCGGGGGGCATGCGCCGCCGCCTCGACATCGCGGCCAGCATCGTCGTCCCGCCCGAGCTCCTGTTCCTCGACGAACCGACGAGCGGGCTCGATCCCAGGAGCCGAAACCAGGTCTGGGACATCGTGCGGGTCCTGGTCGCGGCCGGGACGACCGTGCTCCTCACCACGCAGCACCTGGAGGAGGCCGACCAGCTCGCCGATCGCCTCGCGATCATCGACCATGGGAAGGTCGTGGCCGAGGGCACCCCAGGGCAGCTGAAGGCGCACGTCGGCTCGGGCACGCTGCGCATCCGCCTGGTCGATCCCGCGCACCGGCCGCTGGCCAAGGGGCTGCTCTCCGCCGCCCTCGGCGTGCCGACCTATCTCGGGCCCGACCCGGCCACGCTGTCGGCCCGGGCCGCCGCCGCGGCCGACGTCGCCACCGCCGTGGCCGACCTGGCCCGGGCCGGCATCGGGGTCGAGGAGCTCGCCCTCGGGCAACCCAGCCTCGACGAGGTCTTCCTCGCCCTGACCGGGCACCCAACAGGAAGGGAGGCGGCGTGAACGAGCCCGCAGGGCGAGCGAACCATGAACCCAGCCCTTCTTCGCCGCGAAGCGGCGAAGCGGTCATTGGTGCTTCCGATGTCTGCTTCGCCGGGAGTTGGCGTCACACGACGATGGAGCACCAATGACCGTGACCGTGACCGCGACCGAGGCCGAGCCGGTGCTGGCCGAGGCGACCCTCCGGGAGGCGCTGGCCGATCGGGTCCGTCCGCCGCGCCCGACGCCGCTCTCGGCCTCGCTGACGTTCGGCTGGCGGGCGATGCTGAAGATCCGGCACGTTCCGATGCAGCTGTTCGACGTCACCGCCTTCCCGATCATGTTCGTGCTGCTGTACACGTACCTCTTCGGCGGGGCGCTCGCCGGCTCGCCCCGCGCCTATCTCCAGGAGCTCCTGCCCGGGATCCTGGTCATGACCGTGGCCTGGATCACGATGTACACCGGGCAGGCGTTGAACACCGACATCTCGAAGGGCATCTTCGACCGGTTCCGGTCGCTGCCGATCTGGCGGCCGGCGGTGCTGGTCGGGATGCTGCTCGCCGACACCGTGCGCTACACGACGGCATCGCTCGTGATCGTCGTGCTCGGCGTCGCGCTCGGCTTCCGACCCGACGGCGGAGCGCTCGGCGTGCTGCTGGCGGTGACCCTGCTCCTCGTGTTCGCGTTCAGCCTGTCGTGGGTCTGGACGGCGGTCGGGCTGCGCATGCAGACACCAGAGTCGGTCATGCAGGTGAGCATGACCGTGCTGTTCCCGCTGACCTTCGCCAGCAACGTGTTCGTCGACTCGGCGACCATGCCGGGCTGGGTGCAGGCCTTCGTCAACAGCAACCCGATCACCCACCTGGCCACCGCGGCACGGGGCCTCATGCACGGCACGGCCGTCACCGGCGACGTCGCGTGGGTCCTGGCGTGGAGCGCGGCGCTCGTCGCCGTGTTCGGGCCGCTCACCATGCGCCTCTACGGCAGGGAGCGGTAGAGGCCGATGACCGAGCCCGATCTCATCGCGGTGGCCGCGGTGCAGGACCTGCCGCCGCGGCACCGAGTGGTGCTCATCCTGCGGGATGTCCTGGAGTGGCCGGCCGCCGAGGTGGCCGAGCTGCTCGGCGTCAGCCTGGCCTCGCTCGACGGGACGCTCCAGCGGGCGCGGGCCGGGCTCGGGGTCGGCGAGGCCGATCAGAGCCAGTCGCGCCGCTTGAACACGCCGTAGAGGGTCACGCACGTCAACACCATGAGCAGCAGCGCCACCGGATAGCCGAACACCCAGTTGAGCTCCGGCATGTGCTCGAAGTTCATGCCGTAGACCGTGCCGATGAGCGTCGGCGCGAACAGGATGGCGGCCCAGGCGGAGATCTTCTTGACCTCCTCGTTCTGGACGTTGCTCGCCTGGGCCAGGTTCTTCATCTCCTCGTTCTGTTGCTGGGCCACGAGGGTGGCGTTGACGGTCAGCATGTCGCGCAGCAGTTGGCGGAACTCGTCGACCCGTTCGACGATCTGGGTCAGGTGGTCGTCGACGTCGCGCAGGTAGCGCTGGAGCTCCTCGTCGATGCCGTACTTGTCGAACCCGGCGGTGAGGGCGGACAACACCATGCCCAGCGGTTGGGTCGCCCGCTGGAACTCGGTCACCTCCCGCGACAGTTCATAGATCCGGCGCGACACCTGCGGGTCGCCGCTGAACACCTCGATCTCGATCTCGTCGATGTCGTTGCCCAGGCCGGCGACGACCGGGTAGTAGCCGTCGACCACCCGGTCGAGGATGGCGTAGAGCACGGCCTCCGGACCTCGACGCAACAGGTCTGGTTGGCTCTCCAGCCGGCGCCGGACCGAGCTGAAGTCGGGCGCCTCGCTGTGGCGGACCGTGATCACGAAGTCGGGCCCGATGAAGACGTGCACCTCGCCGAACTCCACCTCCTCGATCTCGTCGACGTAGCGGGCCGGGCGCAGCACGACGAACAGGGTGTCGCCGTAGCGCTCCAGCTTCGGGCGTTGGTGGGCGACGATGGCGTCCTCGACCGCGAGGTCGTGGAGCCCGAACTCCGACGCGAGCGAGGCCACCTCATGGGGCTCGGGTCGGTACAAACCGATCCAGGCCATGCCGTCCGGGTGGTCCCGAAGGGCGGCGTACGTGTCGGCCAGCGAGGCGGGCGACGCCACCCGGTCGCCGTCGACGTACACCGCGCTGTCGACGATCCGCGACGCCGGCGCCCCAGGGGCGTCGTCGTCGCCCGCCACGTCGTCGCGAGCACCGTCGCCTCCGGCCGAGGGCCGGCGCGTCCGGACGAGGGAGCGGATGTTGGGTCGGCGGCGCTCCGGCATTGGTCCGCCCTTCACAGCCAATCGCGCCAACGGAAGGTCAGGTACAGAAGCACGCCGGCGATGGCGATGATGGCGGAGGAGGCGACCACCCCCGAGGCGGCGCCAAAGCCGGGGAAGGGGACGTTCATGCCGTAGTAGCCGGTGACGAGCGCGGGCACGGTGATGATCGCGGCCCAGCTGGAGACCTTCTTGACGATCAGGTTCTGCCGGTAGTCGCGCAGGCTCAGGTTGGTCTCCACCATCGTGCTCACCAGGTCGCGGAGCGAGTCGGTCGACTCGTTGACCCGCAGGATGTGGTCGTAGACATCCTGGAAGTATGGGTACAGGTGATCGGAGACGGCCGGATGGTCAAGCCGCATGAGGCTGCTGACGACCTCGCGCATGGGCACCACGAGGCGGTGGAACCCGACCATGGCCCGGCGCATGTCGAACCAATGCCGCTGCTTCGACGGATCGAGCGGCTGGTCGGCGAAGAGCCCGCTGCTGACCTCGTCGTAGTAGTCGTCGAAGGCCTGGACGACATCGAAGTAGTTGTCGACGATCACATCGAGCAACCCGTAGAGCAGGAAGCCGACGCCATGGACGGCCAGGTCGGGTGAACGGTCCCAACGGGCCACCACGTCCTCCATCGAGAAGGCATGGTCGGCGCGCACGGTGATGAGCCACCGCTCGTTGATGAAGGCGTCGATCTCGCTCGTGGCGAGCTCCGCGGACGCGAGGTCGAGCCGCACGTCGTGGCTCGACAGGAACAGGTGGGTGGCGTAGCGGTCGATCTTGGGCCGCTGGTGGGGTTCGAGCGCGTCCTCGACGGCCAGCTCGTGCAGGCCGAGCTCGTCGGCCAGTTCGTGGAGGTCTGGCTTCGACGCACCGCACAGGTCGACCCATACCACGGTGTCCGGATCCTCCAGATGCTCGGACACGTCGGCCACGGGGAAGCCCTCGGCCTCCAGCACGCCCTTGCGGTACACCCTGGTCAACGCCTCGCCCACGGCGGTCACCCTAGGTCGGCCGGGTCCGGGTGCCACCACCCGGTCGGCGGTCGGGACACCCACCTTCCGCTTGCTCCTTCGACGCCGTAGCATGGCGACGATGGACGGCGGCGGACGGGCAGGCTGGTGGCGCGGGCCTGGCTGATCGGGCGGGGGCTACGCCAGCGCTGGTTCGCCCTGCTGCCGGTCGCCCTCATCGTCGCCCTCGGCTCGACCGGGGCGTTGGTCGCCTTCGGGGCGGCCGAACGGACCGCGAACGCGTACCCCCGCTACCTCGACCGGGCAGCGGTTGGCGACGTGCTGCTCAACCCGTCGCTGAACACCATCGACATCGACGAGATCATCCGCAGCCTCCCCGGTGTCGAGCAGGTCACCAGCGATGCGCTCTTACAGGCCAGCCTCGACGAGGGCGCGCCGCGTACCCTGGCCGACGCGCGCACCTCGGCCGATCCCTATGTCCAGGTGCGCGGCTCGGTCGACGGCCGGTATACCGCAACAGACCGCCCAGCCCTCATTGCGGGTCGATCGTTCTCCGGCTCGGAAGAGGCCATCGTGAGCGCCGAGCTGGCCGACGCCATGGACGTCGCCGTCGGGGATGTCGTCCCGGTGGCGTTCTGGCAAGCCTCGGTCGAGTTTGCCGATCCGAACGTCGTCCACTCTCCCGTTGGGGTCGAGCGCCTCACCGTGGTCGGCATCGCCACCTTCCCCGACGAGGTGCTCCCCGACGAGCTCTACCCCAGGTTGAAGCTGATCGTGAGCCCGGACGTGGTCGAACGCTACGACTGCCTGCCCGAGTCTCCTCCCCGAGATGTGAGCTTCGACGAGGCGCTCGCCGCGTTGCTCCCGGAGGGCTGTGCAGTCTCCTACCGGTACTACTCGCTGGGGATGGCGCAGGGCGACGCGGGCGTCGCTCCCGCGCTCGAGGTGTTCCTCGGCCGGGCCGAGGAGCTCAACGCCGAGCTTCCGGTCTTCGACGACGAGGGGTCGCCGAGTTACTTCCTCATCGCCACCACCACCGCCCAGGAGCGGCAGCGGGTCGAGCGGTCGAACCAGCCGACCGTCGCCGCCCTCCTGGTCCTGGGCCTGGCCGCGGCCGCGGTGACGCTCGTCGTGTTGGGATTGGCGGTGGTTCGCGAACTGCGCCGGCGCCAGTCCGACCAGCGGCAATGGTGGCAGCTGGGGTTGGCCCGCGGCGACCGGATGTGGGCGCTGGCCATTCCCTTGCTCGGCGCCGTCGGCCTCGGCCTGGCGACGGCGGTGCCACTCAGCTGGCTGCTCTCGCCGGTCGGCCCGGCCGGCCTGGTGCGCTCGGTCGAGCCCGATCCGGCTCGCTCCTGGTCGAGTTGGGTCGGGTTCGGAGCGGTGGCGATGGCCGCCGTCTGCGGCATCGGCGTCGTCGCGCTCGTCTACCAGCAGAGTCGGCGAGTCGGGGCGGCGCAGCTCGTTCGGCGGCGCGAGCCCGCCCTGGTGAACCGCGTCATCGGGGGCGCCGGCCGCCCGGAGACCGCCGAGGGCCTCCGGGCCGCCTTCGGGGGCCATCGGAGCGCGGGCCTGGTGGTGGCCAGCGGCGGCGTGGCCGCCGCGGTGTTCCTCGGCGCCGTGATCTTCGGCACCAGCCTGGCCACGGTCGTCACGACTCCTGCCTCCTACGGGTGGCCGTGGGACCTGGCCGTGATGACCGGGGCTGGGTATGGCGACCTGGACACGGACGCGGTCGACGCCACGCTCGGTCCCCGCGACGACGTCGACGGCTGGAGCCTGCTCGGCTTCACCAACGAGGTCACGATCGACGGAGCCCCGGTCCTCGCCGTCATCGGGTTCGACGAGCTGTCGGCGCTCGACATCAACGTCGTTGAGGGGCGACTGCCCGCAGGGACGGCCCAGGTCGCGCTCGGCTCTCGCACCGCCGCCCAGCTCGACCTGGACGTCGGCGATCAGGCCGAGGTGCGCGGGGGCGGCGTCGAGACCGGTCCGGTGACCGTGACCGGCATCGTCGTGCTGCCGGCACTCGGGCCCTTGAACTCCGACCGGGCCGCGCCGGGGGTCGGCATGCTCCTCCCGGCGACGATGGCCGACAACGAGGAAGACAGCCTGGTCACCTTTGCCGGGATCGACCTGGCGCCGGGGGCCGACCGGCGCGCCGTCGCCGACGAGCTGCACGACGCGTTCGGGTCATGGGACCTCATCGGCGAGGACCCGTTCCGGTACGCCGAGCCGGTCCGACCGGCCGAGATCGTGAACGCCGAGACGATGCGGGTCGTGCCGTTGATCGTCGGCGGCCTGCTCGTGGTGACCGCGGCCATCGGGCTGTCCGTCGCCGTGGTCATCTCGGTCCGGTCCCGCCGTCGCGAGCTCGCGATCCTGCGGGCGCTCGGTCTCACCGGCGGCCAGGTCCGCCGGTCGGTGCGCGTCCAGTCCGTGGCCACGATGGCCGGAGCGCTGGTCGTCGGCGTGCCCGTCGGCGTGCTCATCGGGCGGCTGACCTGGCGGGCGTTCGCCGCGCAGCTCGGCGTGGTCGACGATCCGACGATCTCGGCGCTCTGGATCCTCGCCACCGTGCTCGGGGGGTTGGCGATCGCCGTCCTCGTCGCCGCGGTACCCGCCCGATCGGCCGCCCGAGCCGAGCCGGCGCTCATCCTGAGGACGCCGTAGCCAGAACCGCCCCGTTCTCTGTCGAGTTGCGCGCGGAGCCCGCGCAACTCGCCACAGAACGCCGTCGCCGCCGTTACTCGAAGTCCTCCGGCTTCCAGTCACGCGGCTCGACCAGCACCAACCAGTTGCCGGAGTTGTCGCGCATCACCGCCTCGACGCCGTAGGGGCGGTCGGCCGGCTCCTGCAGGAAGGTCACGCCCTTGTCCGACAGTTCGGTGAAGGTCTTCCGGCAGTCGTCGACGCGCAGTCCGACCCCGTTGAACGAGCCCTTGGCGAGCAGCCGCCGGACGGCGTCGGCCGACTCCGGGTCCATCGGCGGGCCCGGGATCATGAGCGTCAGCTCGAGCTCCGGCTGGCTCGGGTGGCCGACGGTCACCCAGCGAAACCCGTCGCCCATCTTGACGTCGGCCCGCGGCTCGAAGCCGAGGACGTCGACGTAGAAGCCGCGGGTGGCGTCGATGTCGTCACAGAAGATGGTGGCCAGGGACACGTTGGTGATCATGTGGCGACACTACGGCTCCCCCTCGCCGATGGCTTCTCCAGGATTGCGCGATTGCCCGCTGGCCCTGACGCGGTGGCCGTCGAGCTCGTAGACGCCGCGCATGAAGAGATAGCAGCCGGGGATGTGGGGCTGGCCGGCCCGGGCCCAGCGGTCGCGGTACTCGATCGGCGAGTCGCCCGTGAGCTCCCGGAACCGGCTGGAGAACGAGCCCAGGCTGGTGTAGCCGACCATCATGCAGATCTCGGTGACGGTCAGGTTGGCCGATCGCAGCAGGTCCTGGGCCCGCTCGATGCGGCGGCGGGTCAGGTAGCGCATCGGCGTCTCGCCGTAGACCCGGGCGAAGCAGCGCACGAAGTGATGGCGCGACACGGCGGCCACGTCGGCGATGGCCGCCAGGTCGAGCGGGTCTGCGTAGCACCGGTCCATGCGGTCACGGGCGCGTCGCAGATGGGCGAGGAGCTGCGCCGGCACCGGAGGGGCTTTGCCCACGCCGCCCATTCTGTCGTCGACGGGTGGGCGGTCGGTGGGCGTCGGTCGGCGGTCGGTGGGCGGTCCGTCAGTCGGGGAGCAGCGGCATCACCATGCCGGTGTCCCGGCCGAGCAGGACCGCCCGGGTGACGGCGGCCGACCCGAAGCGGTCGCGCACCCGGTCGAGGGCGGCGTCGAGGGCGCGGACGTCGCGGGTGTCGTAGGGGAGGGCGAGCTGGACGGCGGCGTCGTCGGCGAGGTTGCTGACCGCCAGGCCGACGAGGGTGAGCCCTTGGTGGCGGATGAGGGGCCCGGCCTCCTCCAGCAGCGCCCGGGCGGTGGTCAGGACGGTCTGGGTCTCGGCCGTCGCCTCGGCCAGCGTGTGGGATCGGGTGGCCCGCGAGTAGTCGTCGAACCGCAGGCGAAGGGCCACCGTGCGGCCCACCCGCCCGGCCGCCCGCAGGCGGCGGGTCACCCGGTCGACCAGGCCAACCAGGTTGGCGTCGATGGCCGCCGGCGGATGCCTGGCCCATCCCGTGGCGTGCTGCGAACCGATCGATCGCCGCCGCCGGCCGATCTGCACCGGCCGGGGGTCATGGTTGTGGGCCAGGGCGTGGAGATGGCGCCCCGAGGCCCGACCGAGTATCGCGACCAGCGTGGGCTCGCCCAGCTGCGCCACCTCGCCGACGGTCCTGATGCCCCGCTCGTTGAGCTTGCGCGCCGTCACCTGGCCGACCCCCCACAGCCGCTGGACAGGGAGCGGGTGGAGGAAGTCGAGCTCCTCGTCGGGCGGGACGAGCAGCAGGCCGTCGGGCTTGGCCACGGCGCTGGCCACCTTGGCCAGGAACTTGGTCCGCGCCACCCCGACGGTGATGGGCAGCCCCACCCGGTCGAGGACCCGGCGCCGCAGCCGCGCCGCGATGTCGATCGCCGGACCCTCGAGCCGCCGCAGCCCGCCGACGTCGAGGAACGCCTCGTCGATCGACAACCCCTCGACCAACGGGGTGGTGTCGGCGAACACGTCGAAGACGGCCGTGCTCGCGTCGGCGTAGGCCGACATCCGGGGCGAGACGACGACGGCGTGGGGACAGAGGCGGCGGGCCTCCCGGCCGCCCATCGCGGTGCGCACGCCGAACGCCTTGGCCTCGTAGCTGGCGGCGAGCACGACGCCGCCGCCGACGATGACGGGCCGGCCTCTGAGCCCCGGGTCGTCTCGCTGCTCGACCGAGGCGAAGAACGCATCGAGGTCTGCGTGCAGGATCGATGCCTCCACAAACACATGTTCGCATACGACGCCAGGGCCGGGCTACTCCGGATAGGCCACCAGCTCCGCCGCCTTGATCGTGGCCCGGACGTGGCGGCCTCGATCGAGGTCGAGCTCGGCCACTGCGCCCGGCGTGACCTCGGCGACGACCGAGGGCGATCCGGTCAGCCGGACACGAACGCGGTCGCCCGCGGCCGCGATGGAGTCGACCGTCGGCCATGTAGCGGGAGCCAGGCCGGGGGCTCAACTCGGCCGCGCCGCCGTCGTGGGTGATGCGGCCGTGTTCGGCGCACCTGCGGCCACGCGCACCCGCTACGATAGTTGCGTACGCAACGACCTGGAGGCTCGATGCCCGCCGTCACCGCCGATCCGCTCACCCTCCCCAAGCTGCCGGTCACGGAGCCGGGGGCCCGGTCCCGATCGGTCCGCACCGTGACCACCGCGCCGGGCGGCTTCGAGGGTGAGGGCTTCCCCGTCCGGCGGGCCTTCGCCGGGGTCGACCTGGCCGACCTCGACCCGTTCATCCACATGGACCAGATGGGCGAGGTCGACTACGCCCCCTACGAGCCCAGGGGCACCGATTGGCATCCGCACCGCGGGTTCGAGACCGTCACCTACATCCTCGATGGCACCTTCCTCCACCAGGACTCCCACGGTGGGGGCGGGGTCATCTCCAACGGCGCCACCCAGTGGATGACGGCCGGCGGCGGCGTGCTGCACATCGAGACGCCGCCCGAGGAGCTGGTGATCAGCGGTGGGCTGTTCCACGGGATCCAGCTGTGGGTCAACCTGCCGGCCAAGGACAAGATGGTGGCGCCTCGGTACCAGAGCCTGGAGCCCGACCTGGTCACGCTCGTGGCCTCCCCCGACGGGGGCGCCCTGGTGCGTCTGATCGCCGGTGACCTCGGCGAAGCCAACGGCCCGGGCGACACGTACACGCCGATCACCGTCGCCCACGCGACGCTCTCGCCCGGGGCCAGGCTCGAGGTGCCGTGGCGGGCCGACTTCAACGCCCTGGCCTACGTGCTGTCCGGCGAGGGCACGGTCGGACTCGATGCCCGGCCGATCGAGACCGGCCAGCTCGGGCTGTTCGGTCCGGGTGACTCGCTCAACTTGGGCGGCCACCGCACCCGCCCGCTCGACGTGCTGCTGCTCGGCGGGCGCCCCATCCGTGAGCCGGTCGCCGCCTACGGCCCCTTCGTGATGAACACCAGGGCCGAGTTGGTCCAGGCGGTCGACGACTTCCAGGCCGGCCGGCTCGGCACCGTGCCGCCCGACGGACTGCGCCCGTACCGCCGCGGCTGACTGCGAGCTGCTCGCGCGTCCGTGTTCCCGAGGTTTTCGCGCCTGACCACCGCAGCGGTGGTGGATCGCAGGAACCTCGGTGCCGGACAGCCTTCTCCGGCCCTACGGCGTGAGGTCGGTGCAGTCGCGCAGGCGGTCCCAGTCGGCCCGGGCCGCCTCGGCCTCGGGTGACACCATCGGCACCGGCTGGCGGTCGACCATCCGGGCGGGAACCCAGTCGAAGGCGTCGACCCGTTGACCGGTGATGGTGACGAGGAACACCCCGGTCACGGTGTCGGTCGCCACCCTCGACGAGAAGGCGAAGTTGCCCAGCCCGTAGTGCACGACCGCGTCGCCGAGCCGCCCGCCCCCCAGGAGCTGGTGGGCGTGTGAGCCGACGACGGCGTCGGCCCCGGCGTCGACCAGTTGGCGAGCCAGCGTGCGTTGCACCTCGCTCGGGCACTGCACCCGCTCGATCCCCCAGTGGAGGAAGACCACGACCGTGTCGGCGACCGCCCGGGCCTCGGCCACGGCCTGGAGGAGGCGGTCGACGCGGAGCGCGGAGGCGAGTCCGGGTTGCTCGGGCGTGGCGGTCCACGAGTCGACCAGATGGTCGTCGAAGACCTGGTTGGCGGCCAGGATCGCGATGCGCTGGCCCCGGATCTCGGCGACGAAGGGCGCGTACGCCTCGGCCTCGTTCTGCCCGATGCCGATGATCGGGAAGCCGAGATCGCGCTCCGCCTGGAGCGTCTCCTGGAACGACGCCGGCCCGTAGTCCATGCCGTGGTTGTTGGCGGCCGACACGACGTCGACGCCGGCCGACCGGTAGGCCTCCAGTGCCCGCGGAGGGGCTTGGAAGGTGTAGGTCTTGTTCTCCGGTGCGCCGCCGGCACCGAGCGCGGTCTCCATGTTGACCACGGCCAGATCGGCGGCGGACAGGATGGGCGCCACCGGAGCGAGCACGCTGGCCGGATCGGCGGCCAGGCGACCCTCGATGGCGCCGTCGAAGAACGTGTCGCCCGCGAAGGCGATGGTGACCGCCTGACCGGTGCCGAGGACGGGGTCGCGTGTGGTGGTCGGTGCGATCGAGGTCGTCGTCGACCTCGGCCCGCCCGTCGTCGAACCGACGGCGCGGGCGCCCGACGGTTCCTGGTCCTTGAGGGCGACGAAGACGGCCGCGGCGGCGCCGACGCACCCGACGACGAAGATGACAAGGAGGAGTCGGAGGCTCCAGGTCGGGCGGCGGGCGTGCCTGGGCCGGTGCCGGCGGCGCACCCGGCGAACCTAACGAGGCCCGCCGTCGTGGCCGCGGATGCCTTGGCCCGCCGGCCGTTTACTCGGCTCGGTCGTGGGCCGGAGCGAGGCCCGGCAGCAGGCCGAGCCGCGCCGCGATCACCACCACCTGCAGGGTGGTGGAACAGTCGAGCTTCGACCGCAGCCGCTTGAGGTGATCACGGCACGTGTTGGTCGTGATGCCCAGCCGGCGAGCGATCGTGTCGGAGGTCAGTCCGTCGGCGAGCAGGCGAAGCACCTCGAGCTCGCGGGGCGACAGGCGCGGCTCCGCCGCCCGACTCGCGGTCACGCGGTGCCAGGAGTCGAGCCGGTCGGTGTGGTGGCCGCGCAGCCCGTCGAGGGCGAGGGCGTGCGGGGCCGCGGTCGGCGATCGGGTCCGCACCCTACGCAGCCGTTTCGACCTCCTCTTCGTCGCGCCTGGGTGATGTCGCCTCGTCCTCGAGACGAGATCCGACATCAACCAGACCAGACCTGCACGAAGGAGAGACTTCATGTCTTCATCTCGATGGCTGAGGCACGCCATCGGGGCGGTGTTCGGGGCGGGTGTGCTGTTCCTCATCGGTGACAGCGCCCTGGCCCAGGAAGCACCCCCCAACCCGCTGACGGAGACCGTCAGCACCTACCCCGAGCTGCTCGCGCCCATCACCAGCGGCGACTCTGGCGACTCGAACACGACGGGGACGGTCACCGGTGGCGACACCGGCGCGGCCTCGTCGACCTCGTCGAACCAGACTGCGGCCAGCTCGGGTGCCACCTCGTCGGGTGACACCGGTGCCGCCCACGCCGACGGGACCGCGACCAGCGGCGACAGCGGCGACTCGGGCGCCTCGGGCGACTCCGGGCCGGCGTTGGCCCTGGCGCCCTGCGTCACCGTGTTCGGCGATTGCCACAACGGGGCTGCGGCCACCAGTGGCGACACCGGGGACACGGGTGACACCGGGGACACCGGCGACGCGTCGACCGACAACGACGCCCGTTCGGGTGACCCGGTCAACCTGGGCGACTCGGGCGACGTGACCACGTCGTCGGACAGCTCGAGCCAGGCCATCTCCGGTGACTCGACCACCCAGGGCACGATCCAGGGCGGCGACACCGGCGCCACCGGCGACGTCCGTGTCACGGACGACGGCCATGGGTCAGCGTGCGGCTACCCGTCACCCTGCGACAAGGGCGAAGGCCAGGGAACAACCAGCGGTGATTCTGGCGACTCGAACACGACGGGTACGGTCACCGGTGGCGACACCGGAGCGGCCTCGTCGGCCTCGTCGAACCAGACCGCGGCCAGCTCTGGTGCCACCTCGTCGGGTGACACCGGTGCCGCCCACGCCGACGGGACCGCGACCAGCGGCGACAGCGGCGACTCTGGCGACTCGGGGGACTCGGGTCCGGCGCAGGCATCCACCGATCGGCCGGACTCGTCGTATCCGGACAGGTACAAGGACAAGGGAAAGGACAAGCACAAGGACAAGGGCAAGGGCAAGAGCGATGATCATCGGCCGTGTGAGCCGCGGACCTACCGCCCGCACGGGTACGGCTGCGATCACGCCAGCCCCTCGGCGGCTCGGGCCCGGTCCACCTCCGGTGACACCGGGGACACGGGCGACACCGGCAACACCGGCGACGCGTCGACCGCCGACGACGCCCGCTCAGGTGACTCGGTGAACAAGGGTGACTCGGGCGCCGTGTCGACCGCGTCGGCCAGCGCCAGCCGGGCCACCTCGGGCCGCTCGACCACTCAGGGCAACGTGTTCGGAGGCGACACCGGTGACACCGGTGGAGTCCGGCACGCCCATCCGAGTGGCCACAAGAGCGACCACGCGTGTGCGTGGCGCTGCGGGGTCAGGGCGGACTGACCTTGCCGTGGTTGGGGTGGGGCGCTCGGTCGAACGGGCGCCCCACCCTGACCATCACAAGAGCGACCACGCAACCGCGTGGCGCACGGGAACAGGCGGACTGGTCCCTCTCGCGGGGTCAGGGCGGAAGTGACCCTGCATGGCCGGGGTGGGGCGCTCGCTTCCATTGGGCGCCCCGCCCCGTGCCCACCGCCACCCGTCAGTGGGCCAGCTCGATGAACAGGAAGGAGAGACCGAACCCCATGACGGTCGCCAGCCCGGCCACGTGGCCGCTCCGCTGATTGGCCACGGGGATGAGCTCGGTCGTGACCGTCGCCAGCAGGTAGCCGCCGGCGAAGGCGAGCACGAGGGCGATCGTGGTGTTTGGCGCCGATCGGAGGACGCCGTAGCCGAGCGTGGCCACGGCGCCGCACAGCAGCATGAGCACCACCCAGAACGACAGGATGGTCCGGGCCGGGAGTCCCCGCGTGATGCGCTTCTCGGTCCAGTTGATGGCCTCGGGCACGCCGCAGAGGAAGACGCCCGTGATGACCGCAGGACCCAGGCCCTGGCCGATCAGCAGGCTGCCGACGATGACGACCGATTCGCACGAGACGTCGAGCGCGGCGGAGGCCGCCAGCGGTCCGGTGAGCGGCATCTGCCGGTCGCGACCGACCGCTTCGGCCATGAGGTACGAGGCCACCGCCCCGAGGGCGAGACCCAGCGCGGCGCGGCCCGTCGCGGCCGAAAGGCCGGCCGCGTCCTCGAAGAGCTCGAAGGTGATCGCGCTGATCAGCGCCCCCACGCCGACACCGAGCAGGATGCCCGTCCAACGATGAGCAGGAGGGACCGCAGCTCGACCAGGCCACCGACCACAAAGGACGATCCGGCCAGGGTGCCCCACAGCAGGGCCTCGATCATCCGCGATTGGCGCGACGGTCGAAGCGCCGGACGACGAGCTTCTTGACCTCGTCGGCCCAGAGCACCGAGCTGGCCATGGCCAGACAGAGACCCCATTGCCCGGCCGACAACGGGGCGGTCTCGAAGGCTCGATTGAGGAAGGGGACATACACCACGAGCACCTGGAGCACGAGCGACAGGGCCACCGCCCCCCAGAGGAGCGGGTTGGCGAACAGGTGGTGAAAGGCGCTGACCCGTTCCGACCTCGAGTTGAAGCAGTTGAACAGCTGGGCCAGCACGAGCACGGTGAACCCGGCCGTCCTGGCCTCCTCCAGGGTGCCGGTGCCTTCGAACAGGCCGCCGGGCAGCTCGAGGTCGATCGTGACCAACGTGGCCAGCGCCATGACCGCACCCACGAACAGCACGCCGAGCTGCATCTCCCGGTTGATGACCCGGTCGGTCAGGTGGCGCGGCGGCTGCTCCATCACGTCGTCGGGTGGAGGGTCGACACCCATGGCCAAGGCCGGGCCCGTGTCGGTCAGCAGGTTGATCCAGAGGATCTGCGTCGCCACCAGCGGCGCCACGACCGTCTCGCCGACATCGAGCCCGATGACCGACGCCCCGATCACGCCCAGGAACATGGTCAGGACCTCGCCGATGTTGGACGACAGGAGGTAGCGCAGGAACCTCTGGATGTTGGCGAAGATGGCCCGGCCCTCGCGCACCGCGGCCACGATCGTGGCGAAGTTGTCGTCGGCCAGGATCATGTTGGCCGCTTCCTTGGTCACGTCGGTCCCGGTGATGCCCATGGCGACGCCGATGTCGGCCGACTTGAGGGCCGGGGCGTCGTTGACCCCGTCCCCGGTCATGGCCACGATGTTTCCGTCCGCCTGCAGGGCGTCGACGATGCGCAGCTTGTGCTCAGGCGCGACGCGGGCGTACACGTTCGCTCGCCTGACCGTCTCCCTGAACGCCTGCTCGTCGAGCCGGTCGATCTCGACACCGCTGACCGCACCGTCGCCGTCGCCGACGGGCTGGTCCGCTCCGTCGAGAATGCCGAGGTCGGCCGCGATCCTGGCCGCGGTGTGGGGGTGGTCGCCGGTGATCATCATGACCCGCAGACCGGCGTGGTGGGCCTCGGCGATCGACGTCGTCGCCTCAGGTCGGGGAGGGTCGATGATGCCGACGATCCCGGTGAACACCAGCTCGTGCTCGAGCGACTCGTCCGCATCCGGCACTTCGGAGCCGGGGAGCGGCCGGTAGGCGACCGCCAGGGTTCGGAGGGCCAGATCGGCCAGCCGCTCGACCTCGTCGAGGATCTCGGCCCGGCGTTCGTCGGTGATCGGGACCACGTCGGCGCCCACCTTCTCGTGGGTGCAGCGGCCGAGCAGGATGTCGGGTGCGCCCTTGGTGACCACGGCCACCCGACCCTCGCGAGCGCGGTCCGACTCGATGCTGCTCATGAGCTTGCGCTCGGAGGTGAACGGCACCTCGCCGACGCGGGTGAAGCGGTCCCTGCGTTCCTCGGTGATGCCCGCCTTGCTCTCGGCGACGAGGAATGCAGCCTCGGTCGGGTCGCCCTGGACGAGCCACTCCCCGCCTTCCTCGCGGAGCACGGCGTCGTTGGCCAGGCTGCCCCCCGCCAGCACGTAGCGCACCTCTTCGCGGAGCGGACCGTCGGTCAACGGCCGGCCGCCGGCCAGGACGTCGCCCTCGGGCCGGTAGCCGATCCCGGTGACCTCGACCTCACCTGAGTGGGTGACGATCCGCTCGATCGTCATCTCGTTCTTGGTGAGGGTGCCGGTCTTGTCCGAGCAGATGACCGAGGCCGATCCCAGCGTCTCGACCGACGACAGCTGCTTGACGATCGCGTTCGCCTTGGCCATCCGCTGCACGCCGAGGGCGAGGACCACCGACAGGATCGCGGGCAGCCCCTCCGGCACCGCGGCCACGGCGAGCGACACGCCGAGCAGGAGCACGTCGACCAGGTCGGAGGCGCCGGTGATGTCGGAGGTCAGCAGCACCGCGCCGACGACGATGGCGGCGATGACGATGACGGCGAGGCCGAGGACCCGACCAACCAGGTCGATCTCGCGCTGCAGCGGGGTCCGCTCCTCCTCGGTCTGCTCGAGCAGCGTGGCGATGCGGCCGATCTCGGTGGCCATGCCGGTGGCCGTCACCACCGCCCGGCCTCGGCCCCGAGTCACGGCGGTGCCGCTGAACACCATGTTGAGCCGGTCGCCGAGGGGGGCCGGCTCGGCCAGCGGGGCGCTGTCCTTGAGCACCGGCTCGCTCTCGCCGGTGAGCGACGACTCGGCGATCATGAGCGTGGCCGCGTTAAGCAACCGGCCGTCGGCGCACACGGCGTCACCCTCGGCCAGCACCAGGATGTCGCCCAGCACCACCTCGTCGGCGGGGACGCGACGTTCGGTGCCGTCGCGGACGACGCCGGCCGTGGCCGCCGCCAGCTTCTGCAGGGCCGCCACCGCCTCCTGCGCCTTCTGCTCCTGCACGTAGCCGAGCACCCCGTTGGCGATGATGATCGCCCCGATCACGATGGCCTCGATCGGGACGCCGTCCGCGCCCTCGAGGGCCCAGGCCACGACCGAGACGACGACGGCCCCGATGAGCAGGTAGACGAGGGGGTCGGCGAACTGACGGGCGAAGCGCCGCCACGCCGGCTCGACCTCGCCCGGGTCGATGCGGTTGGGCCCGAACCGGGCCAGCCGTTCGGCGGCCTCGGCCGACGTGAGGCCGGTGGCCGGGTCGGTCCCCAGGCTCCTGGCCATCTCGTCCCCGCCGATCAGCGTCGGGTCGCCGCGCTCGGTGTCGACGAGCATGACGCGATCCTCTCACCTGTCGGCAAGAGTGGACGGCGTGGTGCCCCGGACGCCGTACCGGCACGAGATCAGGGTCCGCTACGGCGAGGTCGACCTTCAGGGCGTCGTGTTCAACGCCCACTACCTCGCCTATTGCGACGACGCCGCCGACGTCTGGCTGCGGACCTTCCCCAGCGGCATCGGGTCGGGGACATGGGACATCATGCTGAAGCGCGCGGAGATCACATGGCACGGACCGGCCGGTCTCCACGACATGCTGGCCATCGATGTCGGCATCCGCCGGTGGGGCGACCGATCCTTCGACGTCGGGTTCGAAGGCGCCGTCGCCGAGCGGCGGGTGTTCTCGGCCACCAACACCTATGTCGCCGTCGCCGACGGCACGCGCCAGGCCACACGCGTGCCCGACGAGTTCCGGTCGGCCGCGGCCGCCTTCCTGCTGCCCGCCGCCGACGAAGGCCGGTCGAACAACGTCATGTGACCGGTAGCGCTGACGATGCCTCATCGGACGGCCGGGAAGGGCGCCGACGGAAATCGACGGGTCGTTCGACAGGCTCTGGGCCGTTTGGCCCATTGCGGCCGAGGCACCCGTCGACTAGAAAAGCCGACCATGTCAATCAGGTTTGTTAGGAAGACGCCGGCGCGCCGCCGCCGCCCGCGGGCGTGGGTCGGTCTCATGGCCGCCATCGTCCTCCTGACCGCCTGCGGCGACGACGCCGGCTCCGGCTCCTCTTCGGGTTCGGGTGGCGGCGATGCGGCGGTCACGCTGCGCCTCGGCTACTTCCCCAACGTCACCCACGCCCCGGCGATCATCGGGCTGGAACAGGGCCTCTTCGCCGAGGCGTTGGGCGACGGGGTCAGCCTCGAGCCGGCGTCGTTCAACGCCGGCACCGAGGCCATCGAGGCCCTGTTCTCCGGCGCGCTCGACGCCTCGTTCATCGGGGCCAACCCGGCCATCAACGGGTTCGCCCAATCGAACGGCGAGGCGCTGCGCATCGTTTCGGGCACGACGTCGGGCGGCGCCTTCCTGGTCGTCCAGCCCGAGATCACGAGCGTCGATGACCTGCGGGGGGCCACCCTGGCCACGCCGTCGCTGGGCAACACGCAGGACGTGGCCCTGCGGGCGTTCCTGGCCGACGAGGGGTTCTCGACCGACACCACCGGCGGGGGTGACGTCTCGATCGTCCCGCAGGCCAACGCCGACACCCTCACCGCGTTCCAGCAGGGTCGGGTCGACGGGGCGTGGGTGCCGGAACCGTGGGCCACCCGGCTGATCCTCGAGGGCGGCGGCGGGGTGCTGATCGACGAGGCCGACCTCTGGCCCGACGGCCGGTTCGTCACCACCCACCTCATCGTGGCCACCGGGTTCCTCGAGGAGCACCCCGACACCGTGCGCGACCTGCTGTCCGGGCTGGTCGACTCGATCGAGCTCGCCAACGACAACCCGGCCGAGGCCCAGAGGGTCACCAACGCCGGCATCGAGGCCGTCACCTCGAGCGCGTTGCCGGCCGAGACCACCGACGGGGCGTGGGCCAACCTCACCTTCACCTGGGATCCGATCGCCTCGTCGCTCGTCGTATCGGCCGAGGACGCCGAGGCCGTCGGGCTCCTCGAACCGGTCGACCTCGACGGCATCTACGAGCTCGATCTGCTCAACGAGGTGCTGGCGGACCGGCAGCTCGAGGAGGTGCAATCGTCCACGTGACCGGGCCGGCCCCACAGCTGCTCGACGCCCCCGCGTTCGGCACCGCGACGGGCGATCGGGCCGACGGGTTCGTGACCGTCCACCGGCCACGGATCGCGTTGCACCAGGTGGCCAAGGTCTACGGCCACGGGGCGGGCGCGATCGCGGCGCTCGACCCGATCCAGCTTGCCGTGCGGCCCCGGGAGTTCGTCTGCCTGGTCGGGGCGTCAGGATGCGGCAAGAGCACCCTGCTCAGCCTGGTCGCCGGGCTCGATCCGCCCACCTCGGGTCGGGTCGAGGTCGACGGCCGGGCCGCGCTCATGTTCCAGGAGTCGGCCCTGTTCCCGTGGCTCACCGTCGGCGCCAACATCGAGCTCGCCCTGCGTCTCCGGGGCGTGCCCAGGTCCGATCGCCGGGCCCGGGCGGCGCGGCTGCTGCGCACCGTCCACCTCGAGGGCTACGGACACAAGCGGCCCCACGAGCTGTCGGGGGGCATGCGCCAACGGGTGGCGCTGGCCCGGGCCTTCGCCCAGGACGCCGACATCCTGCTCATGGACGAGCCGTTCGGCGCCCTCGACGCCATGACCCGCGACCTGCTCCACGACGAGCTCGAATCGCTATGGCGCGACCGCGACCTCACCGTGCTGTTCGTCACCCACAACGTGCGGGAGGCGGTGCGGCTCGCCGACCGCATCGTGCTGCTGTCGAGCCGGCCGGGCCGGATCGAGGGCGAGTTCCCGATCGACATCGAACGCCCCCGCCGCATCGAGTCGCCCGAGGTCAGCGCGCGGGCCGCGGCGATCACCGACCGGCTGCGCCAGGAGGTTCGCCGCCATGCCGACCCTTGAGCTGAGCACGCGGGTCGACGAGGAGCTGGCCGGCCTCGACGCCCTGGAGACCCCGATCGCGCCCACGGTGAGCCGGGCCCGCCGGCTGTGGCGGGCGACCTGGCCCAAGCTCATGGCCGCCGGCCTCGGCCTGTTCATCTGGCAGGTGGTCGTGTGGTCCGGCTGGAAGCCGGAGTACGTGCTGCCCGGCCCGGTCGCCGTGTTCACGACATTGGGCGAGCTGATCGCCGACGGCACGATCGGCACGGCGGTGGCCATCACCATCCAGCGGGCGATCGTCGGTTTCACCCTGGCCATCGTGATCGGCGTGACGCTCGGGTCGCTGGTGGCCCGCATCCCCGTGCTGCGGGCGGCGGTCGGTTCGCTCATCACCGGGCTCCAGACCATGCCGTCGATCGCCTGGTTCCCGTTGGCCATCCTGTTGTTCCAGCTGACCGATCGGGCGATCCTGTTCGTCGTCGTGCTGGGCGCGGCGCCTTCCATCGCCAACGGGCTCATCGCCGGGGCCGACCACATCCCGCCGCTACTGCTCCGTGCCGGCCGGGTGCTCGGCGCCCGCGGCTTCGCCGCCTACCGCTACGTCATCCTCCCGGCGTCGCTGCCGTCGTTCATCTCCGGGCTGAAGCAGGGCTGGGCGTTCGCCTGGCGCAGCCTGATGGCCGGCGAGCTGCTGGTGGTCATCGTCGGCCGGTTCTCGGTCGGTTACCTCCTGCAGCAGAACCGCGAGCTGTCCAACGCCGAAGGGCTGATCGCGTTCATGATCGTGATCCTCGTCATCGGCATCGTGGTCGACAGCCTGTTGTTCGGGACGCTCGACCGGGCCATCCGCCGCCGCTGGGGCCTGCTCGAGTCGAGGTCCTGAGGCCAACCGCAAACTCGACGCAGTTACGGTCGAATTCCGACCGTAGGTGCGTCGAGAATGCGCGGCCCGGTCAGCTGGGACGACCGCCACCGCCGACCGGGCCAGATCGAGCGCGCCCAGGGCGCCGGCGGCCACGCCGTCCGGCACCATCGCCAGCCGGCCGGCCAGGTCGAGGTCGGCCAGCAGCGCCGACCGCGCCGCGCGCCGCCTGAG
>JBOGGX010000019.1:0-2615 GCA_050744245.1 Acidimicrobiales bacterium
GCGTTCAGCAAGCGCATCGGGGTGGGTGAGTGGCGATTGAGGTTGGTGTCCGACCCGCCAGGGTGGGCCGCTACCGCGATCGTTGCCGCGCGCGCCGCTGTGAGCCGGCGTTGCAGCTCATACGTGAACATCAGGTTGGCGAGCTTGGATTGCGCATACGCGGTGTGCCTTCCGTACTTGCGCTCGGACTGCAGATCGTCAAAGTTAATCTTGCCCGTGCGGTGGCCGATGCTGCTGATCGTCACGACGCGCGAGCCGGGTTTGGCCGTGAGAAGGTCGAGGACCAGACCGGTGAAGGCGAAGTGGCCGAGGTGGTTGGTGCCGAGCTGCAACTCGAAACCATCGACCGTCTTCGAATAGGGAGGCCACATGACACCGGCATTGTTGATAAGAACGTCGAGCTGGCTGTAGCCGGATCGAAGCTCCTGCGCCGCTGTTGTCACCGACGCCAACGACGACAGGTCCAGATGCAGGATCTTCACGTTCGCGCCCGGTGAGCCGACGGCGATTCGCCCGGCCGCATCCTTGGCGTTATCGAGGTTGCGGCACGCCAGGACGACCTCTGCCCCGCGC
Organism: Acidimicrobiales bacterium; assembly: GCA_050744245.1. Lineage (GTDB taxonomy): Bacteria > Actinomycetota > Acidimicrobiia > Acidimicrobiales > JBOGGX01 > JBOGGX01. Next base: position 574 of record JBOGGX010000019.1, read on the forward strand.
TCGGCCAGCACCTTGGCGGTCTCAAATCCGATCCCCGAGTTGGCGCCGGTGACGACCGCTGTGCGTCCGCGCATGTTGGGGATGTCCGCGGCGGTCCACTGCGCGGGCTTGCTCATAGTGTTGCTCATGGCTTTCCTACTCCGATCCCGCCGTGTGGCAGGTCATGTCTTGACGCGCATGGGCTAAGGTCTAGAATCGGAACGCGCGCCCCTCTTACTATACGGAACGCCCGCCCCGTTTGTCTATTGGTCTAAGGAGGAGCGAAACTTTGTGGCGTACGACTCGCCCGCAGGTGCGGTTTTCGTGCTCCTTGAGGCTTGAGCAACTGGCAGCGTGTGGGTCATGAAACCGCTGCGCGCCGATGCTCGGCGCAACCGTGCCCGGCTACTTGAGGTGGCTTACGAGGTCTTCGCCGCCGAAGGGCTGGGTGTGCCCATCGATGAGATCGCACAGCGGGCCGGCGTAGGCGCCGGGACGGTCTATCGCCATTTCCCGACCAAGGATTCCCTTTTCGCCGCCATTGTCGTGAACCGGGTGGACCGGCTGGTGTCCCAAGCCCGAACCCTGGCTGCCTCCGGCGACCCTGGCCAGGCATTTTTCGACTACTTGTTGCTCGTGGCCGAAGAAGGAGCGGCGGACATGGGGCTGGTCGAGGCGTTGGCGGGCACTGGATTCGACATCGAGGCCGCCGCTCCGATGGCCGAACAGGAGCTGCGAGACGCAATCGAAGGGCTGTTGTCGCGCGCGCAGGCAGCAGGCGCAGTCCGCGAGGACATCGACGTGGCGGATGTAAAGACACTGATCGTGGGTTGTCAGGCCATGCACCGGTATCGCGGTGCCGCCGACATGCCCGACCGTTTGATGGAAGTCGTCCTTGAAGGACTACGACCCAGTCCCACATGACTACAGCTGTCGATCGCTCAGACACCTTTAGGCGCTTGATTCAGATCACTGCTCCCATTACGAAAGGGAATTCGATGAATCTCACCCAAACCTTGCAGGGATACTTCCAGGGCGAGAAACAACTTGGTATCGGGCTCGCAGTTTTCGGCGTGCTGGCACTGGGCGCGGCTGTGTGGGTATGGCGTACACAGGCGGGAGCCTTCGCGCTATGGCTCCTGGTTCCGCTCGTCCTCATTGGAGCCGGCCTCGGCATCGCAGGCACCGTCCTCGCCACGAAGAGCCAGTCGACCATCGTGACCTTCACGGCACAGCTCCAGACCGAACCGGACAAGCTCATCGCCGCCGAGACCGAGCGGATGGCCAAGGTGAACGCAAGTTGGCCCCGCCTGAAAATGGTGTGGGCCGCGGTCACCCTCGTCGCGCTCTTCCTACTCCTCGCAATGCGCAAAGAATGGGCGTCTGCGTTTGGTCTCTCACTGCTCTTAACGGCGACGACTCTGTTCTTCGTCGACGTCTTCGCCGAACGGCGCGCAACCGTATACACCGCAGCACTTACAGCAAGTGCCCCCTCTGACAGGACACCCAAATAACTCAAGCTGGGCCTACACACTCCTGCCCGGACGGCATAACCTCGAAGTCCATATGAGACGCAGAGCTCCACCTGCTGTCCAGGCGGTTGCATGGCGCTCGAACAAACAAACAACAGCCCCTGGCGGCGGCCAGCGCGGGCCAACCCTTCAACCCACTGACCATGACACAGCGGGAGCGGGCCGCGGATCGTCAGCGGAGTGCTCACGACCTGCCCAAGATCAGCCAGCAATCACCCAACGGATTCGGTGGATCGAGACTCGGTGAATTGCCTGACTGGGCAGTGCCTCGGGAAATTTCGTCGCGTTCCGGCAATTGACGGGTGCCTAAGAAACCTTCGATGATTTGCCATCTTCACACGGCGCCCACCGTCACAAACCGACCGGCCGGGGCACCGAATTCTACCTAAGCCTGATAACGGATGAAGGTTGCGCGATGAGGACACGTTCGAACGAACGACAACGGGTGATTGTGGTGCTGTCACCCGCGGTTACCGCCACAGCCAGTCGCTTGGGGAGGATCAAGTGAGGAAGCTTTTCGCGGCTGTCGGC
>JBOGGX010000020.1:0-2218 GCA_050744245.1 Acidimicrobiales bacterium
ATAACCACCCGAAGATGGGAGATGCGTCGTGGGCGGGCCGCCCCTCGTCACTTCGGTGGCGGGGGGCGGTCCGCCGTTCTCGCCCAGACCCAGGCCGTGATCATCACCAGGGTGACGACGATCGCCAGGGCCCAGCCGTAGTGGTTCGGCAGCAGCGACGGGTTGTTCGGGTCGCGTCCGAAGCCGCGCACGAAGGGATAGGCATACAGCGCCACCGTCCCCGAGATGATCAGGCCCCCGGTCACCGCGGGGCGGGCGCGGGCCGGGACCCGCCGCACGCCGAACCAGCCGATGCCCAGGACGAACGGCGCCACCACGAGATCGTGGGCCAGCGCGCTGCCGGCGAAGTACACCAGGAAGTTGAGCGGGTGGGTGTCGTCGGGGTTCCGGAGCAGTCCGACGATGCCGTAGCCGATCACCGCCCACCCGGCGGCCAGGCCCACCCAGAACACACGCCCGGACGGACCAGGTGCGTCGGCGGTCACCGCACCACCAGCCTCGACACCCACTTGGTCTGCATGACCCCCGGCCGGTTGGGGCCGAGCAGCCGCACGGGGAACCCGTGGTCGATGTGGAGCGGCTCGCCGTTGAGCCGCAGGGCCAGGATCGTGTCGGGGTCGAACGCGTGGCCGGGCTCGAGCCGGCTGCTCCTGTAGCGGCCACCAGGCTGGAGCGACTCGACCTCGACCATCCGGTCGACGTCGTGGACACCGGCCTCGGCGAGCAGCTCGCGGACCGGCACGCCGGTCCAGGAGGCGGTGGCGCTCCAGCCCTCGACGCACGCGATCGGCAGGACGACCGTGTGCTGGGCCATCGCCTGCAGATCGTCGAGCCGGAGGGCGAGCGGTCGGGCGACGCGGCCCTCGAGGTGGAGGCGGTAGTTCGGATCGACGGCGAGATCGAGCACGCCCGCGCTCCTCGCCGTCTTGTTGACGGGCAGCCCCTGCGGGCCGACCCCCGGCCGGCGCTGGGCCAGGCGGGCCAGCGGGCCGAGCGGCGTGAACGTCTGGCCGACGGTCGCCGCGGTCAACACCAGCGACGCGGCCGCGGTCGTGCCCAGCAGCTGGCGGCGGGTCAGGCCGCCGGTCGCCGACGGGGCCGGCGCCGGCCCGGGCGGATGGCGACCGAGGCTGGTCCGCACCACCCCCGCCTTGGCGCCGATGTGGATCACCAGGGCCCCCACCGTGATCCACGACGCCCAGTAGTGGGCGGCGGGGAAGAAGAAGTCCCAGGGATACCAGGCGGCGACGTTCGCCACCCCGGAGAAGAGCAGGAAGACGCTGCCGGCGACCAGCGGCACCAGCGACAGCCGTTCCAGGGCGTGGGCCACGCCGCGCGCCGGCGGCCAGGTCCACAGCTTGGGGTAGACCACCCACAGCTTGACCAAGAGCAACGGGATGGTGGCGATGCCGGTGGCGATGTGCACCCCCTGGGTGACCCGGTACACGCCGGCCGGGCGGGACGGCCATGTGAACCACGCCGGTGGCTGCTGGATCAGGTGCGACAGCACACCGGTCACGAAGCAGACCGCGAACGACACCCCGAGGGCGAGCCCGAGCACCGCGGCCGTCCTCGGCTCGTGCAGGGGGCTGGTGAAGCGACGCTCGACGTCGGTCAGCGCCCGGACCGCCTTCACCGCCCGAGCCACCCGAACCATCGAGTGCCGACCGGTTCGGCCCGGTCGACGACGAGTCCGCTGTCGCGAGCCAGCCCGGCCAGGCCGTCGACGCCGACTCGGCCCCATCTGAATGACGGGCCATGCCGGTCGAGCCGCAGGGTGACCGAGGTCGTGGCGACCTCGGGCGGCTCGACCTCGACGAGCACCGTTCCCCCGTCCGCGGTGAGCGACGCGGCCCGGCGGAGCAATGCAGCCGGGTCGCCCCCGATGCCGATGCTGCCGTCGAGGAGCAGGACCGCCCGCCAGCGGCCGGCGCCGGGCACCCGGTCGTAGATCGAACGCAGCAGGACGGTCGCGCCTCGCCGCCGGGCCAGGCGGATGGCTGCGGGCGACACGTCGATGCCGAGGGCGGGGACGCCACGATCGAGCAGGGCCCGGACGTGGCGGGCCGGTCCGCAACCGACGTCGAGCACCGGGCCGTGCACGGTGGCGAGCACGGCATCGTCGGCCGGCGACGCTGGCGCCAGCCAGCGCGGCGGGTCGAGGGTCGCGGTCGCGGCGCCGGGCTCGGTCACGCTCACTGCACCCCCACCGGCGCGG
>JBOGGX010000021.1:0-36110 GCA_050744245.1 Acidimicrobiales bacterium
CTCGGCCACGCCGCCGCCGAGCACGACGATCCTCGGGTCGACGGTGAGGGCGATGACCGTGATCGCGACGGCCAGATGGTCCGCCAGCCGGTCGCGCTCGTCGATGGCGTCGGCGTTGCCCCGGCGAGCGGCGGCGAACAGCGCGGCCGCGGGCGACTCGCCGTCGGCCATTGGCCGGCGCCGCCCGATGGCCGAGCCGGAGGCCACCACCTCGAGACAGCCCCGTTGTCCGCACTCGCAGCGCGGACCGTCGGCCGCGACCGGAAGGTGCCCGATCTCGCCCGCCGCCCCTCGCCAGCCCCGCCGGAGCGCGCCGTCGAGGACGAGCCCGACGGCGACGCCGGTGCCGATGCTGAGGTAGGCCAGGTCGCCATCGGCGTCGAGGACGCGTGCCGCGCCGACGGCGGCCGCGCTGGCGTCGTTCTCGACGATCACGGGAACGCCGAACCGCCGTTCGATGCGTTCGGCCACCGCGACCGACTCGGCGCCGATGCCGAGGTTGACCGCGTGCCGCACCTCACCGGTCACGGGATCGACGACGCCGGGCAGGCCGATGCCGATCGCGGCCAGTTTGCTTGGCTCGATCTCGGCCCGGCGCGCGGCGGTGCTCACGGCGTCGATCATCGTGGCGAGCAGGGCGTCGGGGTCGCCCGCCGTGGTCGGCCGCCGGTGCCACGCCATCGGGGTGCGGCCGGCGTCGGCGACGACGGCGAGGGTCTTGGTGCCGCCGACGTCGAGGGCGGCGATCAACGATGCGCCCGTCATCGGTTGCCGCGCCCGGCTGCGCCGGTGTCCGGATCGAACAGGTGGATCTGGTCGGTGTCGACGGCCAGCTTGATGACGTCGCCGGGCCGGACCCGGCTCTTGGGCGGGAGCCTGGCCACCAGCCGCGTCCGCTGGGCCGGGTCGCGATCATCCGGCCCGGGGAGCAGCGTGTGGACGACGAGCTCGGCGCCCCTCGCCTCGACCAGATCGACCTCGACCTCGACGACCCGGTCGCCGGGATCGCCGGTGTCGAGGGCGGCATCGGTGAACGCCTCGGGCCGAAGCCCGACGACCACGTCCGGGCCGACATCCTGGGACTGGGTCAACCGGGCGCCGACGTGGAGTACCGGCCCGCCGATGTCGACGTTCCCATCGGCCAGGGTGGTCGCCGGGAACAGGTTCATCGCCGGCGAGCCGATGAACGTGGCGACGAACACCGACGCCGGCTCGTCGTACAGCTCCTGCGGCGTCCCCACCTGTTGCAGCCGGCCCCGGTCGAGCACCGCGGCCCGGTCGCCCATCGTCATGGCCTCGACCTGGTCGTGGGTGACGTAGATGGTGGTGACCCCCGTCGACCGCTGGAGCCGGGCGATCTCGGCCCGCATCTCGACCCTCAGCTTGGCGTCGAGGTTCGACAGCGGTTCGTCCATGAGGAAGGCCTTGGGCTGGCGCACCAGGGCCCGAGCCATCGCCACCCGCTGGCGCTGGCCGCCCGACAGCTGGCCCGGTCGGCGATCGAGGAGCTCGTCGAGATGGAGCCGGGCCGCGGTGGCCTGCACCTTGGCCTCGATCTCGGCTCTGGACAGCCCGGCCAGCTTGAGCGGGTAGGCGATGTTGCCGTGGACCGTCTTGTGCGAGTACAGCGCGTAGCTCTGGAAGACCATCGCGATGTCCCGGTCCTTGGGCTGGAGCCGGGTGACATCGCGGCCGCCGATGAACACCGAGCCCGCGTCGGGCTCCTCGAGGCCGGCGACCATGCGGAGCAGGGTCGACTTGCCGCAGCCGGACGGCCCGACCAGCACGACGAACTCGCCGTCGGCGATGTCGAGGTCGACGGCGTCGACCGCGACGACATCGTTGTCGAAGCGCTTGGTCACGCCGGTCAGGGTGATCTCAGCCATGGTGGGTTGTTCTCCGAGCGGGGACGAGGAGCTCGGCCGCGGCCAGGGCGCACGGCGGCGCCGCGCCGAAGGTCACGATGCGGCCTCTGGTCGGCGGCGGATTCGGGTGGGGCCAGCCCATATCGACGAGCACCGCGTCCGGCCGGGCGGCGGCCAGGCGCTCGAGGGTGGCGCGCAGCTCGCGGTGGCGGTGGGCGTCGCGGTAGGCGATCACCAGCGGTCGTCGTGGCGGCGGAGCGGGTGCCGTGGCGTCGCGGGCGTGCGTGACCGTCGGGTCGAGGTCGGCCAAGGCGGGGCCCAGCCCCCACGGCACAGGACCGGCGGCGATCATGTCGGGGCCGGCCAGCTCGATGACGTGGGCGCCGGGCGCCACGGCTGGGTCGCCGTCGACCCGCACCCCTCGGCGGGCGGCATCGAGTCCGATGGTGACGAGATCGGGGCCGATTGCGGGCGCCGCTGCCATCGCCGACGACCTCCGGACGCCGGCCACCCGGTGGGCCGCCTCGGCCAGCCGGTCGGCCTCCAGCCCGCCCCGTTGGACCGCGGCGACGACGGCGTCGATGCAGGCCGCGACGAGGTCGGCGGTGGCGTCGGGCCCGAGGCAGCACAGGTCGGCCCCGGCGGAGAGGGCGGCGACCACCGTCATCGGGATGACGGCCGGACCGCCTGCGCCGGCCATGTCCAAGGCGTCGGTCACCACCGCGCCGGTGAAACCCAGCTCGGAACGCAGGAGGTCGACCACTACCGGGCTCACGGTCGCCGGGCGGTCGTCGAGCGCAGGCACGACGACGTGGCCGGTCATGACTGCGGCCGTCCCGGCCTCGACCGCGGCCCGGAACGGCATGAGCTCCCGGCGCCCGAGCAGCTCATGGGAGATGTCGAGCACGGGCCGGTCGAGATGCGAGTCGACCGACGTCGCCCCATGGCCGGGGAAGTGCTTGGCGCAGGCGGCGACGCCCGACGCCTGGAGCCCGGCGACGAACGCGGCGACCTGGCGGGCCACGCCGGTCGGATCGGCGCCGAAGGAGCGGACGCCGATCACCGGGTTGGCCGGGTCGACGTTGACGTCGGCCACCGGGGCGAGGTCGAGATCGACGCCGTTGGCGGCCAACGCGACGCCGAGGGCGGCAGCGACCTGGCGGGTCAGCGCCGGGTCGTCGACCGCACCGAGTGCCGCGTTCCCCGGGATCGGGCTGCCCGAGGCCGCCCACAGCCGGGTCACGTCGCCGCCCTCCTCGTCGGTGGCCACGATCAGCTCGGGCCGGACCGCGTGCAGGGCATCGGTCACGCCGCGGGCCGGCCCGGTCAGGTTCGAGGCGAACAGGCAGACGCCGCCCAGGCCGTCGTCGGCCGCCCGGCGCAGCCAGTCCGGCACCACTGGACCCGTGAACGAGGCCATGAGGGTGGCCGCGGCCATCCGCCGTAGTGCGTCGCCGTTGGTCGGGGTGATGCTCATCCCGTCATCCCGTCATCCCGTCATCCCTTCATCCCTTGACCGCCCCGGCGGTGAGCCCGCTCGTGACCCGGCGATGGATGGCCAGGAAGAAGATCAGGACGGGAATGGTGATGAGCGTTGAGCCGGCCATGACCCCGCCCCAGTCGGTGCCGCGCGCCCCCTCGTTGAAGGTCTGCAGCCAGACGGGGAGGGTCTGGCTCTCCGGCCGGTTCATGATGACCAGGGCGAAGATGAACTCGTTCCACGCCTGGATGAAGGCGAAGATACCGGTGGCGACCAGACCGGGCGCGATGAGCGGCAGGGTGACGGTGAGGAAGGCCCGCATGCGGCTGGCCCCGTCGACCATGGCTGCCTCCTCGAGATCGCGGGGGATGCCGCCGACGAAGCCCCGCAGGGTCCAGATGGTGAAGGGCAGGACGAAGACCAGATAGGTGATGGTCAGCCCGACGATCGTGTTGGTCAGGGCCCAGCCGTCGAGCACCTTGAACATCGAGATGATGAGGGCCTCGGCCGGCACCATCTGCACCAGCAGCACGGTGATGATGAAGGCCTTGCGGCCGATGAACCGGTACCGGGAGATGGCGATGGCGGCCCGGAACGCGATCACCAGGGCCAGGGACACGGTCAGCAGGGTGACCATGAGGCTGTTGCCGACGGCGTCGACGAAGAACTCCCGATCGAAGACGTTGCGGTAGCTGTCGAGCGTCGCCGGCATGGGCAGCAGCTCGGGGTTGGCCGACTGGATGTCGAGCCGGGGCCGGAACGAGGTCACCACCATCCAGTAGACGGGGAACACCATCACCACCAGCACGACGACGGCCGTGAGGTTGAGCGCGACCCTTCGCCTCTTCACCGCCACCACCCCCCACCCCTTCCGTTCTTCGGGTACTTATCGCGCCGATAGGCGCGACAACGACCCAACATTCGGGTGATGCGACCCTTCACAGCTCTTCCTTGCTGAGCATCTGCTTGAGGTAGAAGATCGTGAGCACCAGGGTGATCGCCACCATCACGATGGCCGTGGCCGCACCGATGTCGTAGCGGTTCTGGCCGATGGCCACCCGGTAGGTCCACACGCCGAGCAGGTTGGTCTCCCGCGTGATGCCGCCCGCCTGCTGGAGGACGTAGATCTGGGTGAACACCCGCAGGTCCCACAGGGTGCTGAGGGCGGCCAGGATGAGCAGCAGCGGCTTGAGGGTGGGGATCATGACGTCGCGAAACCGGGCCCAGGGGCCGGCGCCGTCGACCGCCGCCGCCTCCATGGTGGCCTCGGGGACCTGCGTCATGCCCGCGTACAGGGTGAACGCCACGAACGGGATGCCCATCCACACGACCACGATCGTGGCCACCGCGAAGAACGACAGCGGGGCCGACAACCACGAGTGGCCCTCGAAGTCGCCGCCGAGCTGGGTGAACAACCAGTTGACCAACCCGTACTGGGCGTCGAACACCCACTGCCACACGACCGTCGCGGTCAGGGCCGGCATGGCCCATACCAGCAGCAGCCCGATGCTGAGCGCGGTCCTCATCTTCTTGCCGAGCGCATGGAGGAGCAGGGCCGTCAGCAGACCGAGCACCATGGTGATGGCCACGTTCACCACGCAGAACACGACCGTGCGCAGCACCACGGTCCAGAAGTACGAGTCGGTCAGGATCTCCCTGAAGTTGGCCAGCCCGACCCACTCGGGAGGAGCGCCGAACTGCTGGGGCAGGCCAAACCGCTGCAGCGACATCACGCCCAGCCGGACGAGCGGGTAGCCGAGCACGACGACCATCGTCGCCACCGCCGGCACCAGCAGCAGGTACGGGAGGCGCGGACGCCGCCGGCCCGCAGGCGAGCGGAGCCGGCGGCGCGGCGTCGGACCGAGATCGCCGGTGGCGGTCGTCTCGCTCGGAGTGGTTGGTTGTTCCGGCAGGACGACCGTCACCGTACGACTCTTGCCTACTTGCCTATCCGTTGAGGGTGTCTTCGATGGCCGTGTCGGCCCGGGCCGCCTCGGCCGCGACGTCGCCGCCCAGGGCGATGGAGACGCCCATGTCCTGAAGGATGTTCGCCCCTTCGACCGCAGCCCAGTTCTCGCTGGCCGGCACGAAGCGGCTGTTCTGGGCGGCCTCGGCCTGAGCCTCGTTCGCCGGGGTGCCGCCGACCTCGGACAGGAGCGACAGCCGGCCCGGCAGCAGACCGATCTCGGCCAGCCGGCTCTGGTACTCCTCGCCGATCAGGACCTCGAGAAACTCGATCGCCAGCTCGGGGTTCTCGCTGTTGGCCGAGACGCCGAGGTTCGACCCACCGAGGAACACCGGGGCGGTCGTCCCCGACTCCGAACCGGGCAGGGCGAAGACGCCGATGTTGGCCTCCATCGCCGGGCACTCCTCGACGATCTGGCCGACCTTCCAGCCCGGGCCCATCAGCATGCCGACCTCGTTGTTGCAGAAGGCGATGAAGTCATTTGCGTCGTCGGAGTCGGCCGGCGCCGCGTTGGCCTCGGTCATGATGCGCTGCACCGTCTCCAGCCCGGCGACCGACTCTGATGAGTCGAGCTCGCCGACCCACTGGTCGTCGTCCTGCACCGCGATGTCCCCGCCGGCGTCCCAGATGAACGACAGCATGGCGTGCCAGTTGCGACCGGGGAGATAGACGCCGGAGAAGTTGGGCGTGGCCGTGTTGGCCTGCTTCAGGGCGATGCCGGTCTCGACGAACTCGTCGATGGTGGTCGGCACCTCGAGCCCGGCCGCGGCGAGCAGATCGGTGCGGTAGACGACGATGCGGGCACCGCCGTAATAGGGGATGGCGTAGAACTGGCCGTCGTAGGTGCCCGACTCAACCAGGCTCTGGACGAGGTCGTCGCCGCCGAGCTGGTCACGATGCTCGGTGAGGTCGACGAGGGCGCCGGCCGCCTCGAACCCCTGGGCCTGGGTGTTGCCCACCTCGATGACGTCCGGGCTGTCGCTGCTCGACAGGGCGGTGGCGAGCCGCTCGACCAGGCCGTCCCACTGCTGGCGTTCGAACTCGACGGTGACGTTGGGGTGGTCGGCCTCGAACTCGCTGATGGCGAAGTCGACCAGCTCCTGTGGCGTGTCCGGGCCGTTCAGCCAGAGCCGCAGGGTGACTTCCTCTTCCGGGCCGCCGGATCCGGCGGCGGCGTCGTCGCCGTCGTCCCCGCCGCACGCCGCCAGCAGCAGCAGCGCGGTCAGGCCCGCGGCCATGAGCTTCATGGTCTTCACCTTGATGGTCCTCCCAATTTCATTGACGTGTCCTTGCGTTGGAGCGTCTGGTGCGTTGGTCGACGTGTGGTCCGGTTGGTTGCGTCGGTCGGTCACGAGATCCCGAGCTCCCGGTCGAGCACGAGCACGGCGGCGCCGAGGAGCACGTCGTCCTCGCCGAGGGCGGAGAAGCGCAGGTCGACGTTCTCACCGACCGCCGGCATCGTGCGCCGCCGGATCGTCTCGAGCGCGGCGCGCCGGAACGGCTCGTCGAGCACGTCGAGGGGCCCGGACAGTACGACGTCGTGGAGGTTGAGTGTGCTCACGACCGGGGCCAGGGCGATGCCCAGGCTGGTCCCGGCGGCGGTCAGGACGCGGGTCGGCGACGCGGCCGTCTCGAGCCTCGCCCGCAGCAGCGGTGCCGCGATGGCGGTCTCCAGGCAGCCCCGCCGACCGCAGGCGCACTCGTCGCCCCGGCCGTCGACCACGACATGGCCGATCTCGCCGGCCGCGAACCGGTCGCCCAGTACGAGGTGGCCGTCGATCACGACCCCGGCGCCCACACCGTGACCCACCTTGACCAGGAGCAGGCTGGGCTCGCTGGCGTCGCCGAAGGTGCGCTCGCCGAGGACGGCGGCGTTGGCGTCGTTGGCCACGTGCACGGGGCAGGGAAGAACGGCCGCCAGCCGGCCGGCCAGGTCGATCCCGAACCAGGCCAGGTTGGGGGCCTCGGCCACGGTGCCCCTGGCGTCGACGACGCCGGGGCTGCCGATGCCTGCGCCGAGCAGCGGGCGATGGCTGATCCCGGCGAGCTCGGTGGCGAGCTCGACCGCGAGCTCGATCGCCCGATCACCGGTCCGGCCGCGACGCTCGACCGATCGTCGTTCGAGCACCTTCCCGTTGAGGTCGATGAGGGCGGCGGTGAAGCGGGCATCGTGGCTCAGGTCGAGGCCGAGGACGAGCGCCGCGTCGGCCACGATGCCGAGGAGGGTCGCCGGCTTTCCTACGCCCTGGTTGGGCCGGGTGCCGAGCTCCTCCAGCAGGCCCTCGTCGAGCAGCTCCGCCACCAGATCGGACGTGGTGACCCGGGTGAGGTGGGTGGCCCGGGCCAGGTCGGCCCGGCTGATCGGGCCGGAGTGGAACAGCGTGCGCAGCACGAGGGCCCGGTTGTGGCGCCGGGCGTCGCCGGGGAGCGCCTTGCGTTCGGACCCGCGGCGGGTCTTGCCGCGGGACGGCGTGGCGGTGGGTCGCTCGGTCACGGTTTGTTTGTTTAGCATCCGAACTAATAGGGGTCAACCGTCACGCGGGCAAACTCGACGCACTCACGGTCGGAATTCGACCGCCACTGCGTCGAGAATGCGATTGGCGCGCGAACCTGGCGCCCGTGGTGGCCGACGACGGATCCCCGACCCGCGTGGTCGCCCCGCCCGACCGGGCGGCCGTGCAGCGGCGGACGCTCGGCGTGATCATGGTCAGCCAGGCGCCGGGGAACGCCGCGGTCGCCTCGGCGATCGCCGTTAGCGGCCTGCTGGCCGCCGACATCCTGGGCGGCGACCGGTTGGCGGCATCGCCTTCGCCATGCTCACCCTCGGCGCCGCCGGGGCCAGCGTCGGCCTGTCCCGGCTCATGGTCGCCCGCGGCCGCCGACCCGGCCTCCAACTCGGCTACACCCTGGGCGCCGCCGGCGCGGTGGTCGCCCTGCTCGGCCGTCAGCTGCGGATGCTGCCCCTCTTCGTCGTCGGGATGCTCCTGTTCGGCGGGGGCCAGTCGGCCAACCTCCAGGCCAGGTAGGCCGCCGCCGATCTGGCCGAGCCCGAGCACCGAGCCCGGGCCATCAGCACCGTGGTGTGGGTCGGCACGCTGGGCGCCGTCCTCGGGCCGACGATCGGAGCGCCGGCCGACGCCGTCGGGCGGGCCATCGGGCTCGAGTCCTACGTCGGCGCCTATCTGTTCGCGGTCGCGTTCTTCTTCATCGCCGCGCTCACGGTGGCCTGGCGCCTGCGACCCGACCCGCTGGCCGTCGCCGGCCTGCTCGGCCCGCCCGACGACCCGCCCCAGCCGACCCGCCTCGCCGACCAGTTCCGCCGGTCGGCCGCGGCCGTGGCCAGCAGCCCGCGGGCCGGGCTGGGCCTGGCTGGGCCTGGCCGCCGTCGTCGGCTCACAGACGGCGATGATCGCGGTGATGACCATGACCCCGCTGCACATGAAGGACCACGGCCACGCCACGCTGTCCCTCTATGTCACCGCCGTCCACATCGTCGGGATGTACGGCTGTTCCCCGATCGTCGGGCGACTGGCCGACCGCCGGGGTCGGGTGCCGGCCATCGGCGTAGGCGGCGCCATCCTCGGGGTGGGAACCATCATCGCCGTGCTCGCCGGCTACCACCCGGCCCTGGTGTTCGCCGGCCTGTTCCTGCTCGGCCTGGGGTGGAGCGTCGGGCTGATCGGCGGCAGCGCCCTGCTCACGGAATCGGTGCCGGCGGCCGACCGCGTCGCCGTCCAGGGCTCGGCCGACATGCTCATGAACCTGTGCGCCGGTACCGCGGCCCTGGCCTCGGGCTTCGTCAAGGCTGGCTTCGGGTTCCACGTGCTGGCCAACTTCGCCACGGTCGTCGCCGCGGCCTTGGTGGCGGCGGCCCTGCTGGTCCACCGGGGCGACCGGGGCAACCGGGGCGACCGGGGCGACCGCATCCGGCGACCCGGCTTGGTCGTTGCCGGCAGGCGATCATGAGGTCCGGTCCTCGTGTCGTTCAGGTGACAACGCCGGTGGGCAGGGGAGCGGAGCGTCTACGGTCGCGGGAGAAAGAGGGGGGAGGTTGTAGTGGCGGCCGCTGAATCCGTCGTTCGGGAGCCTGCGTCGTTCCCGCTGCTCGAGGTCCGGAACCTCGAAGTGGTCTATGCCGACGTGATCCTGGTGCTCCGGGGCGTGAGCCTCGAAGTGCCCGACGGCGGAGTGGTCGCCCTCCTCGGTGCCAACGGCGCCGGGAAGACCACCATGCTGCGGGCGCTCACCAACCTGCTCGTCGCCCACCGGGGGAAGGTCACCAAGGGCTCGATCACCTTCGCCGGCGATCGGATCGACGGGCTCGACCCGTCGGCCATCGTGCGCAAGGGCGTGTCGCAGGTGCTGGAGGGACGGCGCGTCTTCCCCGATCTGACCCTCGATGAGAACCTGCGCGCCGGGGCCTACATCCGCTGGGGTCAGCAGGCGCGCGAGAGCTACGACCGGGTGATGACGCTGTTCCCGAAGCTCGCCGACCGCCGGAAGCAGGCGGCCGGTCTCCTGTCCGGCGGCGAGCAGCAGATGCTGGCGATCGGACGGGCGCTCATGCAGTCCCCCAGGCTCTTGCTGCTCGACGAACCGTCGCTCGGGCTGGCCCCGTTGGTCGTCCAGCAGATCCGTCAGATCATCCGCGACATCAACCGCCAGGGGACGAGCATCCTCCTGGTCGAGCAGAACGCCACTATGGCCCTTTCGATCGCCGACCACGGCTATGTCCTCGAGAACGGCCGCGTCGTCAAGGACGCCCCGGCCGCCGACCTCCTCACCGACCGCGACATCCAGGAGTTCTATCTGGGCGTGGGCGAGGCGGGCCGCAGGTCGTTCCGCGAGGTGAAGAGCTACCGACGAAAGAAAGGCTGGAGCGCGTGAGCCCGGGCTCGGGGAGCCAAGGCGACGGACCGGGGCCCCTGCTGGAGGTGCGCGAGATCAGCCTGCGCTTCGGTGGGCTCGCCGCGTTGTCACAGGTGACCTTCGAGGTGTACCCGAACGAGCTGTTCGCCATCATCGGCCCGAACGGGGCGGGCAAGACGTCGATCTTCAACTGCCTCAACGGGGTCTACCACCCTCAGAGCGGCTCGATCATGCTGGACGGCACGGAGCTGATCGGGCCGCGGCCCACCCGGATCGCCCAGCTCGGCGTCGCCCGCACCTTCCAGAACCTGGGGTTGTTCACCAACCTCAACGTCGTCGACAACCTCATGCTGGGCCGTCACCATCTGATGCGCACCGGGTTCCTGGCCGGCGCCGTGTGGCGGGGCCGGGCCCGCGGGGAGGAGATCACCCACCGCGGCCGGGTCGAGGAGATCATCGACCTCCTCGAGCTGGCCCCCCATCGCTACTCGCCCGTCGGCATCCTCCCGTACGGGGTGAAGAAGCGCATCGAGCTCGGGCGGGCGCTCGCCATGGACCCACGCCTGCTGCTGCTCGACGAGCCGGTGGCGGGGATGAACCTCGAGGAGACCGAGGACATGGCGCGGTACATCCTCGAGATCAAGGACCACACCGACATCGCCATGATCCTCGTCGAGCACGACATGCACATGGTGATGGACATCGCCGACCGGGTCATGGCCCTCGACTTCGGCGTCCCCATCGCCATCGGCCCACCCGATGAGGTGCAGCACGACGACAAGGTGATCGAGGCCTACCTCGGCCAACCCACGCCCGAGCTCGAGGCGCTCGAGGTCAGGGTGGAGGAGGAGTTGGAGGCCGAACTCGAAGGAGCCCGCGAGCCATGACCACGACCGCAGCAACCTCTCCCCCGGCCGCGTCCGACGATCTCACCCTCCACTGGACGTCGCTGCCTGCGGCCCTGCTCGATCGAGCGGCCACCGAGCCGGCCAAGGTCGCGCTGCGGGAGAAGCGGCTGGGGCGCTGGCTCGAGTTCACCTGGAGCGACGTCGCCGGGCGGGTGGCCGCGGTCGGCATGGGGCTCCAGGCCCTTGGTGTGCAGCCGGGGGACCGGGTGGCCATCCACTCGCAGAACCGGCCGGAATGGGTCGTCGCCGACATCGCCGTCCAGGGCGTCGGCGCGGTCAGCGTCGGCGTCTACCCGACCAGCCCCGCGGCCGAGGTCGAGTACCTGCTGGCCCACTCCGAGTCGGTCGTGCTCATCGCCGAGGACGAGGAACAGCTCGACAAGGCCTTTGCCGTGCGGGAGCGGTGCCCCAACCTCCGCAAGGTGGTGGTGATCGACTCCCGTGGGGTGCGGGTGCTCGATGACAGCATGGTCATGACGTTCGCCGAGCTCGAGACCATGGGCCGACCCGACGCTCCGACGTTCGCCGACGAGGTCGCCCGGGTCGGCCCGGACGACACCGCGATCATCGTCTACACATCGGGCACGACCGGCCGGCCCAAGGGTGCGATGCTCGCCCACTCCAACCTGCTGGCCGCGGCCGCCTCGACCCGGGTGACGTTCGGTGTGGCGACGAACGACGAGGTGCTGTCGTACCTTCCACTGTGCCATATCGCCGAGCGTCTCATCTCGGTGGTCAACGGGATCTGCTCGGGGTACGTCGTCAACTTCGGCGAAGGCGGCGAGACATTCCTCACCGACCTCCGCGACGTCCAGCCCACCTTCTTCCTCGGCGTACCCCGTGTATGGGAGAAGATGATGGCGGGCGTCACCATCCGGATGCAGGACGCGGGCTGGCTCAAGCGCCAGATGTACCGCTTCTGGAGCCGCCAGGGCGCACGGTTGGCCCGCAAGCGGTGGGTCGGGCGCATGTCACCGGTCGACTGGATCGTGAACGGCGTCGGCTGGCTGGTGCTGTACCGGTCGCTGCGGCGCAAGCTCGGCATGGGCCGGGTGCGGGGCGCGCTCTCCGGCGCCGCGCCGATCGCCCCCCAGGTGCTCGAGTGGCTGTGGTCGGTCGGCATCCCGGTCCGGGAGGGTTACGGCATGACCGAGAACACCGCCCTCGCCACCCTCACCCCGGCCGACGACATCCGCATCGGAAAGGTGGGGCGGGCGGTACCCGGCGCCGAGCTGCGGATCGCCCGCGACGGCGAGATCCTCACCCGTGGGCCGGGAACGTTCGTCGGCTATTTCAAGGACGAGGAGGCCACCGCGGCGACGATCGACGCGGACGGCTGGCTCCACACCGGCGACGTCGGCGAGCTCGACGAGGACGGGTTCCTCGCGATCACCGACCGCAAGAAGGACATCTTGATCACCGCCGGCGGCAAGAACGTGAGCCCCTCCGAGATCGAGAACCGGCTGAAGGTGTCGCCGTTCGTGCGGGAGGCGATCGTGGTGGGTGACCAACGCAAGTACCTCACCGCGCTCATCGGCATCGAGTCCGACACGGTCGCCAACTGGGCCACCCGTCGCCGCCTCGGCTTCACCACCTACGAGGACCTGTCGTCGAAGCCGGAGGTGGCCGACCTGGTGGGCGAGTGGGTCACGCAGGTCAACGGGGAGCTGGCCGGGGCCGAGCAGGTGAAGTACTTCAAGCTGCTGCCGAAGGAGCTCGACCACGAGGACGGCGAGCTGACCGCCACCCAGAAGGTGAAGCGGCGGGCGATCGAGCGCGAGTTCGGCCCCCTCATCGAGTCGATGTACGTGGGCGCGCCGTGACCACCTTTCTGCAACTGCTGGTGGCCGGGCTCGCCATCGGCGCCCAGTTCGCGCTCATCGTGCTCGGCTTCGTGGTGATCTACCGGGCGACCGGCGTCATCAACTTCGCCCAGGGCGCCTTCGTGCTGCTCGGCGCCTACTTTGCGTACAACGCCATCAACAGGTGGGGCCTGCCGTTCTTCGTCGCCGTGCCGATCGCGATGATCGGGTGCGCCGTGGTCGGCGTGCTCGTCGAGCTGCTCATCCTCCGGCGCATGATCGGCCAACCCGTGTACGCGGTCATCATGATCACGATCGGGCTCCTCATCATCCTGCAGGAGGTCCCGACCATGATCTGGGGCGGCGACAACCTCGTGCTCGGTGACCCGTGGGGCACCGAGTCGCTGACGGCCGGCGGCGTGGTGATCGAGTCGAAGAACCTGGCCACGATCGTCATGGCCGGGGTGGTGCTGGCCGGTTTCTTCCTGCTGTTCCGCTACAGCCGGATCGGGATCGCCATGCGGGCCACCGCCCTCGACCAGGAGGTCGCCCTGGCCCAGGGCATCAGCGTGCGCCGGGTGTTCGCGGTGTCGTGGGCGATCGCGGGGGCGGTCGGTGCGCTGGCGGGCGTCACCGCGGCCGCGGGCGCGGCGGCCAACGTCCAGCCCGCCCTCGGCTTCGTCGCCCTGGTCGCCTTCCCAGCCATGATCCTCGGCGGGCTCGACTCGCCGCTCGGTGCGGTGATCGGCGGGGCGATCATCGGCGTCACCCAGACCCTCACCCAGGGATGGGTCACGGGTGTCTTGGACTTCGGCTGGCTTCCGTCGGCGCCCGAGTGGCTGGGGGACGGGTTCGAGGACGTCATGCCGTACCTGGTCATGATCGTCATCCTGATGGTTCGGCCCTTCGGGCTGTTCGGAACCAAGGAGGTGCGCCGGATCTGATGGCCGTACCGACTGCCCTGGCTGTCCGGCGCTCGTCGCGCAATCCCGGGATGCTCGTCGACTACGCCGACGACCTCCGGCTGTTCCCATCGCTCCTCACCAAGCTGGCCGCCCTCGCCCTCGTGGTCGTCTGGGTGGTCACCCCGCTCAGCCTGACCGACTACCCGCTCAACATCCTCGGCTACGCCGGGGTCGCCGCCATCGGCGCCATCGGGCTCAACCTGCTGATCGGCTACACCGGCCAGGTGTCGCTGGGCCACGGCTTCTTCGTGGCGGTCGGCGGCTACGTCGTTGCCTACCTCGGGGCCGAGCTGGGCCTGCCGCTGGTGGTCTGGCTGCCGGCGGCGGCCCTGATCGGAGCCCTGCTCGGCAGCGCGATCGGGCCCTTCGCCCTCCGGCTGCGCGGCAACTACCTGGTCATCGTGACGCTCGGCCTCCTCTTCGTCGGCCGGTACGTGTTCGACAACTGGGACTCGGTCACGGGCGGCGGCACCGGGGTGGCGGCCACCGGCGCCCTTCCGACGCTCGACGCCCCCACCTTTGAGCTGTTCGGGTCGACCTTCACCGACGATCAGGGGTTCTTCTGGCTGATCTGGTTCTTCGCCGGCGTGGTCGCCCTGCTGGCCAAGAACATCGTCCGCTCCCGGCCGGGTCGAGCCATGCAGGCGATCCGCGACCGCGACCTCGCCGCCGAGGTCGTCGGCGTGAGCCTGGCCCGCTACAAGATCGGGGCGTTCGCCTGGTCGAGCGCGTTCGCGGCGGTGGCCGGTGCGCTCTACGGCGTGCTCGAGGGGTTCGTGAACTGGGTCGACCCGCCCACGCGGATGCTGCTGCTGTCGATCCAGTACCTCGCCATCGTCATCATCGGCGGCGTCGGGACGATCTACGGCGCGGTGCTGGGGGCGCTGCTGGTGGGCTCGCTGCCGCAGATCATCCAGACCTTGAGCCTCAACACCGACCTCCCGTTCGTCTCCGGCGACGCCGGCGGACAGGCCGGCTTCATCGAGGTGGCGGCCCTGAACAACGCCATCTACGGCCTCCTCATCATCGTCTTCCTCATCGTCGAACCCCACGGTCTGGCTGCGGTCTGGCGCCGCATCAAGACGTGGTTCCTGTCGTGGCCGTTCTCCTACTCGTGACCGAATGACCTACCAGGGGGTATTCATGAACCACAGCAAGCTCTTCCGGCTGCTCGCTCTGTTCTTCGTGCTGCTGTTGCTGGCCGCCGGGTGCGGCCGGGGCGACGACGACGACGCCGAGTCCGAAGGCGAGGAGGGAACCGAGGCGGCGGAGGTGCAGCCGGGTCCGGGCTTCGACGGCACCACCATCACGCTAGGCATCGTGACGCCCCAAACCGGCCCGGTGACGATCATCGGCGACCCGCTCACCCGCGGCAACGAGGTGTACTTCGAGTACGTCAATGAGGAGCTGGGCGGCGTGGCCGGGAAGTACCCGATCGAGACGCTGGCCGTCGACTCGCGCTACGACCCCACCACCGGCGTGCAGCAGTACAACGCGATCAAGGATCAGGTGGTGATGTTCGCCCAGATGCTCGGCACGCCGATCGTGAACGCCGCGCTCGAGCAGCTGAAGGCCGACAACATCATCGCCGCGCCCGCGTCCCTTGATGCCTTCTGGGTGAGGGAGCAGAACCTGTTGCCCATCGGCGGGCCCTACCAGGTCCAGGCCATCAACGCCATGAGCTGGTACCTCACCGAGGGGGGCGGGGAAGGCAGCACGATCTGCTTCGCCGGCCACGATGACCCGTACGGCGACGCCGGGTTCGAAGGCATGGAGTTCGCGTCGGGCGAGCTCGAATTCGACATCGCGGCGGAGGCCAGGTTCAGCTCGACCGACACCGACTTCACCGCCCCCGTCCAGCAGCTCCAGGCCGCCCAGTGCGAGGCCGTCTTCCTCACCGCCACCCCGACCACCGCCGGGGGCATCATGGGCAAGGCGGCCACGTCCGGCTTCGCGCCGCAGTGGATCGGGCAGTCGCCCACGTGGATCGGAGCGTTCACGGCGTCGCCGTTGCTGCCGTACCTCCAGGAGAACTTCGTGCTCGCCGCCGAGGGCACCGAGTGGGGGGACATGTCGATCGAGGGCATGCAGCAGATGCTCGAGCACGTCGAGGCGTACGCCCCCGATCAGCAGCCCGACATCTACTTCACGTTCGGCTACGCCCAGGCGTGGGCCGTCCACCAGTTGCTGGAACAGGCGGTCGAGCTCGGTGATCTCGGCCGCGACGGGATGATCGAGGCGATCAACTCGATCGAGACGCTGACCTTCGGCGACCTGTTCGGCGACTACCCGTACGGCCTGCCCGAGGACCGCGACCCGCCGCGTCGCAGCTCGATCTTCTCGGTCGACCCGGCTGCGCCGGGCGGGCTCAGCCTCGTCGTCGGCGACATCGAATCGGACGCGGCCCAGGCCTACGTCTTCCCGGCCGAGGCCTGAAGGCCGGCGAGGCACCAGCTCGGCCACCAGACAACCGGAGCCGGCCGGCGGCTCGAGCGGATGAGCACGATGTGCCGTCCGACTCAGCTGCCTGGCCGGCTGTCTGGTACCGGCAGGACGACGCCGGGGTTGAGCAGCCAGTCGGGGTCGAGCGCCCGCTTCACGGCCACCATGGCGGCCAGTTCCTCCCTCGAACGGGTGAGCGGCAACCATCGCACCTTGGCCTGGCCGACGCCGTGCTCGGCCCCGATGCTCCCGCCGAACCGGGCGACGAGGCCAAGGACCGCGGCGGTGACATCCTCCCAGCGGTCCTCCGCCCCGAGCAGGTTGACATGGAGGTTGCCCTCGGCCAGGTGACCGAAGACCACGAGCCGCCCTTCGGGTGCCACGTCGGCGACGTTCGGGCGCAGCTCGTGCTCGAACTCGGCGACCACCGGCAGCGGCACGGCGACGTCGAGCTTCAGCGGCACCCCGGCCAGGTTGATCGCTTCGCTCAAGGCCTCGCGGTAGCCCCAGAGCGCGGCCCGTCGAGGCCCGTCGCCGGCGATGGCGGCGTCGAGCAGGCCGTCGACGTCCTCGAGCGCCGACGCCAAGGCCTCCGTCGGATCGTCCGGGCCGGCGCACTCGACGAGGAGGTACGACGGATGGGTGGCGGCGAACGGCCGGGGCCGCCCGAACAGGTCGCACACCAGGTCGAGACCGTCGGCGTCGAACAACTCGGCCGCCTCGAGGTCGGGTCGGCGCCGGCGCAGCGTCCGCAGGAGCCGCACCGCGGCCTGGGTCCCGTCGACGGCGAGCAGCGCGACCACGCGGTCGGTCAGGTGGGGCACGAGCCGAAGCCGCACGCGGGTCACCGCACCCAGCGTCCCCTCGCTGCCGACGAGGAGCGACGTGATGTCGAACCCGGCGCTGTCCTTGGCCAGCCCCGACATGCGCCGGACCACCCGGCCGTTGGCCAGCACGGCCTCCAGCCCGAGCACCTGGGCCCGAGCCGGGCCGTGCCTGATGACCCGCTCGCCGCCGGCGTTGGTGGCCACGATTCCTCCCAGGGTGGCGCTGTCCCGGGCGGCCAGGTCGATCGCGACGTCGAGGCCGACGGCGCGGGCGTGGGCCTGCGCTCGGGCCAACGTGACCCCCGCCCCGCCGACCAGCTGGGCGGTGTCGACGTCGACCGGATCGAGGCCGTCGAGCCGTCGGAGGCTGAGCACCACCTCGCCGTCCCGAGGGACGCCCCCGCCGACCAGGCCGGTGTTCCCACCCTGGGCCACGATGGGCGCCCGGGCTTCGGCGCAGACGGCCACCACCGCAGCCACCTCCTCGGTGGAGGCCGGGCGGACCACGAGCCGGGCTCGACCCCTCCACCGGCCGGTCCAGTCGACGGTGTACGGCGCCATTACCTCGGGCTCGGTCAGCACGTGGGCCCGGCCGACGATGGCCAGCAGCTCGGCGGCCAGTGGATCCGGATCAGGATCGCGGCCAGACCCGATGGGCATACCCTGGCGCGACGCCATCAGGAGGGAGCAGAACCGGTGCTCAGCGCGCGTGAGTCCGAGGTACTGGAGTCGGTGCCGACCGATGTCTTCATCGGTGGAGTTTGGCAGTCGGCGGCGACCGGGGGGCGGTTCGCCGTCGAGGACCCGTCAACCGAAGCCACCCTGGTCGAGGTGGCCGATGCCGGGCCCGACGAGGCCAACGCCGCCCTCGACGCCGCGGTCGAGGCCCAGCCGTCGTGGGCGGCGACGGCGCCCAGGGAACGATCGCAGATCCTGCGCCGCGCCTTCGAGCTGTTGATCGAGCGGTCAGATGTCATCGCCACGTTGATCACGCTCGAGATGGGCAAGTCGATCGCGGAGTCGAAGGCCGAGGTCGCCTACGGCGCCGAGTTCCTGCGCTGGTTCTCGGAGGAGGCCGTCCGCATCAGGGGCATGTACATGGCCTCTCCTGCGAGAGACGGACGATTGCTGACCACGCGCCAACCGGTCGGGCCGTGCCTGCTCATCACGCCGTGGAACTTCCCGCTGGCCATGGCCGCCCGCAAGTTGGGGCCGGCCTTCGCCGCGGGCTGCACCACCGTGGTCAAGCCGGCCCAGCTGACGCCGCTCACCACGTTGGCGTTCGCCGCCATCCTGGAGGAGGCTGGCCTCCCCGCCGGGGTCTGCAACGTGATCACCACCACCCGCTCGGGAGCGACCGTCGGGCCGGTCATGGCCGACCGCCGGCTGCGGAAGCTCTCGTTCACCGGGTCGACCGAGGTAGGCCAGAAGCTGATGGCCCAGGCCGCCGACAATCTGCTGCGCATCTCGCTCGAGCTGGGGGGCAACGCGCCGTTCATCGTGCTCGACGACGCCGACCTCGACGCCGCCGTCAATGGCGCCGCCATCGCCAAGATGCGCAACATCGGACAGTCGTGCGTCGCCGCCAACCGGTTCCTCGTCCACGAGTCGCGGGCCGCCGAGTTCACCGACCGGCTGGCCGATCGGCTGCGGGGGATGAGGCTCGGGCGGGGGACGGCGCAGGGCGTCGATGTTGGGCCGCTCATCAACGCCGACGCCAGGAAGAAGGTCGTCGAGCTGGTCGACGATGCGGTCGACCACGGCGCCAGGCTCGTTCTCGGCGGGCACGCCCCTGACGGCCCCGGGTACTTCTACGAGCCCACCGTGTTGGCCGACGTCCCCGCCGACGCCCGCTGCCAGACGGAGGAGATCTTCGGACCGGTGGCGCCGGTGCGCAGCATCGGCACCAACGAGGAGGCCATCGCCGCGGCCAACGACACCGAGTACGGCCTGGTCGCCTACCTGTACACCCGCGACGTCGCTCGGGCGCTCGAGACCTGCGAGGCGCTCGAGGCCGGCATGGTCGGCCTCAACCGGGGACTCGTCAGCAACCCGGCCGGGCCTTTCGGCGGCGTGAAGCACTCCGGGCTCGGACGGGAGGGCGGCGCCGAGGGCATCGAGGAGTACCTCGCGGTCAAGTACGTCGCCGTCGACCTGTCGTAGGGCCCGGGCGCGTCATCGTGGAACCGGTCGACGTCACGACGGCGGCGCTACGCGATCTGATGCCGCTGTGCGAGCGCCTCGGCATCGAGGTCGACGGTGCCGCGCCGGATTCGGTTCGACTCGGCATGGCGTGGAGGTCCGAGCTGTGCACCAGCAACGGCGTCCTCCACGGTGGCGCGGTCATGGCCCTGGCCGACTCGGCCGGAGCCACGTGCGCCGTCCTCAATCTCCCGGCGGGTGCGGGCACGGCCACGATCGAGTCCAAGACCAACTTCTTCCGGGCCGTCCGTCAGGGCCGGATCGTCGCCACCGCTCGCCCACTCCACGTGGGGTCGTCGACGATCGTCATCGAGACCGAGGTGACCGACGAAGGCGAACGCCTGGTGGCCAAGGTGACCCAAACTCAGGCCGTGCTCAGGATGTGACGACTCCGGCCGCCGCGGCCGAGCTCCGCCGACGCAGAGCTCCGCCGACGCCGGCCGGCTGACCGGCCGTCGTTGTCATAGGCCCGGAGTACACTGCCCGCAGCTGACTTCCCCCACGTCGTCCTTGTCGCGGAGGTGAAGTCATGTCCCTGGTCGGTGCTCGTGTCCGATCGTTCTCCGAATCCCTCGGTGTGCTGCTCGGCGTCCAGCAGCGGTTCGGCGAGGTGCACGCGTTGATCCTGCTCGACGCAGACAGCCGGGTGGTCGACGGGTTCGCGTTCACCGATCTCCACCGAGCCTCCGACGCCGCGGTCGAGATCGGCATCGCCGTCGGCACCGCCAACAACGTGGTGCGGCGGGCGCTCCTGCTGTCCGGCGGTCTCGGCTCGGTCGTGCCGATCGAGTGGGCCGATCTCGAGCGATGGCGGGGCTACGTCACGGCGTTCGCGGCGATCGGCGTCGACCTGGTCGACTGGCTCGCATCCGATGGCGAGCACATCCGCTCCTACGCCATCACCGCCGATGCCGGCTCGGCCTGGGTGTCGTCATGAAGGAATCCTCAGGTGCGCCTCACCTCTGGTTCAGACCGGTGGGCGAGAGTCGTGGGCAGCCCCGACAGGAGGTTTCCCATGAGCCCGCAGTTTCGCAATCGGTTCCGAAAGCGCCCGCTGGCCAACATGGCAATGGTCGTCGCCGCGGTGGGCGTGGCCGGGGGAGCCGGTTACGCCGCCGCCCAGCCCGGCTCGATCGCAGCACCGTCGTCGTTGCCGATCGGGTCCGGCTCGTCCGGCACCGAAACGACGACGGCGACCACCCCGGCGACCGTCACGACCCAGCTCGACCTCGAGTTACAGTCGGTCGCCGTCGCCGTCGCAGGCCGGCGGCGGTGGGAGCGGCGGCGGTGGCGGGAGCGGCGGGACGACCGCTACGTGCTGGTCCGGCACCGCGTGATCGCTCGCGATCGGCACGGTCGCCGCCGCGGGCTGTGGGTCTGCGACGAAGGCAGGCGGCGGCCGAGAAGGCTTCCTGAGCCGCCGGACGGCCTGGCGTCGCGCCTCAGGCTCGATGTCGTCGCCGGCACCATCGGCCCCACGACGTCTGGGTCTTTCCGTACGACCCGGAGTTGCCGGGGCTGCCAGACGCCGTGGCCGGCGTCGCGGCGCGCGACCGTCTGCGGGTGGCCGGACTGATCGACGGCCCAGCCGCACGCCCGCACGACGTTCACCGTCGAGCTGGCGGCGCATCCGGCGGGCGGCGCGTAGCGGCGACCGACCGAGGAGCGCCCGACCGCGATCAGCGGCGCGCCGCTTCCCGGTGGTGGTGACGGCCGGTCCCGCGGCCGGGTGGGGTAGGCAATGGCACATGGTCGTCGCCACCATTCCCCTCACCCGGTCGGAGGAGGTGAAGCAGCGCCGCCTGGTCGTGATGAAGCGTCGGGCGACGGGGCTGCTCATCGTCGCCGCCGCCCTGTTCGTCGCCACGTTTCTGCTGCCGGACGACCAGGGGTGGGTCGGCTACGTCCGGGCCACGCTCGAGGCGTCGCTCGTCGGCGGGCTGGCCGACTGGTTCGCGGTCACCGCCCTGTTCCGGCACCCGCTCGGGCTGCCGATCCCGCACACCGCGATCATCCCCGAACGCAAGGAGCAGTTCGGCGAGACGCTGGGTGACTTCGTCCAACACAGCTTTCTCACCCCGGCGATCATCGTCGAGCGGGTGCGCGGCGCCCGGGTGGTCGAACGGCTGGCCGACTGGCTGGCGAGCCCCGGGAACGCCGCCCGGGTCTCCGGGCACGTCGCCGACGTGGTCGTGGCCGGGACCGAGGTGCTGCGGGACGAGGATGTCCACCGGCTGCTGGCCGATTCGATCCGGACCCGGGTCGACGCCGTGCCGCTGGCCCCGCTGGCCGGGCGGGCGCTCGACCTGATGACCGCGGGCGGGCGGCACCACGAGGTCCTCGACCTCCTGCTGCACGGTGCCGATCGCTACCTGGACGAGAACCGGGTGACGCTGCGGCTGCGCTTCGAGCGGGAGGCGCCGTGGTGGCTCCCGGAGGCGGTCGAGGATCGGATCTTCGACCGGCTGCTCGACGGGGTGCGGCGCGGGCTCAGCGACGTGGCCAACGATCCGGACCACGAGCTGAGGCACGACTTCGACCGTCGGGTGCGCCAACTCACCGACGACCTGCGCACCTCACCGGACATGTACGAGCGGGGGGAGCAGCTCAAGCAGGAGCTGCTCACCCAGCCCGAGCTGCTCCGATGGTCGTCGACGCTGTGGACCGATCTCAAGGAGCAGCTGCGCTCCCAGGCGGCAGACCCGGACTCCGAGCTTCGGCGTCGGCTGGCCGAGGCCATCCACGGCTTCGGCGTCCGTCTGCAGGAGGAGCCGGCGCTGCGGGCCAAGGTGCAGGACGGCATCGAGACCGGAGTGAGCTACGTGGCCGAGCACTTCCACGACGAGATCGGTGCCATGGTCAGCTCGACCATCTCCCGGTGGGACTCGGGTGAGACCTCGCGCCGGCTCGAGCTGTTGCTCGGCTCCGACCTCCAGTTCATCCGCATCAACGGCACCGTGGTCGGCGGCCTGGCCGGCCTCGCCATCCACACCATCACCCAGCTCGTCACCTGACCGCCAACTCGAATGTGGGGTGGTTCTCGCGCCTATAGGCGCGACAACCACCCGAAGAACGGGTGATCTGGCTGCTACTCGCGAACGGCCGGGTCGACCGCGGCCCACGCTCACTCCGTCGTCAGCCACGGCATCTCGGCCGTGTAGGCCCTGGTCTCGCCGGGCCCGACCGGGACGAGATGACGGTGCACCACGCCACCGTCCCTCAACGTCAGGTAGCCGATGTTGTTCTCGCCGACGACAGAGAAATGCGGGCGCTCCTGGGGCGCGACGTAGACCCGCCGCTCCCGATAGGCCGGGTCCTCGCCCGCGTCCACGGTCCCGGCCATGTTGCCGTTGAGGAACACCGGGGCGTCGTCGTGCCACTCGTCGGTGTTCACCGAACGCCGGAGGAAGCGGTCCAGGAGTCGGGCGCGCCCCGTTCCCTCGTCGAGCGTGGGCGGCGACCGCCACCCGACCCGTTCGTGCTCCGGGGTGACCAGCCGGCCGAGGAAGTTGAGGCCGAGGCGGGCCAGGTTGCCCGAGTGCTTGAACGAGCTCGAGACCGGCTGGGCGATGTCGAGCCGGTCGTCGTCGATGGCGAAGGTGGCCTCGACGTTCAGCCCGTAGTGCACGTCGCCCGCGAGAGCACGACGCACCTGCGTAGCTTGAGCTCCTCGACGAGGATCGCGATGAAGTCGACGAGCCCCTGCAGGTTCGAGTGCCAGGCCTCGAAGTCGATCTCGTACGGGCCGAGCCTGCCGGCCAGGAACTTCTGGCGGCGCTCCTGGACCTCGAGCCCGAAGACGGGCACCGGCGACACGAAGATGCCGGGCGACTCCCCCTCGACACCGATCTCCTGGCAGATCGCCGTGTCGGAGAGCAGATCGTCGGCGGCGATGAAGGCGTCGTGGCCGTTGCCGTGGAGGAGCCGGCACGAGCCATGCAGGAGGCGGAGCGCCGCCTCGGGCAACTGGATGTGGAACGTCGGGACGGGCAGGTCGCCGTAGGTCATGGCCGTCGGGCCATCGACCGCACGGAGGTGGCCAGCTGCCGTTGCCGGTCCCGGCCCGAGAGCACGACGTCGTAGGCCAAGAGGTCACCGACAGGAAGCCGGACGAACCTGCGGACCGGACCGCAGCCACGTGCGCCCACAACCGCTCGCCGATCCGCGCCGAACGGGTGGGGGCGGCGGCGAGCCGCTCCAGCCGATTGCGGACGGCCCGGTAGACCTCGACCTGGAGGGCGCGGTCGACCCTCGTCGCCAGCCACACCGTCACCTGGCGGCGGTCGACGAGGCGCAGGATCGGGCCGGCGAGCACCTCGGGGAGCGCGGTTCGATCCCGTCGCCACGGGTGGGACAGAGCAGCGACCAGACGGCCGGCGCGATCTCTAAGGTGCGTTCGGTCAACGCATCGGTCGGCTCGCCGTCGACGTTGTGCCGCACCGGTTCGCCCCACACACGGACCCGCTGACCCCGACGGTGGACGACGTCGGCCCGATCGAGATGCCGCCCGCGGCTGAGGTCGCGACCGAACGATGCCCTGGCAATCGGTCCGGTGCTCATGACGACGACGACGTCGAGCCGGCCGTCATCCGGCCGCGCCGGGGGGGCACAGCGCGGTGCCGCCGCCGATCGATGGGCCGTTGGCCACGCCGATCATGAGGACGTCGGCGCCGCGGCCTCGGGGTCGAGCGGCAGACCGACGCCGCGGGCGAAGTCGTTGCCGGTGCCGAGCGGGATCAGGCCGATGGTGCGCTCGAGGAGCGCCGCGACCCCGCCGCCACAGCCGGTTGATGACGACGTGCAGGCTGCCGTCGCCGCCCGCCACCACCAGCACCCGGTCTCCGGTGGCGTCGAGTGCCCGGTCGAGGTCGTCCCGCTCCGACGTGGGGACCACCTCGACGTTGCCGGCCCGGCCGAGGACGCGCCGGGCTCGTTCGATCGCGTCATCGTCAGCGTTCCCAGCGTCGGCGCTGACCACAATCTGGTAGCCGACGGACACGCGGCCTCCTCGTTTCGGGACACGCCTGCCGTACCCGCCCGCTTCCGGCCCCTAACCCGATGGCGGCGCCGACCGTCCCGCGATGCTCGCGGCGACGACGGCCGCGCCGCGTTCGCCCAACTGGATCGTGTAGTGGTTGGTGTCCTCGACCAGCACGTCGTGGAAGTCGGCGAGCTCATCACGCCACCTCTCGACCAGCGCCTCCGGCTGGAAGCCGCCCGGCTCGTCGAGGAGCCCTCTCGGCGCTCGCAGCAGGGTCATCGGGCACTTGATCGATCGCAAGGCGGCTCCGATGGTCGGCTCGCCGAGGAAGATGCCGCGGCCGTCCTCGGTGACCGCGGCCTCCGAAGCCTTGGCGCGCATGGCCCCCGGCGCACCCGTCAGGTCGTACCGGACGTACGCCTCGATGTCGTCGTTCCATGCGGCCAGGGCCGGGTGGCGGCGCCAGAAGTCGACGTACTCTTCGGGACCGGCGAACACCATGCGCAGCCTCGCTCGCGCCGGGCCGAGCGTGGCCTCGAGGACGGCGTCGACGTCGACGTCCCGTTCGGGCCGGGGCGGGGGCAGGCCGCCGTCGACCAGGACGACCCGTTGGGCCAGGGCCGGGGCTCTGGCCGCGGCCAGGGCCACGACGTAGGCGCCCATCGAGTGTCCGGCGAGCACGGCCCGGTCGATGTCGAGGCGCTCGGCCACCGCGAGCAGGTCGTCGGAGTTGGCCTCGAGTCCGAACGGCCCGGCCAGGGCGCGGCTGTCGCCCCGTCCCCTGAAGTCGGGGGCGATCAGGCTCCAGTCGTCATCGAGGTGCCGGGCCACTCCCCGCCAGGCCATGCTCGATGCGGTGATGCCGTGGGCCGCGAGGGCGACATTTCCGCCCGAGCCCCACCTCGCCACGTGCAGCCGCCCTCCGGCGGCGGGGACGTCGATGAGCTCGGGTTCGGCCTGCACCGAAGAGACCGTACCGCGGCGACGGCGTACGCTCGGGAGGTGCCGTCGGGCCCCGAACAGATGATGGACGCCGTGGCCACGGGCATGAAGGAGCGCACCGGCCGCGATCTCGACGAGTGGGTAGAGCTGGTGGAGGCGTCCGGCCTCGACCCGCTCGATCAGCTCGCCGTGCGCCGCTGGCTCAAGTCCGAGCACGGTGTGCCCCAGTACAGCCAGTGGGCGATCGCCGACGCCGCGGCCCGGGCCGCCGGCTGGCGGCGCCCGACCGTCGCCGAGTACACCGACCGGCAGTACCAAGGGCCCAAGGCGCATCTGCGGCCGATCTTCGACCGCTTGGCTGATGGGATCCTCGCGTTCGGCGACGACGTGATGGTCTCCGGGCGGTCGACGTACACGCCGTTTGTCAGGGCCCGCCGGTTCGCCATCGCCGCGGCCACCAAGACCCGGGTCGACCTCGGTCTCCGCTTCCGCGACCCTCCGACCAGCGAGCGGCTGCGTCCGGCCGCGGCGCCCGGGCAGTCGACCCACAAGATCGAGCTGACCTCGGTGGACGACATCGACGGCGACGTCGTCGATCTGGCGCGTGTTGCCTACGAGCAGACCGGCTGAGTGCGAGGATCTCCGCCATGGACGTCGAGTACCGAACGCGGCTGAGCAGGGCGAACCCGTACCGCGTCTTCGACATCACCGACAACCAGCACTATGAGGACGAGGTGGAGTTCGGCAGCGACGTCGTCGAGTTCTGCTGGGTGCCCAAGCCCGACACCGAACGGATGACCTGTCACGTGAAGCTGTTCGACGCCGAGAGCCGAGCCGAGCTCACCAGAGGTGTGGGTGAGCTCGTCATCGAGGCCAACAGCACCGAGCCGCAGTACATGTCGTTCTCCGGCTTCGGATGGCACGACGAGGGCATGTCGATGCCGATCTCGAAGTGCCGCTACGAGGCGTGGATCGAGGGCACCGAGTCGATCGTGGTCGAGATCCTCGTCTCGTGACGCCATTTCGTGGGTCGGCGTCGACCACGGGCGAATGGCGACACTTCCGTTTCGAGGTCGACGACGGGCTGGCGGTCCTCACGTTCAACCGCCCGGAGCGCTTGAACGCCCTGACCTTCGAGGCCTACGCCGACCTGCGCGATCTGCTGGCCGAACTGCCGCACCGCGGTGACACCCGGAGCCTGGTGATCACCGGCGAGGGTCGAGGGTTCTGCTCCGGCGGCGACGTCGACGCGATCATCGGGGAGCTGGTCGGGATGCCGGCGAGGGAACTCCTCGAGTTCACCAGGATGACCGGAGCGGTCGTGCAGCGGCTGCGGGAGGTGCCGATCCCGGTCGTCGCCGCGGTCAACGGAACCGCCGCCGGGGCCGGCGCAGTCATCGCCCTGGCCGCCGATCTGCGGCTGCTGTCGACCGCGGCCAGCCTGCGGTTCCTGTTCACCCACGTCGGGTTGTCCGGCGGCGACATGGGTGCGGCCTATCTCTTGCCGCGGATCGTCGGCCTGGGTCGGGCCACCGAGATCCTGATGCTCGGCGACACCATCGACGCCGACACGGCGGCGGCCATCGGCCTGGCCCACCGGGTGGTCGACCCGGAGACCCTGCTCGGCGAGGCGCTCACCCTGGGCCGGCGCCTGGTCGACGGTCCCACCCTCGCCTACGCCACCACCAAGGCGCTGCTCACCCAGGAACAGGACATGAGCCTGGCCGCGGCCATCGAGCTCGAGGCGATGACCCAGGCCCACCTCATGGGGACCGAGGACTTCGCCGAGTTCCACGCCGCGTTCACCGAGAAGCGGCGTCCGCAGTGGAAGGGACGATGACCGATGGGCGAGCCCGTGCACCTCTCCGTCAATCCGGAAGGCCAGGCGCCGCCGCGGGGCTTCAGCCACGCCATCGTCGCCGGCCCGGGCCGCTCGATCCACGTGGCCGGGCAGGTCGCGTCCGACCCCGTGGGCGCGATCGTGGGCGTGACGCTGGCCGAGCAGTTCGACATGGCGCTCGGCAACGTCGTCGCCGTCCTGGCCGACGCCGATGCCGGGCCGGAGCACGTGGTGTCGCTGACGCTGTACACCACCGACATCGACGAGTACCGGCGCACGCGCCCAGAGATCGGGGTGGCGTACGCCCGCCACTTCGGCCGCTACTTCCCGGCCATGGCGCTCCTCGGCGTCACCGAGCTGGTCGACCCGCGCGCCAAGATCGAGATCGTCGCCACCGCGGTCGTGCCGGAGTAGGCGAGCGGTGGACGTCGTCTGCGTGGGGGGAGGGCCGGGCGGACTCCTGCTCGGCATCTTGCTGCGGCGGACCAATCCGGAGCACCGGGTCACCGTCCTGGAGCGCAACGGGCCGGACGACACCTTCGGCTTCGGGGTCGTGTTCTCCGACGAGGCGCTGGCCACCCTGTCCGAGGCCGACCCGGAGGTGTTCGCCCGCATCGAGTCGGAGTTCATCCACTGGCCGGAGGTCGAGGTCCACCATCGCGGGCGGGTACTGGTGTCGGGCGGCCACGGCTTCGCCGCCCTGGCTCGGGTGCGGCTGCTGCAGCTGCTGAGCGAGCGGGCGGCCGAGGTCGGCGTCGAGGTCCGCTACCACTCCGAGGTGGGACCGGGCGACGTCGACCGTCTCCGTCGCCAGCACGACCTCGTCGTCGGCTGCGACGGAGTGAACAGCCTGGTGCGTCGGTGCCACGAGGACTCGTTCGAGCCGGCGTTCGAACAGGGACAGTCCAAGTTCATCTGGCTCGGAACCTCGAAGGTGTTCCCCCGCTTCACCTTTGTCATCGACGAGACCGAGCACGGCGTGGTCCAGGCGCACTGCTACCCGTACTCGCCCGAGATGAGCACCTTCATCGTCGAGACCAGGCCCGAGACGTGGCGGGCGTTCGGTTTCGACGTCACGTCGGGCCGCTACACCAGGCCGGGCGACAACGACGGCGAGGCCATCGACTTCGCCGAGCGTCGGTTCGGCCCGGTCCTCGATGGCCACCCGATCGTCGGGAACAACTCGAAGTGGCTCGAGTTCCCGACGGTGACCAACCAGCGCTGGCACACGGGCAACGTGGTCCTGCTGGGCGACGCCGCCCACACCGCCCACTTCTCGGTCGGCTCGGGCACCAAGCTGGCCATGGAGGACGCGATCGGTCTGGCCGGCGCCCTGGCCGCCTACCCTGGCGACCTGGGCGAGGCGCTGGCCACCTACGAGGCCGACCGACGCCCGGCCGTCGCCAGCCTCCAACGGGCGGCCCATGCCAGCCGCGAGTGGTTCGAGGGCATCCGTCGCTACGTCGACCTCGAGCCCGAGCGGTTCGCGTTCCAGCTCCTCACCAGGAGCCAACGCATCACCTACGACAACCTGCGGCTCCGTGACGACGAGTTCAGCCGCCACATCCTGGCCGCGTTCTGGAAGGACACGCCCGAGCACCTGCGGCCCGCCGACCCGGAGACACCCCCGATGTTCTACCCGTTCGAGGTGGGGGGGCCCGGGGGACTGCGGCTGGCCAACCGGGTCGTGGTGTCACCGATGGCGCAGTACTCGGCCGTCGACGGGCTCCCGAGCGACTGGCATCTCGTCCATCTCGGCAGCCGGGCCGCGGGCGGCGCCGGGCTGGTGATGACCGAGATGGTGTGCGTCTCTGACATCGGTCGCATCTCGCCCGGATGTGCCGGGCTGTGGAACGACGAGCAGCAGGCCGGTTGGGCGCGGGTGGCCCGGTTCGCCCACGAATGGACCACGGCGGCGATCGGGCTCCAGCTTGGGCACTCTGGCCGCAAGGGCTCGACCAGGGTGATGTGGGAGGGCGAGGACCAGCCGCTGGACGATGGGAACTGGCCGTTGCTGGCCGCGTCGGCCATTCCCTACTCGCCGGCCAATCAGGTGCCGCGGGAGATGACCCGGGCCGACATGGACGTCGTGGCGGCCCAGTTCGTCGAGTCGGCCCGGAGGGGAGCGGCGTGCGGGTTCGACCTGCTCGAGCTGCACATGGCCCACGGGTACCTGTTGTCCGGGTTCATCTCGCCGCTCGCCAACCTCAGGACCGACGAGTACGGCGGCCCGCTGGAGCGCCGCATGCGCTACCCGCTCGAGGTGCTCGCCGCGGTCAGGGCGGTGTGGCCGGCCGGGCGGCCGCTGTCGGTGCGGATCTCGGCCACCGACTGGTTGCCCGGGGGCACGACCGGCGACGACGCCGTCGTCATCGCCCAACTGCTGGCCGACCATGGCGCCGACCTGATCGACGTCTCGACCGGGCAGGTCGACCCGGGCCAGCGACCCAGGTACGGCCGCCTCTACCAGACCCCGTTCGCCGACCGCATCCGGCACGAGGCCGGCGTGCCGGTCATGACCGTCGGCGGGGTGGCCAGCGTCGACGACGTGAACACGATCATCCTCGCCGGCCGGGCGGACCTGTGCCTGCTGGCCCGGCCGCACCTGGTCGACCCGTACTGGACCCTCAACGCCGCCATCGACCAGGGCCGCACCGACTTCCCGTGGCTGCCCCAGTACCTGTCGGGCCGCACCGCCCGCCGGCGGGAGCAGCCGGCCGTG
The DNA here is from genome assembly GCA_050744245.1 of Acidimicrobiales bacterium. Lineage (GTDB taxonomy): Bacteria > Actinomycetota > Acidimicrobiia > Acidimicrobiales > JBOGGX01 > JBOGGX01. The sequence continues at coordinate 29,812 of JBOGGX010000021.1, forward strand.
GCCCCCGACCGCGACCGGGATCGCGGCCTCCGGTGATGCTGCCGGCGCCGCCCGTCTCCGTGTTCGGCTCCGGCCCGGGCTCGGCCGCACCTCCGTGCCCTTTAAGCGCGCTGGAGGTACAACTACGGACTTCAGCGCGCTTAAAGGTCAATTTGGAGGGGTCGAGGGCCGCTGGTCGCGTGGGGCGGGGCGGCGCTGCGGGGCGGTCGGGCTGATGCTGCCGGCGGACGAGCACGCGGAGAGGATCGCCGGGTTCAGGGCGATCGCCCGCGACCAGCTCCGGCCCGTGGCCGAGCGGGGCCGGCCGGGACGGGTCAACCGCCCGTTGGTCAAGGCGCTGGCCGACACCGGGTTGCTGGCCCGCATCTTCCCCGAGACCGGTCACACCTCGGCCATGGAGCTCTGCGTCATGCGAGAGGCGGTCGCCATCGAATGCCCCGAGGCCGAGACGGCGCTGGCCGTACAGGGCCTCGGCTTCCACCCGATCCGGCACGGGGGCACCCGCGCCGTCGTCGACGCCTGGTCGACCCGGGTGGCCGCGGGTGAGGCCGTCGCCGCCTTCGCCCCGACCGAGCCGGACGCCGGCTCCGATGCCGCCGCCATCGCCCTCGAGGCCGAGCCCGACGGCGTCGGCTGGCGCCTCACCGGCGAGAAGCAGTGGATCTCCAACGCGCCGGACGCCGACATCTACACCGTCTTCGCCCGCACGACCGCGGGGGCCGGGGCCCGAGGCGTGACCGCCTTCGCCGTTCCCGGTGACGCCGAAGGGTTGTCCGGTCGGCGCATCGAGCTTCTCGCCGAGCATGCCATCGGCCGGCTGACCTTCGACGGTGTCTTCGTCCCCGCCGACCACCTGCTCGGCGAGCCGGATCGTGGGTTCAGGGTGGCGATGTCCACCCTCGACCTGTTCCGCCCCAGCGTTGGCGCCGCGGCCGTGGGCCTGAGCCAGGCCGCGCTGGAAGCGGCGGTGGCCTGGGCCGACGAGCGGGAGGCGTTCGGTGGGCGGCTCCGACAGCTGCAGGCCGTTGGCCACAAGCTGGCCGACATGGCGCTGGCGGTGCACGCCGCGCGCCAGGTCGTGCGCGACGCGGCCCGCGCCTACGACGCGGGCGGGGGCCGGTCGCCCGACACGGGCATGCGTTCGGCCATGGCCAAGCTGCTCGCCACCGAGACCGCCCAACGGGTGGTCGATGACGCGCTCCAGCTCCACGGCGCCCGCGGCCTCGAACGAGGTCACCGTCTCGAGCAGCTCTACCGGGAGGTCCGGGCCCCGCGCATCTACGAGGGGGCAACGGAGATCCAACGCGAGATCATCGCCCGGGCGCTCTACCGGAGCGACGGGTGACGGACTTCGACGGCCGCGGCATTCTCGTCACCGGTGCCTCGCGCGGCATCGGCCGGGCCGTCGCCGTCGGCTTCGCCGAGCACGGCGCCCGCGTCGCCGTCCACTTTGGAACAAACGAGTCGGCAGCCAAGGAGACGCTCGACCTGCTGTCGGGCAGCGGCCACGTCATGGTCGGCGCCGAGCTGACCGATCCGGACGACGTGGCCCGCATGGTCGACGAGGCGGTGCACGCCCTCGGTCGACTCGACGTCCTGGTGAACAACGCCGGCGTCTACGAGACGCACCCCGTCGCCGAGGTCACCTACGACGACTGGCAGCGGGCCTGGCGCCACACGCTGGCCGTCAACCTGGTCGCTGCGGCCAACGCCTCCTTCCTGGCCGCCCGGCACATGATGGCCACGGGCGGCGGCCGGATCGTCAACGTGTCGTCGAGAGGAGCGTTCCGGGGCGAGCCCGAGGCGCCCGCGTACGGGGCGAGCAAGGCCGGGATGAACGCGATGGGCCAGTCCCTGGCCGTGGCCTTGGCCCCCTACGGCGTGACCGTCACGACGGTGGCCCCGGGCTGGGTGGCGACCGACATGGCCGACGACCATCTGAACGCGCCCAGCGGCGAGGCCATCCGGGCCCAGTCGCCACTCGGACGGGTGGCCACCGCCGAAGAGGTGGCGGCCGCGGTGTTGTTCCTCGCCTCCGACGGCGCCAGCTACGTCAGCGGGGCCATCCTCGACGTCAACGGCGCGTCGTATCTCCGGAGCTGAGCCTCCGACCGGTCGATCGTCAGCCGTGGTCGGGGACGGCCGGGATCTCGATCTCGAGCCCGAGCCGCTCGGCCAGCGCCCTGAACTCGTTCACCTCGATGGCCTGGTTGCGGGCCATGGTCGACGCCAACCGGCGCACGTCGTCCCGCTCGGCCTGGCCGGCGGCGTGATCGGCCATCGCCACCCCGCCGATGTGATGGGCCGCCATGAGCTCGAGGAAGAGCGCGTCGGTCTCGGCTCCCTGCGAGTTGCGCAGGGCGTCCACCTGTTCCGGCGTGGCCAACCCGGGCATCTCGTCGACCGGCACCGGCCGGCCCATCCAGCCCATGGCCGTGTCGGGGCGGTCGCCCGGCTCGATGCCCCAGCCGGCGAGCTGCTGGCGCATGAGCCCGATCTCGTAGGACTGGAACTGCAGGATCTCCCGGGCGAACGAGCTGACCCTCGGGTCTGACCCGGACGCCAGTTGGACCGCCGCCATCTGGATCGCCTGCTCGTGGTGGCTGATCATGTCCTGATAGAAGCCGACATCGACCGAATCGGTGGCCGGTACCCCCTGCCTGGTGCCGACCAGATAGCCGATCGCGCCCCCCAGCACCCCGACCGCGATCGCGACCAGCGCCACCCGCAGCCAGGAGACGCCCGGCCGGGTCGACGCCGACGCCGACGTCGGCGCGGAGGCGCCGTCTGGGTCGCTCATGGCCACGATGGTGGCACGGCCGGTTCGTAGTGTTGCCGCATGCTCAAGGGATTCAGAGACTTCATCACCCGCGGCAACGTCATCGACCTGGCCGTCGCCGTGGTCATCGGCGCAGCCTTCACCGCGGTGGTGGCCGCGATCGTCAACAACCTCATCAACCCGCTCATCGCGGCCATCTTCGGCCAGCCCGACCTGTCGGATGTCGGGGTCTTCACGATCAACGATGCCGTCTTCAGCATCGGGGCGGTCATCACCGCGGTCATCAACTTTCTCATCGTGGCCGCGGCCATCTACTTCTTCGTCGTGGTGCCGGTCAACGCCATCAACGAGCGGCGGCGGACGAAGGAGGTGGCGCCGGAGGAGGAGGTGGCGCCGAGCGACGAGGCGCTCCTGCTGGCCGAGATCCGAGATCTGCTGCGGGCCGAGTCGGGCCGGGTGTGATCGACCGGGGTCAGGCGCCGCGCCAGGCGACGAACTCGGCCAGTTCGGCCAGCACCGTCTTGGCCTCGTCGGTGATGGCGGCCCGGTCGAGGGCCGCGAGCGCTCTGGCCGCCAGCCGCCCGATCGTGGCCTCGACCTCGTCGAGGGCACCCGTGGCGAGGAGCACCGCCTGGACGGCGGCCACGTCGGCGGCCGACAGGCCCCGGTCACCCACGCGGCCCAGGACCTCGTCCTGCTCGGGGGTCGTCCGTTCGGCCGCGATCGCCAGCAGGGGCGTCGGCTTTCCCTCGCGCAGATCGTCGCCCACCGGCTTGCCCGTCAGCTGCTCGTCCCCGAAGGCGCCGAGGAGGTCGTCCCGCAGCTGAAAGGCCTCGCCCAGCGGATCGCCGAACGCCGACATCGGCGCCCTGAGGTCGCCGAGCCGGCCGGCCAGGGCCACCCCGACATGGAGGGGGCGCTCGATCGTGTACTTGCCCGACTTGAACCGGGCGATGAGATGGGCTCGGCCGCGCTCGAGGTCGCCGCGGGCCGTGCCCAGCACGTCGAGGTACTGGCCGACGTTCAGCTCGATCCGCAGCTCGTGCCAGATCTCCTGGGCCGCCGGTGGAGCGCCGGCCAGCATTCGGTCGGCGTAGACGTGGGCCAGGTCGCCGGCCAGGATGGCGACCGCCTCACCGAAGCGTCTGGGCTCGCCGCGCCACCTGGCCATCGTGTGGCGGGAGGCGAACTCGAGGTGGGCGGTGCGGGTTCCCCGTCTCGTCGCCGAACCGTCCATCACGTCGTCGTGCAGCAGGGCGAAGGCCTGCAGCAGCTCGAACGCGACACCGACGTCGACCACCAGCGGGTCGTCGGGATCGCCGCCGGCGCCGGCGTTCGCCCAGTGGCAGAAGGCGGGCCGGATGCGCTTGGCCCCGGCCTGAGCCAACTGGGCCAAGGCGTCGACGAACGGCGTGACGTCCGGGTCGAAATCGGTCCACCGCCGGCGCTCCTCGTCCAGCACCTCGCCCAGCCGGCGCTCGACCCGGTCGGCCACCATGGTCAGACCGGCCGGGACCTGCGCGGCGCGGGCGGGGGCACGCATCCGGACCACCCTACGACGGGCCGCCTCGACCTCCAGCATCACGGGCACCGGATGGGCCCGCCGGGCGTCAGACCGGTGTGCTCGGTATCGTCGCCTCGGTGACCGCCGTGGGCGACGTCGCCATAATGACCCTCGTCGCCGCGGGCCTCGCGTCGGCGGTGGTGTCCGGGGTCGCAGCCCGTCGAGGCGACCGCCGGGTGCGCCGCATCGGACTCTGGCTGTTGGCGGCGGCGGTGGGCGCGGGCGGGGTGGCCGTGATCGGGCTCGGATGGGCAATGATCCGATCCGACTTCACGCTGGCCTATGTGACCGAGCAGAGCCGCAGCACGGGCTCGGCGTGGTACCGCCTGGCCGGGCTGTGGGGCGGGATGGCCGGGTCGCTACTGGTATGGACGGCGATGCTCGGTGCCGTCGGGTTGGTGACGGTCTGGCGGCTGGCCCGGCAGCCGGTGGCGCTGGTGGCCACGGTCCAGGCGACGGCGGCCGCGGTGGTGGCCGGCTTCGGGCTGGTGTTGGTGGCGCTGGCCGACCCGTTCGTCGACCTCTCCGCCCCGGCGGTCGACGGTCGGGGGTTGACGCCGATCCTCGAGCACCCGGCGATGCTCTACCACCCGCCGTTGCTGTACCTGGGGCTGACCAGCCTGCTGGCGCCGTTCGCCCTGACGATGGGGGCGGCCGCCACCGACTCGCTCGACGCCCGCTGGCTGGCCCGTTGCCGCCGGTGGGCACTGGTGCCGTGGGTGCTCCTCGGCGTCGGGATGGTCGCGGGCGCCCACTGGGCCTACGCCGAGGTCGGATGGGGCGGGTTCTGGGCGTGGGATCCCGTCGAGAACACCGCCCTCCTCCCGTGGTTGGCCGTCACCGCGTTCATCCATGCCGTCATGCTGCGGGCCCGGTTCGTGGCCGCCGCGCTCGTCGTCAGCGCGTTCCTTGTCGCCCTGCTCGGCACGCTGCTGACCCGGTCGGGGGCGACCCAGTCGGTGCACGCGTTCGCCGAGGATCCGGCGATCGGACGGGCGCTGCTCGTGCTGGTCGTGTCGGCCGGGGTGGCCGCATCGGTGCTGCTGGCCGGGGCCTGCCGCCGCTCGCCCGCAGTCCTCGGATCGAAGGTCGATCGATCCGGACGGGCCCGGGCGTTGCGGGCCCAGGTGACGACGGTGGTCATCGCCCTGGTGGTCGTGCTGGTCGGCACGGTGTACCCGTTGGTCCAGACGCTGGTCGGCCGCGACGACGTAGGGGCGGTCGACGGGGGGTTCTTCGCGCTCTTCGTCGGTCCGCTGGCCCTGGTGGTGCTGGTCCTGGCTGGCGTCGGTCCCCGGCTCGGTGGCCGGCGGCCGGGCTCGCTCGGTCTGGCCGGGCCGGTGGTGGTGGGCGGGGTCGCGTTGGCGGCGGCCGTGGTCGCGGGCTGGCGGACGCCCTTTGCGCTCGCCGTGGCTGCGTTCGGCGGGTTCACCCTGGCCGCGTCGGTGATCGACCTGGTTCGGAATCGGCGCGGCGGTCACCTGGTCCACCTCGGCCTGGCCGTGTTCCTCGTCGGCGTCGCCGGGTCGAGCACGGGAGGGAGCGTCACCGCCACCGTCGGCGCAGGGGAGCGGGTGTCGGTCGCCGGCTATCAGGTTGGCAACGACGGGGCGCGGGTCACCACCGGTCCGGACGAGGCGATCCAGCGCGTCGCCGCACCGGTGACGGTGGAGCGCCGGGGGGAGGTCGTCGCCCGGCTCACGCCCGAGATCCGTGTCGACCGGGCGACGGGCGACCAGTTGGCCGAGACCGCGGTGTGGTCGTCGCTGCTCACCGACGTGCAGGTCGCGCTGCGGGACGCGGGCGACGACGGCCAGGCCCTGCTGCAGGTCCACGTCCGCCCGCTCGTGGCCTGGGTCTGGTGGGGCGGCCTCCTGATGGTCGCCGGCGGCGCCGGGGCCCTGGCCCAGTCCCGAATGTGGGGTGGTTATCGCGCCTATGACCGCGATAACCACC
>JBOGGX010000022.1:0-27818 GCA_050744245.1 Acidimicrobiales bacterium
CCGAAAAGGCCCGAGAACACGGGCCGAAGAGGTGGTGAGGGCCGACAAGGACGAGCACCAAGCCCAGCACACCGGCCCACTGGCCCTCAACGACGCGCCCGCAAGCCTACTTATTCAGGTCGAAGTAGTTAGTCCTCCTGGAAGGCCTCGCGCAGCTTGGCCTCTTCCTCGTTGCTGAGGTTGGTCTGGATGAGCTCCATCTCGGTGCCGGCGAACGCCTCGTGCACCTTGTCGACCACGGCGTCGCTGGTCATGACGAACAGCGCGGAGGTACCGGGCGTGATCTTGGTGCGAACCGACGCGATGAAGTCGTCGTCGATCCCGACATCGGCCAGCGAGCCGGCCAGGGCCCCGCCCGCGGCCCCGACGGCCAGGCCGATGAGCGGGATGAAGAACAGCAGCCCGAACAGCAGCCCCCAGAACGCGCCGCCCAGCGCCCCGGCGCCGGTCGTGCTGGCCAACTGGCGGGTTCTCGGCTTCTTCTTGTCGGCCGGCCAGGTGACCGTGGCGGCATCGTGGACCTTGATCAGTCCCTGCTTCTGCAGGCTCTCGAGGGTGGCGACCGCCTGCTCCGCCCCTTCGGGCGTGTTGAACTTCCACACAGTCAGCGTGGCCATGTCGTCGTGATCTCCTTGATGGTCGAGCGTCGCAACTGGTTCGATGCGGACACTAACCGGTGGCGGACACCGACTCCGCCGGCGGATCGGCGGCGGCAGGTAGCGTGCCGAGCGGCATGAGCACGGCAGCCGGCACGGGTGCGGTCGACCGTCCACATCGGTCGGTAGGCGGTCCGCTGTTCTCCTCTCTGCATGGCTACCGGCCGGCGTGGCTGCGCGGCGATCTGGTCGCGGGCCTGACCGGTGTGGGCCGTCCTCGTGCCGGAGGCGCTGGCCTACGCCGCCATCGCCGGGGTATCGCCCGTCATCGGTCTGTACGAGGCGCCGCCGGCGCTCGTCCTCTGCGCCGCCTTCGGCAGCTCCAAGCATCTGGTCACCGGGCCGATGGCCGCCACCGCGGCCCTGTCGGCCGCGGTGGTCCCCGACCTGGTGGCCGACCCGTGGCAGGCGGCCGAGTTCACGGTCGTAGTGGCCCTGGTCACCGGCGTGCTCGCGGTGCTCGCCGGGCTCCTCCGGCTCGGGTTCCTGGCCAATTTCATCTCCGAGCCCGTGCTCAAGGGGTTCATCATCGGACTGGCCCTGACGATCATCGTGGGCCAGGTGCCCAAGCTGCTCGGCATCGAGAAGGGCGATGGTGGCTTCTTCGAAGAGTCCTGGTCCGTGCTCACCCACCTGGGCGACACCCGGTGGCGGACGCTGGCCGTCGGCCTCGGTTCCCTGGCCGTCGTGCTGGCGCTGCGCCGGCTGGCTCCCGTCATGCCCGGCTCCCTGGGCGCCGTGCTCGGTGGGATCGTGCTGGTGACGACGCTCGACCTGGCCGACAAGGGCGTCGTGATCGTGGGCGACATCGACAGCGGCCTGGCCGCGATCGGCCTGCCCAACGGTGTCGCGTTCACCGATTACCTGACCGCGGTGGCGTCATGCGTCGGCAGCATGCTCATCGCCTTCGCCGAGGGTCTCGGTGCGGCCAAGACCTACGCGACCCGGAACCACTACGAGATCGACGCCAACCGGGAGCTGATCGGTCTGGGCGCGGCCAACCTGGGCTCGGGCCGGCCTGGCCAGCGGGATGGTGGTGAACGGCAGCCTGTCGACGACCGCGGTGAACGCGTCGGCCGGGGCCAGGACGCAGCTGTCCGAGCTGGTCGACGCCGTCCTCACCGTGGTGACCCTGCTCTTCCTTACGGCGCTGTTCGAGAACCTGCCCGAGGCGACGCTGGCCGCGGTCGTGATCGCCGCCCTGATCGAGCTGGTCGACGTCGCCGCCCTCGCCCGTCTGTACCGGCTGTACACGAGAAGGCTCGGACGCATCTACGGCCACGCCGCTCGGCCCGACTTCGTCGCCGCGGTCGCCACCATGTTCGGCGTGCTGATCTTCGACACGCTGCCCGGCCGGCGACCTCGACCGCTCCGGGGTCACGCTCGCCGTCGCCGTGGCATCGGGCAGGTGCGCGACCTGATCGACCTCGAGGCCGAGCCCGCACCGCAAACTCGACGCAGCCATGGTCGGAATTCGACCGCAGATGCGTCGAGTACGGGGCCCGAGGCCGAGGCCACCGTCCGGATGTTCCGTTCGGTCCAGGAGGCCGTCGCGGCGCTCGCGCCCGGCGACGGAAGGAGCGGCTGATGCTCGCCCAAGCCATCGGTGATGTGCTGCCAACGGCCGTCGGTGTGGCCCTGAGCCCGGTTCCCATCATCGCCGTCATCCTGATGCTCGGCACGCCGAGGGCTCGGTCCAACGGGCCGGCGTTCGCCGTCGGGTGGGTGGTCGGCCTGGTCGTGGTGAGCGTGCTCGTGCTCGTCCTGGCCGGCGGCGCCGACTCGAGCAGCGACACGTCGACCGCGGTCGACGTGGTCAAGCTCCTCTTCGGACTGGTGCTGCTGGCCGTCGCGGTCAAGGAGTGGCGGAGCCGGCCCAGGCCGGGCAAGCAGGCGCCGATGCCCAAGTGGGGTGGAGGCGATCGACGGGTTCACTGCCGGCACGTCGCTCGGGTTCGGCGCGGTGCTGTCCGGAGTCAACCCCAAGAACCTGGCGCTGACCGCGGCCGCGGCCGCCGCCATCGCCCAGGCCGGGCTGTCGGGGAGCGAGAGCGCAGTCGCCGTGGCGGTGTTCGTCGTCCTCCGGTCGCTGACGGTCGTCGGGGCCCGTCGTGCTCTACCCGGCGATGGGCGACCGGGCGACCCACACGCTGGCATCGATGAAGCAGTTCATGTCCGATCACAACGCGGCGATCATGGCCGTGCTGTGCCTCGTGCTCGGGGCCAAGATCGGCGGCCAGGCCCTCGGCGCCCTCCTGTCCTAGGACTTCTCTGTCGCGGTGGCGTTGAACTTTTCGGCAAGTTTGATGAGCGCGAGTATGGCTACTGAGAAGGATCTCCGTACCACCCCACCTGGACTTGCGACCTGACGGCGCCAGGACCGGCGAGTGGTCAGCCTTCTGCGAGAAGAGCGCAGTCGTTCCTGTGCTCGACTCGCGCGCCCGAGGGCGGGCTTTGCCCGCCCGACAACCTCACCGCAACGGCGGTCGCGCCGGGGGGAGGCCGGGAGGGGGGCCTGCCCCCCTCCCGCTAATGGATCGTGTAGGAGGCCGGGAGCTGTGGCAGCATGCGATCCGAGTTAGCGCCGCCGCGTATCCGCAGCGGAAGGGTCATCGTTCCAGACGGTGAGACCGACGTGCTCGACGAGGCACCGGCCGACTACGGACTCGACGCCTCGGCTGTCCTGCGGGCGATGCGCGAGGCCGAGCGGTGCAGGTCTACCTCGACTCGTCGGCGCTGGTGAAACCCGTGCAACGCGAGGACGAGTCGGCCCCTGCGACGGTATCTTCGCCGGGATCGAGACGGCCCTCGGGTGACGAGTGCGCTGTCGCGCGTCGAGGTGGTTCGGGCGGTCCGTCAGGGTGGGGCGAGCGCAGTCGCCCACGCCCGCCGGGTGCTCGGGCGCGTCCATCAGGTCGCGGTCGACTGGGACCTGCTCGACGAGGCGGCCACCATCGCTCCCGGTGCCGGGTTGCGCAGCCTCGATGCCATGCATCTCGCCGCCGCGCAGTCGCTCGGATCCGACCTCAGGGCCATCGTCACCTACGACCAGCGAATGACAAGTGCCGCTGGCGCGCTCAGCATCGCGGTCGTCGACCCGCAGTGATGGCTGGGCTCGCCACGCGCCGCACGCGGCTCCCGTTCGTTGTCACACCCCGTGCGTAGGGTACGAACATATGTATGGGTCGCTGACAAAGCTGCGGAGCGGGCTGGCCGGCTGGGCGAGCCGGTTCGATCCGGCGTGCGTGCCGGCGGCCGATTGCGCAGCCGTGGTCAAGGAGGCGGCGGCGATCAAGAACATCGCAGCCATCCTGGAGGCCATGGCCGCGGCTCGGCTGGCCGACACGTCGGGTTGGAGAAGCGAGGGTGACCGCTCGGCGGCCGAGTGGCTGGCTCGAACGACGGGCACCACCGCGATTCAGGCCCAGCGTGCGATCCAGACCGGCCAGCGGCTCGACGGGCTGAGCGCCACCGCCGAGGTGGCCAAGCGGGGGGAGCTGTCCCCAGGTCAGGCCTCGGCCAGCGTCGATGCGGCTAGCGCCAACCCCGGCGCCGAGTCCGATCTCCTCGACGCGGCCGGGCGCGAATCGCTGGGCGAACTGCGCGATCGGTGCCGGCGGGCCAAGGCGGCGGCCGATCCTGAACCCGACGCCACCTACCGGCGGGTCCACGCCTCCCGGGCAGCACGCCACTACCTCGACGCCGAGGGAGCCTGGAACCTGCACGTCACCACCACCCCCGACGCCGGAGCCACCATCGCCTCGGTCCTCGATGAGCTCACCGACGAGATCTTTCGGCGGGCCCACCGAGACGGCCACCGGGAGACCCGCGACGCCTACGCCGCCGACGCCTTGGTCGAGATGGCGCGACGTGCCCGGGACGGTCGTCCCGCAGATGGCGAGCGCGGCGGCGAGGCCAACGCTGGGGTACGTAGGGGCGAGCGGTTCCTGGCCCTGCTCCGGGTCGACCTCGACGCGCTGGTGCGAGGCGCGATCGACGGCGACGAGACCTGCGAGATCGCCGGGTTCGGGCCCGTCCCTGTTGCCGTCGCCCGCCGGCTGCTGGGCGAGTCCATCATCAAGCTCGTCCTCACCCGCGGAGTCGGCGTCGCCAACGTCACCCATCTCGGCCGCGGCCCTGCCGCGGCCCAGAAGATCGCCCTCCTGTGGAGCCAACCCACCTGCGACGTCGAGGGTTGCGGTCGTCGGGGGAGACTCGAGGTCGATCACCTCGCCCCGTGGGCCGAGACCCGTCACACGCCCCTCGACGAGCTCGGCCACAAATACGCCCACCACCACGATCTCAAGACGAGCCGCGGCTGGGATCTCGTGCCCGGCACTGGCAAGCGCCCAATGGTCGCCCCCGACGATCCCCGCCATCCCCGCAATCGGCGGACCAACAGCGGGGGGCGCGACCCTCCGTGACCGACGGCGACGACCGCCGACCATTATCCGATGCGTGACGCCGACCGTTGACGCGCCCGGCGCACCCGTTGCCCCGTTGCGCCCGTTGCGCCGGTTGCCGCGCGGGCTAACGCCAGGGTGTCGCCGCCAGGGCGAGCACGACCACGCCGAGGGCGATCCGGTAGATCACGAACGGGGTGAAGGTGTGGGTCCGGATGATCTTGAGGGTGGCCCACACCGCGAACCAGCCGCTCACCGCGGAGGCGGCGATGCCCCACACGAACGGGGCGATGAAGTCGGACGGGATGCCGCCCTCGGTCATCACGTCGAGGCCGGAGAAGAGGATGGCGCCGGCGATGATCGGGAGGCTCATGAGGAACGAGATGCGGGCCGCGGAATCCCGGTTGAAGCGACGGACCCGGCCGACGGTGATGGTCACCCCCGAGCGGGACACGCCCGGCTGGAGGGCGAGGGCCTGGCCCACGCCCGTGGCCAACGCGTCCTTGAGGCGGTACTCGTCGATGGAGCGGTCGCCGGGGAGGCGGTCGGCCCAGTAGAGGACCAGGGCGAACACGATCAACATCACGCCGATCAGCCAGATGGCGCCCGTCTTCTCCTCGATGAAATCGGCCAGCAGCGCACCGGTGATGGCCGCGGGCACGGCCGACACGAGGAGGAGCCAGGCCAGGCGACCGTCCGGCGACTTCGGCCGGCCGAACGCGGCGGCCGCCAGCCGGACCAGGTCGTGGCGGAAGTAGGCCACCACGCCGACGAGGGTGCCGACGTGGAGGGCGACGTCGAAGGTCTTCTCGAGGCCGGGGTTGCCCGCGAAGTCGTCCCACCCGAACAGCCACGGGACGAGGATGAGGTGCCCGGACGACGAGATCGGCAGGAACTCGGTGAAGCCCTGCACGATGCCGAGGACGATCGCATGGAGGATGGGCACGGCCGCCGATGCTGGCAGGCGCGGGCCGAGGCGAGCCAGAATCGCACGCCCATGCCCTGCCCGCGTCCACGCACCCACCCGTCCACGAGCCGATGACCCCGGAGCAGGCCACCGCCCTCTGCGCGCCGGCGGTCGACCGGGTCGTGATCGGTGTCCACCTGCGCAGCCAGCCCCGGGGCCGAGAGGTGGCCCGGGCCCACGGGCTCGAGCGGGCCGGTCCACTCGTCGAGTTCCGGTCGGCCCTGCTGGCCGGACCGGTCGCACGGGCAACGGCCGAGGGGGTGGCCCGCTACTTCCCGCCGGGTGCCCTCGACGAGGAGCTGCGGATCCAGGCCGGCCACGGGATGCTGACGGTCGACGAGGCCGCCGGACGAATCCTCCTCACCGAGCGAGGCGCCGTCGTGGTCGGCGAGCTGTACGACGTGCACGCCGAGGTGACGGCCGAGGCCTGGGCCGGGGAGGCGGACCGGGTGCGACGCCTGAACGACCTGACCGGTCGGCTGCTCGACGCGGGCCGGCCCACCGGCGGACCGGCGTTCGCCGGGATGAGCCGACCCCACGAACGCCCGGGCGACCCGGCCCCGGTGGTCCTCTTCAATCGGCTCGCCGCGTTCCGCTACCACCGGGCCGACGCCCACGCCGCCGCCTGGGCCGCCGCCGGCCACACGGCGGCCACCATCAACCATCTCGCCCCCGGTGCCGAGCGGGACGCCATCGAGGCCGACACCAACCGGCGGGCCGCCGCCCCCTACCGCGCCCTCACCGCTGACGAGCGCCTGGTGTTCCTCGCGGCGCTCGCCGCCCTGCCCTGAGCCAGATTCACGTGCCGCTGATGGTGACGTCGTCGACGACGAGGCTGACGCCGGCGGCCCGCATCGGCAGCCACTCGACGTCACCGCCGACCGCGGCGACGTCCTTGAGCATGCGCTGGATGGTCGAGGCGATGGTGAAGCCTCGCAACGGCTCGGCGAGCTCGCCGCCGCGGATGCGCAGCCCGTCGGCGCCGGTGGAGAAGTCGCCGCTCACCGGGTTGACCCCGGAGTGGAGGCCCTTCACCGACTGGACGAGCACGCCGTCGTCGATCGCCCCGACCAGCTCGGCCTGCGAGGACGATCCGGGGACCAGCGCCAGCGCCCGGGCGCCCACGCCGGGCGCGCTCTTGAACCCGCGGACGGCCGACCCCGTCGATCCGGTCCCCGACCAGCGGCCGGTGTAGGCGTTGTGCAGGAACCCGGCCAGCACACCACCGTCGATGAGCAGGTTGCGCCGGGTGGCCAGGCCCTCGCCATCGGTCCTGGTCGAGCCGAAGGCCAGCGGGTTGGTCGGGTCGTCGACCAGCGTGAGCCGGGCCGCGCCCACGTCGTCGCCCAGCCGGTCGGCGAACAGCGACCGCCCCTTGAGCACGGCCTCGCCCGACAGCGTGCCCGACAGGACACCGAGGAACTGGGCCGTCACCCACGGGTCGAACACCACCGTGAACCGCCCGCTGTCGGGCTTGGTCGCCCCGAGCAGCCGGGTGGCCCGGTGGGCGGCGTCGGCCGCGGCCAAGCCCACGTCGAGGTCGACCGGCTCCCGCCCGGCGGAGAACCCGAACCCGGTCTGGATCTCGTCGCCGGTGCCCGCCAGGACGTAGGTCGACACGAAGCACGTCGTGGCCCGGCTGGTGGAACGGATGCCCGCCGTGCTGGCCACGGCGGCCTCGGCCATCGAGTCGGTGTAGTCGGCATGCTCGACCTTCGAGATCCGCGGATCCGCGGCGGCCACCGCCCGTTCGAGCTCCATGGCCCGCTCGACCTTCGCCTCCGTCGGCACGCCGAGCAGCCCCTCCCGCCACAAGCCGAGGTCGACGGGCTCGACGCCGTCGGGCTCCGCCAGCCCGAGGTGCTCGTCGGGCGAGCCGAACTCGGCGTTCTCCCGCGCCTCGGCCAGGATCTCGTCGACGACGTCGGGGGCGAGCGTGCCGGCGTAGGCGATCCCTTGGCGATGGTCGCGGACGACCCGCACACCGACGCCGGCCGACTCGGCCGACGACAGCTGTTCGATCCCGCCCTCGTAGATGCGGATCTCGGTGTCGCGGGAGCGCACGACGATGGCCTCGAGCTGTTCGCCGTCGTTCGCCCGCGAAACCACCCGGTCGGCCAGCGCCAGGAGGTCGCTCACCCGACCGCCGTCCTCGGAGACCGCAAACTCGCCCTTCATGCCGCGGTACCACCGACGGTGAGCTCGGTGACCCGCAGCGTGGGCACCCCGTAGCCGACGGGCACGCCCTGACCGTCCTTGCCGCAGGTGCCCGGCCCGCCCATGGCGAAGTCGTGGCCAACGGCGTCGATCCTGGTGAGGACCTGTGGCCCGTTGCCGATGAGGTTGCCGTCACGGATCGGGAAGGTGATCTCGCCGTTCTCGATGAGGTACGCCTCGCGCATGCCGAACACGAAGTCGCCGGTGGAGGTGTTGACCTGGCCGCCGTTGAGCCGCTTGACGTAGACACCTCGTTCGGTGGAGGCGACGATGTCGTCGGGTTCGTCGGCCCCGGCCAGCAGATAGGTGTTCGTCATCCGCACCATGGGCAGGTGCTGGTACGACTCTCGCCGCCCGTTGCCGGACCGGGCCCGGCCCTCGCCCCGGCTGCGCAGGTAGTCCCACATGTAGTCGGAGAGCACGCCGTCCTCGATGAGCACGTTGCGCCGGGCCGGGGTGCCCTCGTCGTCGACGGCCAGGCAGCCCCACTCCTCGGCCATGGTGCCGTCATCGACCAGGGTGACGCCGGGCGCGGCGACCCGCTCACCCAACCGGCCGGCGAACGCCGACGCGCCCTTCATGATGTGGTCGGCCTCCAGCCCGTGGCCGCAGGCCTCATGGAACAACACGCCCCCGCCGCCGGGGCCGATGACGACGGGCATGGTGCCGGTCGGCGCGGGCCGGGCCGCCAGCTTGGTGATGGCCTGCCGGGCCGCCTGGCGGGCGAGCTCCTCGACGTCGATCCGGTCGAAGAGCTCCCAGCCGACGGTGTGGCCCACGCTCTCGGACCCGGTCTGCATCCCCGTGTCACCCGAGGCCACGGCGCTCACGACGAACAGGGTCTTGACGCGGTCGTCGGTGGCGAGCAGGCCGTCGCTGTTGGCGATCAGGATCCGTCGCCGGCTGTCGCCGATCCGGCCACCCACCTGGCGGATCGAGGTTCCCTCGGACCGGGCCGCGGCGTCGGCCCGCTGCAGCAGCGCGACCCGATCGCGCTTGGGAACGTCGGCCGGGAACCGCTCCACCCCGTTCGGCGCCGGCGCGTCGACCTGGGACAGCCCGACCGTCTCGGCCGCCCGCGGTCGGTCGCCCGATCGGGCCACCGCGGCCGCGGCCTCGGCCGCCGCCCGCAGGCCAGGTTCGGACAGGTCGGCCGTGTGGGCGTAGCCCGTCGTGTCGCCGGCGACGACCCTGACCCCGGCGCCGCGGTCGCGGCCAGAGGTCACCTCCTCCACCCGGCCATCGTCGAGCCGGGCCGACGACGACCGTCGGTCCTCGACGAAGAGCTCGGCGAAGTCGCCGCCGGTGCGGAGGGCGGTGCCCAGGACCCTCCGGACCACGTCGTCATCGACCACGGGCTGCTCCTCTTCGCCGAAGGGCACGGGGCCGCTTATGGTACCGGGGGTGTCTCCCCGCCCCGGTCTGACCGGTACCGCCGAGCTCCAGGTCACCGAGGATGTCACCGCCATCGCGGTCGGCTCGGGCGACGTGCCCGTGCTGGCCACCCCCAACGTCGTGGCCCTGGTCGAGCAGGCCTCGGTGCGAGCCGTCGACGGCAGCCTCGGAGAGGGCGAGACCACCGTCGGCGTGCGGGTCCAGATCGACCATCTGGCGCCGACCGCGGTCGGTCATCGCGTGCGGGCGTCGGCCAAGCTCAGCAAGGTCGAGGGGCGTCGGCTCATCTTCAAGGTGTCGGTCAGCGATGACCGGGGCCTGATCGCCGCCGGCTCGGTCACGCGGGTCGTCGTCGACCGCCAGCGCTTCCTCGAGAAATGTGGCGAGTTCGGCTCTCCGTGACCCCCCAAAACCACCTCTGTGTCGGTTTGGGGGGGCCAAGGGAGCGTAAGCCGACAGAGAACGGGTCGGGGTCAACGAGTCAGGCCAGGTTCGACGACCTCGGATAGACATCGTCCGGGTCGGTGATGACGTTGACCAGGTAGGGCACGCCCGAAGCGAAGGCCCGGTCCAGCGCCGGGCCGATCTCGCCGGGTCGTTCGACCACCTCGCCGGCCCCGCCGAGCGCCCGCACGACCTCGTCATACCGGCAGCCGGGCTGGAGGTCGGCGGCCACGTCGTAGCCGTAGAGCATCCGCATCGGGTGCTTCTCCAACCCCCAGATGCCGTTGTTCCCCAGCACGATGACCACCGGCAGACCGTGCCGCACCAGGCTGTCGGCGTCCATGAGGCTGAACCCGGCGGCGCCGTCGCCCATGACCGCCACCACCTGGGTGTCCGGCCGGGCCAGGCGGGCCGCGATCGAATAGCCCAGCCCCGTTCCGAGGCAGCCGTAGGGGCCAGGGTCGAGCCAGCACCCCGGCCGATAGGAGTCGACGTACTTCCCGGCGTAGGAGACGAAGTCGCCGCCGTCGCACACGACGACCGCATCCCGATCGAGCCGGCGCCGGAGCTCGCCGTAGATGCGCCCGGGCTTGATCGGCGTGGCGGCGGCCTCGAGGACATCGGCGTCGGCCGCCGACGCGGCCGTCTCGGCGTCCCGCAGCCGCCCGATCCACCCGTCGTGGTCGACCCGGTCGCCGTGGTACCCGGCCATCGCGGCCAGCACCGCCCGCAGGTCGCCGGCGGGGGCGGCCGCCACCTCGGCGTGGGCCGCCCGCTGGTCCGGGTGGTCGACGACGTGGACGACCTGGGCCGACCCGAAGCGGCCGAACGACAGCCGGAAGTCGAGCGGCGTGCCGACGACCACGACCAGGTCGGCGTCGGACTTGAGCAGGCCTCGGGTGCGGCTGAACGCCAGCTCGTGGTCGGCCGGTAGGCAGCCGCGCCCCAGCCCGTTGCTGAACACGGGCACCCTCAGCTCCTCGACCACGGCCCGCAGCTCGGACCACGCCCCGGCCCAGTAGACGTCGCTGCCGATCACCACGGCCGGGCGCTCGGCGCGCGCCAGCAGCCGGGCGGCGGCCGCCACCTCGGACGGGTCTGCCTCGATCGACTCGATCGCCGCCATGTCGACCGAGCCGTCGAGCTCGACCGTTCCTGACGAGAAGACGACATCGAGCGGCAGGTCGGCGAACACCGGGCCCCGGTGGGGGGTGGCGGCCAGGTGGGCCAGGCGGCCGACGGTCGGGGTGATCTCGTCGACCGAGCCGATGGTGACCGCGTCCTTGGTGATCGGCGCCACCAGCGGGACGTGGTCGAGCTCCTGGAGCGAGCCCGAACCCCATCGGGCCTGGGGCGCCCGGCCCCCGAGCACGACGAGCGGTGAGCCGTTGAAGTGGGCCGTGGTCATGGCCGAGATGCCGTTGGTGATGCCGGGACCGGCCGTCAGGGCGACGACGCCAGGGCGGCGGGTGAGCTTCGCCATCCCCTCGGCCGCGAAGGTCGCGGTCTGCTCGTGGCGGGTGTCGATCAGCCGCAGCGGCGGCTCGCCCCGGGCGGCCGCATCGAGCAGCGGAAAGATGTGCCCGCCGGACAGGGTGAACAGCTCCTCGACCCCGAACGGCCGGAGCGCGGTCAGGGCCATGTGCCCGCCGTGACCCTCGACCTTCTCGCCCATCACGCCACCTCCTTCAGGAACCGGGTGAGCGCCGACCACCAGGCGTCCGGGTTCTCGAACTGCGGGCTGTGACCCGCGTCGGCGATCACCTCGTGGGCGGCGCCGGGCACGGCCTCGGCGATGCGTCGGCTGGGATCGAGGAAGGCGTCGTCCTGCTCGCCCACCATCACGAGCACAGGCACGTCGAGACCGGCCAGCGCCGGCAGGCGGTCGGACTGGTCGTACATGGCCACGGCCAGGGCCCGGTAGGCGTCGGGGGCCACGGCCAGCAGCTTGCGCAGGCCGAACTCCTCATAGCCGGGCCGCTCGGCCAGCACCCGCTGCTGGGCCGGGCTCGACCGCGGCAGGTCGTCGCGCTCCTGCTGGAGGACCGCGGTGGCCTCGATGAGGGCGGGCATCCCGCCGGCCGCGACCACGGCACAGGCCAGGTCGGCCAGCTGGCGTTCGATGCGCTCGACCGGGCCATGGCTGGTGTTCATCAGCACCAGCCCGTGGAGCCGAGCCGCCCCGCCGTCGGCCAGGGCCACGTGCTGGGCGACCATGCCGCCCATCGAGTGACCGAGGAGCACGAACCGATCCCAGCCCAGGGCGTCGGCCACCGCGACCACGTCGTCGGCGATGATCTCCAGCCCGTAGCGGTCGAGTCCTTCCGGCTTGGCCGAGTCGCCGTGGCCCCGAAGGTCGGGAGCGGCCGCCTCCCATCCCAGCGCGGCCACCGGGTCGAGCCAGTCGGTGAAGTCCTCCTTGGCCCCGGTGAAGCCGTGCACGAACAGGATCCGGTGCGGCGATGGCCGTCCGGCCGTCGCCGCTGCGAACGTCTCGCCGTTGCCGGCGACGGTTGTGATGCGCATGGTGGCGGTCGACGCTACTGCCGGTCGTCGCTCGACGGGGAGCGAGGCGCGGCCGCCACCCACTGCCCGTGGTAGCCGGCCTGGCCCAGGAGCAGCTCGTCACCGCCGGGCCACCGGGTGACCAGGATCTCGGTCGCCTTGGCCGCGACCGAGCCCCCCGCCGGCTCCATGCGCAGCCAGGCCAGGGGCGCGTGCGCCGTGGCCGCCCCCCCGGCCCGGTGCAGCGTTGACAGCAGCCGGCTGCGGGTTCGCCCGCTGAAGTACTGCCAGACGATGGAGTGGAAGACGACGGTGGTCGTTCCCCGGGCGGCGACGTTGTCGGCCAGCTGCTCGTCGAGCCAGTCCGCCGCGTCGGCCCGGTCGACCGGGGTGGCGACGGTGCCGGCCACCTCGAACGCGCCGTCGAGCCGGGCCAGCCGGTCGGCCTGCTCGGGCCAGACGAACGACCTGAGCGTCAACTGGTCGTCGGGCGACGTCGGGTCGAGCGGCGACGCGTCGCAGCCCCGCCGTTCGACGACGACCGCGAGCCGGTCGAGGTCGGGGGGGTCGTCGCGGTAGGCGGGGCCGAGCCGCACCGGGGAGTTGAGCGGCCCGAACGCCGAGCCCCCCGACCCGCCCTCGTACCGGTAGCGGTCCCACCGCAGGTTGAGCCCGGCGCTCGATCCGATCTCGAGGACCCGGAGGGGCAGGCCGGTGGCCTCCGCCACCTCGAGGAACCCGAGCAGGAGGGCGCGGTTCCGGCCCACCTCGTTGGTCTGGACCGGGCGGGCGAGCCCGGCGGCGACGTCATCCCGGTTGGCCGCGACGGTCGACAGGAAGACCTCGCCCGCCCTCCCGCCGTCGGCGCCCGAGAACGAGCCGCCGGCGGACGGGTAGAACGCGGCCAGGGCCGGGGCCTGGCCGACGAGCACCAGCCGGTGGACCGCGCCCAGAAGGCGCAGCGGCACGGCGTCGTCGACCGGATCAGGTCCTGGCTCGGACAACAGCTCGGCGCAGACGCCGCCGGTCTCGACGTCGGCGATGAGCGTGTCGAGCAGCGCCGCGTACAACGGCAGCCGGCCCCGCTTCCCGACGCCCCGACGGAAGAAGCGGAGGGCCGCCAGCGCGGGATGCTCAGCACCCCGCGCCCGCCGAACCCTTGCCATCGACCAAGGCTAAGTCGTCACGGGACGTCGATGACGGCCTCGCCCTCGGCGGCGTGATCCGGCCCGGTCCCAGGCGGTACGGTCGGGGCCGCCATGTACCTCGAACAGATCCGCGGTCCGGCCGACCTCCGGACCCTGACCTACGAGGAGCTCGACGCCCTCAGCGCAGAGCTCCGCGTCGTCATCATCGAGACCGTGAACCGCAACGGCGGGCACCTCGGCTCCAACCTGGGTGCGGTCGAGCTGACCCTCGCCGTGCACCGTGTGTTCGACTCGCCCAACGACATCATCCTCTGGGACACGGGCCACCAATCGTACGTGCACAAGCTGGTCACCGGGCGCACCGGGGCCTTCATCGACGGGTTGCGCCAGCCGGGTGGCCTCTCCGGGTACCCGAGCCGCGACGAGTCGGAGCACGACTGGGTCGAGAACAGCCACGCCTCGACCATACTCAGCTACGCCCACGGGATCGCCACCGCGCTCGAGACCCTCGAGGAGGAGCCCACTCGGCGGGTGGTCGCGATCATCGGCGACGGGTCGCTCACCGGCGGCATGGCCTACGAGGGGCTCAACAACCTGGGCCACTCGCAGCGCCGGGCCACGATCATCCTGAACGACAACGGCCGCTCCTACGCCCCCACCGTGTCCCGGCTGGGCGAGACGTTGTCCCGGCTGCGGCTCAGTCCCCGCTACGTCCGGCAACGGGCCCGCTTCGACCGGCTGCTGCACGAGCTTCCGCTGGGAGGGCAGATCGAGCGGGGCATCGACGCGGCCACCGCCGCGGTGCGGGAGTACTTCGAGCCGCCGGCGTTCTTCGAGACCCTCGGCGTCCGCTACACGGGGCCCTTCGACGGGCACGACATCGAGGGACTCGAGCGGGCCCTGGCGAACGCGGCCGAGTACGACGGTCCGATCGTCGTCCACGTCATGACCCAGAAGGGGAGGGGCTACGCCCCGGCCGAGAACGATCCGATCAAGCGGCTGCACGACATGTCGGAGACCAAGCCGGGCAGCTACACCGCCGCGTTCAGCGAGATCCTGGTCAAGCTGGGCGAGGAGCACCAGGAACTGGTGGCGATCACCGCGGCGATGCCGGACTCGACCGGTCTGCTGCCGTTCCAGGACCGCTTCCCCGACCGCTGCTTCGACGTCGGGATCGCCGAGCAGCATGCGGTCACCGCGGCCGCGGGCATGGCCATGGGCGGGCTCCGGCCGGTGGTGGCGATCTACGCCACGTTCCTCACCCGGGCCGTCGACCAGGTCGTCTACGACGTCGGGCTCCACCGCCAGCCCGTGATCTTCTGCATCGACCGGGCCGGCATCACCGGCGACGACGGCCCGTCGCACCACGGCGTCCTCGACATGGTCCTGCTCACCAAGGTGCCGGGCATGACCGTGCTGGCACCGTCGTCCTACCAGGAGCTGCAGCAGATGCTCCGCGACGCCATCGAGATCACCACCGGCCCGGTCGCCATCCGCTGGCCCAAGACGCCGCCCAGGATGGTGGCCGACGACGAGGTCGGGCACGGCCTACGGGGACGGCGGCTCCGAGGGGGCACCGACGTCTGCATCCTGGCCGTGGGCAAGCTCGTCGACGCGGCCCAACAGGCGGCCGAGATGCTCAAGGCCGACGGCATCGCCGCCACCGTCTGGGACGTCCGGGCGGTCAAGCCGCTCGACCCCGACATGATCGCCGACGCCGCCGCCCACCCAGCGGTGGTCACGGTCGAGGACGGCCTGCGCGAGGGCGGCGCCGGGTCTGGCATCGCCGACGCGCTGGCCGAGCTCGCGGCGGCGACCGAGGCGATGTCGGTCCCGCCGGTCAAGGTGCTCGGCATACGCCTCGGGTACCTGGCCCACGGCAAGCCGGACGCCATCCTGGCCGATCTCGGGCTCGACGCCGGTGGCATCGCGGCCAGCGTCCGGGCGCTCCACCACCCGTCGACGCGCGCCGGCTGAAGCTTTTCTCCTCGGCGGGAACCGGGGCGGCGATCGGACCGTCGAACCGTGCGGTGCCGTGCCTCCGGACACGGTTCCCCCCTTACGACGAGGCCCGGGCCGCTGGTTGGTGCCGGCGGCCCGGACCTTCCCCCCGCGTCGCCCCCAGCTGGTGCGATCAGGCGGGCGTCAACATAGCGCGAGCCCGTGACACACGTCACCGTTATGTCTGCGCCACTCGGCCTTGTTGTCTGCGCCACTCGGCCTTCGGCCTCGCCGGCGCGGCGCTTCGCGCAACCGCCCGGCCCGGGCTTGCTGCTCCGCCTGGCGGCTGCGCAGCCTCACTGACCCGCCGACTATGCGCGCCAACGACGGGCGTTCTCAGTAGAACGGGTTTTCGCCGGAGCCGTGGTCGGTGAGATCGACGACCTCGGTGATCTCGGGGATGGTGGTGAGGATGGCGGTCTCGATGCCCTGGCGCAGGGTCATGGCCGACATGGCGCAGCCCTGGCAGCCGCCACCCATGGTGATGAAGGCCCGGTCGTCCTCGACCTTGACCAGCTCGGTGAAGCCTCCGTGCACGGCGATGGCCGGGTTCACCTGCTCGTCGAGGAGCTGACGCACCTTCTCCTCCGGCGTCCCCTTGAGCTCGATGGCCTCGCCCAACTGCGGCGTCTTCGGGTGGTTGGGGTTGCGCAACACGAGCCCGCCCTGGTCGCTGTGGCGGGGCAGGTCGAGGGTCGCCCCCCGCAGGTCGTCGACGCTGCCCGCGGGCACGACCACGGCCAGGTCGCCGTTCTGGACGACGACGTCGTCGGGCTCGGCCTCGTCCACCGGCTCGAACGCCAGGTCGTAGGTGAAGTCTGCGCCCCGCACGCCGGTCACCTCGATGCGCAGCCCGAGGGTCTCGGGGTCGTCCTCTGCCCCTCGCAGCTCCAGGATCTTGGCCCGCGCGTTCTCGGTGACCGTGACCACGGGCTCAATAACGGCGTCGATCGTCATGTCGAAAGGTTACCGACGCACGCCGCAAGTTCTCCGAGGGCCGGCATCCTTACGGAGTGAGCGTCGGCGACACACTCAAGTTCCTCGTCCGCAGCGGCTGGCGGATCCTGGTGCTGGTCGTCGGCCTGGTCGTCACCGTGGCCGGGCTGGTGATGATGGTGACGCCCGGACCCGGTCTCCTCCTCATCGCGGCCGGGCTCGGCATCCTCGCCACCGAGTTCGCCTGGGCCCGCCGGCTTCGAGACAAGGCGATCGAGTCGGCCAAGAGCGGGGCCCGACGTATCACGAGGCCGAGGCCACGCTCTGTTGATCCGGAGTCCGAGTCGACCCATCCGGTCGAATTGGTGTGACAAGCGTCATGGAACATTTCGACGTCTCGCGCTGTCGATAACGGGGAACGCACGAGCGGAAGGGGGTAGGCCGTGATGGGAACGAGGCGAGGTCGGCGGACGACGAGGACGAGCCAGCTGGCCACCGTGCTCGATGCGCTCGCCGAGGTCTGGGCCGGGCACCTCAGCCCGCACTCGGAGCCCCTCGCCCCCCGGCACCGCAACATCCGTTTGGAGCGCAACCGCCCGGCCGGACCCTCCAGCGTCGTGTCACTCGCCAGCCGTCGTTCGCGTGAGGTCGCCCGCGCCAGCTGACCAACAGATCTCATCCTGGCCTTCCTCCCTCCCCTCGGGCCAGGTGCGAAGAACGGGCCCGGTCCCCCCGGGCCCGTTCGTCGTTTTCGGTCAGACCCTCGCCGCGGCCCGGAGCGCCCTCAGGATCAGCAGCGGTTCGCCCAATCGGCGCCGCAGCGCCCGTTCGAGGCCGGCGATCGGATACAGGTTCTGCGGCGCCCTGGGATCCTTGTGGGCCGCAGACGCGAACCGCGGCAGGCTCGCCGTCACCTGGTCGGCCCCGGCGACGATCGACTCGATCGACCCTCGGGCCGCGACCTCGCACCGGACCACGCCTGCGAGGGGATGGTCCGAGCCGGCGCCCGGGAGCCGGACGTACCAGGAGTAGCGCACGAACCTCTCACCCATGAGGAACACGGGCGTCCGCTCGCCTGGGGCCAGGCGGGCGAGGGTGGCCCGGACCACGGGAGCGCCGTAGCCGGCCTCGTGGTGCTTGACATAGCCGACCGTCCCGGGCACGCGGTGCAGCGCCCGTAACGGCCCGTCGACCAGCACCAGCTCGGTGGCCCGAGCGCGGGCCGCCTCGGCCGCGTCGACCTCGAGCCGGCCCATCGCATCCTGCAGCCTGAATGACAGCTGGTCGAACTGGTCGGTCGGCACCGGCACCAGAACGAACCGCAGACGGGTCGAGCCGACGTCGGCCTCGATCGGTTCGGCGCCCTCGACGGCCCGGGCGAAGACGCCCCGCTCGACCCGGGCATCGACGATCTCGGCGCGGGCGGCTTCGCTGCGCACCGCGCCGGCGGCGTAGGACGCGCAGATGCCCTGGGCCACGTCGGACCCGGCGCCCGACAGCCAGACCCTGGCGTCGATGCGACGGACGCCGTCGACGAAGAGCACCGAGGCGGCGGCGGCCGTACCGGGCGCCGGCCGTCGAGGCGCCCACGAGGCCTCGGGCACCTCGACGCCGAGGTCGGTGAGCACCGGGCTCTCGGTCAGGGCGGCCTCGCCGGCGGCGGCGCCGTACCCGGGATCCCACGCCTCGATCGCGAATCGGGCCGGCATCAGCGCATCACTGGTCGACCCGCTGGACGGCGGCACCGGTACCCACCTTGCCCACCAGGAACCGCACCGGCACCCGGTCGGCCAGCTCGGCCACGTGGCTGATGAGGCCGACCATCCGACCCTGGGCGCCCAGCTCCTCGATCGCCGAGGCGACCACGTCGAGCGTGGCCGGATCGAGCGACCCGAAACCCTCGTCGAGGAAGATCGATTCCAGCCGGGCGCCACCCCGAGCTGCGAGCAGCGCGAGCTGGTCGGCCAGGGCCAACGCCAGCGCGAGCGACGCCAGGAACGTCTCGCCGCCCGACAGCGTGCGGGCCGACCGGGGTTGGTCGGCGTTGCGGTGGTCGATGACCGTGAAGTTGCGCGATCTCGGGTCGAGGTCGAGGGAGTACTGACCGCCCGAGAGGTCGCGCAGGACCTCGGTCGCGCCGTCCACCAGCACGAGTAGCGCCTCGTCGAGGACCCAGCGCTCGAAGCCGGCGGCGGCCAGGTGACGACCCAGCTCGCCGGCCACGTCGCCCACGGCCCTGACCCTCGCCAGCTCGGCGCCGAGCACGACAGCCTCGGCCATCGCCTCGTCGAGGCGGTGGCGTTCGGACTCCGAGCGGGCCAACCGGTCGACGACCGCGTCCCGCGGCGACCGCCCGCCGGCCACGTCCACCTCGATGTCGCACGCCGCGCACCTCGTGGCCAGGTCCTGGACCCGCCGCCGGCGCTCGGCCTCGATCTCGTCGGCCCGGCGCTCGAGGTCGTCGGCCAACCGGGCCTGGGCGGCGGACTCGGCGCCGGCCCAGGCCGCCATCGCGTCCCAGTCGACCGCCAGGTCTCCCGAGCGATCGGGCATCGCCGTCGTCGTGGCCTGGGCCAGACCGGTCAACCGGTCGCGCTCGTGGTCGAACCCGACCCGGGCCGCGGTCGCCCGTTGGCCCAGCTCGTTGGCCCGCTGCTCGGCGGAGCGCAGGGCGCGCCGGGCGGCGAGCTCGGTCTGGCGGGCGGCCTCGAGCGCCTTCTCGGCCGCGTCGACCTCGGCGAGCAGGCGCCGGGCCTTCGGTGCGTCGGGCGCCGAAGCGAGCTGGTCGTCGAGCTCGGCCAGCTGCTGGGCGATCGAGGACAGCTTGTCCTCCACCCGGTGGAGCTCCCGCTCGGCCTCGTGGTGCTCGGTTCTGGCCCGGTCGACGCCCCGGCGGGCCTCGTCCTTGGCCCGTCTGGCCGAGGCCAGGTCGGCGGGCTCGTCGATGTCGGGCCGGGCCGTCACCAGCTGGCGGCAGACGGGGCACGGCTTCCCGACCTCCAGCCGGGCGGCCACGGTGTGGGCCAGGTGCGACCGCTCGACCGCGGCCAGGCCGGCCTCGGCTTCGGTCGATGTCCGCTCGGCCCGCGCCAGCCGGGCGCCGGCCTCGGCCTCGTGGGCGGCGCGCTCGACCCTGAGCCGATCGCCCTTGGTCCGCTGCTCGCGGTGGCCGTCGCGGAGCTCGTGTCGGCGCAGAACGTCCTCGAGGTCCGATCGGCGGGGCTTGGCCGTGAGCGCCTGCTCGGCCTCGCCCGTCGCCGCCTCGGCCGCCTCCTCCACCCGGCGGGCGTCGGTCAGCGCCCGGGTCGCGTCGGCCACGGCGGAGGCCAGCTCGGGCACGCCGTCGGGCACCCGCACCCGCCCGAGCTCTCGGGCCCGATCCCTGGCGCCGGTGGCCTCGGTGGCGGCCGATGTGCGCCGCCGGCCGAGCTCGTCGATGGCGGGCAGCTCCGCCTCGATGTCGGCGGCCAGGGCCTGGAGCTGATCGATCCGAGCGGTCAGCTCGGTCCGGCGTTCCGGCGTGGCCCAGGCCAGCGAGCCGAGCCGACCGTCGAGCGCGGCCGCCCTGATCCCGGCGTTGGTCGCCCGCTGCCGGGCCATCCGCCCCATCTGCCGGTAGACGCCCAGGTCGAGCAGCTCGACCAGGAGCTCCTGTCTCGCCTCCGGCTTGTCGTGGAGGAACTCGGCGAAGCGACCCTGGGGCAGCACGACGCACTTGCAGAAGTGGTCGTACTCCAGGCCGAGCAGTCGTTCGACCGCCCCGCCCAGCTCCTTCTCGTTCCCGGCCAACAGCTCGCCGGCCGCCGTCTCGAGCCTCGCCTCCTTGGTGGAGGCGCCGGTCTTGGTGCGGCGCACGACGCGCACCGCGACGTAGGTCACCCCCTCGACGGTGAAGTCGAGGCGGACCCTGGCCTCGGCCGCCCCCTGGGAGATGGCCGGCGCGACCAGGCGCCGGTCGCCGTAGCGGGGCACCGACCCGTAGAGGGCGAACACCATGGCGTCGACCAGGGTCGACTTGCCGGCACCCGTCGGCCCGGTGAAGGCGAACAGGTCGGCGCCCTCGAAGTCGACGACCGTGCGCTCGCGGAACGCGGCGAAGCCCTCGAGCTCGAGGCGGACCGGTCTCATCGGTCTTGGTCGCCGGCGCTCGCCAGCTCGAACAGCTCGTCGAACAGCGCAACGAGGCGCCGATCGTCGACCCCGTGCTCGTTCAGGTACTGGTCGAACAGGTCGTGGGGGGTGCGCCCGGCCCGCTCCGTCACCTGGCGGCGGGCGGCATCGGTCTCGGGTCGTTCGACGATGACGTCGACGCAGTTGGGGAACAGGTCGCGCACCGCGTCGGCCAGCCCGACCCTGAACGGCTCGCGCACGACCGCCCGGATGTGGTCGTCGGGGCCCACGGTGTCGCCCACTGGGCCGCGCAGCTCGGCCAGCGAGCCCCGCACCGTTCGCAGCCTGCGCCCACCGGTGACCGCGGCGCTGGTGACCGAGGCCGGCCGGCCCGCGCCGGCGTCGACGACGATCACCGATGGCTCGTTCTCGCCCTCGCCGAAGTCGAGCTGGAGCGGCGACCCCGAGTAGTAGATCGGACAGGCGCCCGGAAGCATCTGCCGACGGTGCAGGTGGCCGAGGGCGACGTAGTGGGCGGTGCCCGGGAACACGGTCGCGGGCACCGAGTACTCGAACACGGTGTGGGCCGAACGCTCGCCGCCCCCCAGCGTGCCCCCATCGACCATGCAGTGGGCGGCCACCAGGTTGACGGTGTCGCCCCGGAACGGCTCGGTGAGCGCTGCCACCAGCCGACCGATGCGGTCGGCATAGGCCACGCCGTGGTCGGCCGCGTCCGACTCCATGAGGTCGGCCGCCCTGACCACGTGGCGTTGGGACAGGAACGGCAGGGCCGCGACCATGGCCGTCTCGGTGCCGTCCCGTGACGGCACCTCGACCACCCCGCCCCGGTCGGGCCGGGCGAAGCTGGCGCGGGTGTTGATCCGGCCCAGCTCGAGCAGGGGGGCGACCGCCTGAAGCCGGCGTTCGCTGTCATGGTTGCCGGCGACGACGAGCACGGTGGCGCCGGTGGCGGTCAGATCGAGCAGCGCCCGGTACACGATGCGTTCGGCGTCGGGTGACGGGGTGGCGCTGTCGAACACATCGCCGGCCACGATCACCAGGTCGACCTCCCCTTGGCGGGCGGTCTCGGCGATCGACGCCAGCGCGGCCTCGTGCTCGGCCGCCCGGCTCCGCCCCCGCAACAACCGTCCGACGTGCCAGTCGGCGGTGTGGAGGATCTTCACGGGAGACCGTCGAAGGGGTCGGCCGGGGCGTTGGCCGCCACCGCCGCCGGGTTGGCGCCCGCCTCCGACGCCCGCGTCGCCCACGCCGGGAACGGGAACTCGACCACGAGCGGGACCGGCAGCTCCGGCTGGGACACCAGCATGGTGCCGGGCTTGGCGATCGTGGCCCGCTGGCGGTGGATGCTCGACAGGAACCCGTACTCGTCGCGCCCGGCCTCGGCCGGGTCGAGCCGTCCGACGACGCGGATGGCCGAGTTGGCGATGATGCGCCGCTCGACCTCGCTCGCCGTCTGCTGACAGCCGAGCAGGATCACCCCGAGCGAGCGGCCGCGCTCGGCCACGTCGAGCAGGATCTCCTTGATCGGGCTCGATCCCTCCCGCGGGGCGTACTTGTTGAGCTCGTCGAGCAGTACGAACTGCAGCGGCCGGGCCTGGCCGGACTGCTCCTTGGCTTCGAACGCCCGGCGCAGGATCACCCCGACCACGAACCGCTTGGCCCGGTCGTTGAGGTTGTGGAGGTCGATCACCGTCACCTGCTGCTCCAGCTCGACCCGGTGACGTTCGGGATGGGCGACGTCGGCCCGGACGAGGTGGGCGACATGGCGGACCGAGCTGTGCAGCCGGCGGACGAACGCGTGCGCCGTTCCCATGCTGATGGCCCGGCCCCGCCAGGTGTCGTCGCCGTCGTCGGTGACCCGGTCGGTGAGGAACTCGACGAGATCCTCGAAGCGGCGGATGGCGACGCCGTCGATGCTCACCGCCCCGTCGCCCGCCGGCGCGGCGAACTGCTTGAGCCGGTGGGTCACGTTGTGCACCACGAGCGTGTACTGCTGCCGGTCGTCTTCGGCGTCGGCGAACAGGAACGGCAGCAGCTCCAGTCGACAGAACTCGTCGATCGTCCAGAAGAACGACTGCACGCCGAAGGTGCGCCCGGCGACGTCCGGTCGGGCCGATGCGTCACCTCGCCGGGGCGGGGCCCACACGGCCAGGCTCTCGAACGCGCCGACCGGGAGGCCGAGCTGGGCGTAGCGGTCGGCCGACTCCGGGTCGAGTTGGGTGTTCTTGTGGTCGAGGAACAGCAGGTCTTCGCCCTTGACGTTGAACACCAGGGCCTTGGTGTTGTGGGCCTCGGCGCCTAATAGTCCACAGTGGAAGATGCCGTAGAGCAGGAAGGTGGCATAGCTGGTCTTGGTGGCCACGCCGGAGATCCCGCTGATGTTGACGTGGGCGCCGCGGGAGCCGTCGACGAAGTCGAAGTTGACGAAGAAGGGCTCGCCGTCTCGTGATGCGCCGCAGGGCAGGCGCCTGGCCATGCCGGAGAACAGCAGCGCCTCCTCCCTGGCGGCACCGGTCGCCCGCCGCACCGGTTCGCCCGGCCGGGGCGGCACGAACAGCTCCGGCTCGAAGCGGGTGGTCTGCACCAGGGCCGCCTCGCTGACCTCGGCCGGCAGCACGCCGTCCTCGATCAGGAACACGTCGCTGTCGAACCTCGCCCCCTCGTGGCGGGCCCGGACCTGGCTGACGACGCCGTACATGCGGATCAGCTCGCCGGTGCCGGGAAGGACGCGCTCGAGGCTGACCACGTCGTCGAGCTGGAGATAGGCATCGGGCCCCACGCCGACCCAGAACTCGAGCGGCGTGGCGTCCTCGGTGCCGATCACCCGGCCGACGACGGGCCCGATCTCGTCGTTCTCCATCAGCGTGGATCGTACGCAGCCGCCGTGACCCGCTCCCGGACCCCGAAATCTGGCGACTCACGCACCCATAGCCCCCCAACTCGACACAGAGGAGAGAACGGCTGGAATGGCGGCGAAAACGTCCACCGAACGGACCGCGGGGAACCAAGCGCTCAGCGGCTGTTCACGGGCGCGAAACAAACTGGCAAAGAAGCGTCGGTACGGTCGGTGACCGTGGACGTCGAATTGGTGGCCTGGCCCGCCGAGTCCGACCGCAGCACCGCCCTGGCGGCCCAGGGCGCGCCCCGCCTGCTGCTGGTGACCACCGGCAGCCCGCCGCCCCCGCCGACCGCGGACTGCCTCCAGGACTGGGTCAGGGTGCCGGCCGACGGCGAGGAGGTCGCCCTCCGAGTGCTCGGCCTGCAGCATCGGGCCCAGCACCACGCCCTGCGGGAACCGCTCATCGACGACGACGGCGTGCTCCGGTACGGCACGGCCTGGGTCGCCCTTCCGCCCATCGAGGCCAGCCTGGCCCGCGTCCTGACCGACCGCTTCGGCGGCGTCGTCGGTCGCGACCTCCTCATGCGGGCGGCTTGGGCCGTGGGCGCCCGACCCACCCGCCGCAACGTCCTCGACGTGCACATGCTCAGGCTCCGGCGCCGGCTCGACGGCATCCAGCTCGCGGTGCGGACCATCCCCGGACGGGGGTACCTGTTGGAGCAGAAGGCCTCACGAAACGAGGCCGACCAATACTCGTGATTACACGGTGGCCTCGACGTGGGCGACCGGGAGTTGGAAGTTGCGTTCGAGGCGGCGGGTGAGGTCGGAGGCCAGCCAGCGCGACAGGCCGGGCCGGAGCGTCGACAGCAGGATCTGGTCGAAGCGCTCGCGTTCCAGGATGCGCTCGACGGCACGGAACGGATCGGCGTCGCCCACCGCGCCCTCGGCGTCGATGCCCTCCTCGTGCAGGAGGTCGACGAGGTGGCGGAGCCGCCCCTCGGCCAGCCGCCTGGCCTGGTCCGGCGTCTCACCGGCGCTCGCGTCGGCCGGCGCGAGCAGGAAGAAGCGGGTCGGTCCCCCCGTGGCGAGCTCACGGATGTGGGCCTGCAGCTCGTCGGAGTGCAGGGTCCGGTTGGCCACGACCAGGACCCGTCGGCCGTCGGGCCGCTGGGATCTCGATCCGCTCCTGCCCCGGTAGTGCAGCGGTTCGATCGACTCCGGGGAGACGTTGTGGTCGCGGGCCAGGTGGTCGCGTAGCTCGGCGTCGCGCTCGAAGCGCAGCTCGCACCGAGGGCAGGTGTGGATCATCGTCACCTCCGGACGCTTCCACTCCGACGGGCTGCCCGGGAGCGTACCGGCTGGGGCGCGGCCGGCCCTGGGGAACCCCTCGATACGGTGGGCCGGGTGAGTTCCGTCGCGAGCGACGTCGACCACCTCTTCACCCCACCGACCGGCGAGTGGGTGCCCGTGTCGCCCCGACTGGCCACGGCCCGGCGGACCGTGCTCTGCGCCTGGGGCGCCATCACCGCCATCGTGTGGGGCAGTCTCACCATTGGGCTCGGCGCGACCGTGGCCCCGGTGTTGGCGGTGATCGGCCTGGTCGGGTTGGTGGTGATCGTGGTCGCCGTGGTTACCGGGCTGGCGCTGATCGGAAGGGCGGTCCGGGCTTGGGGCTACACCCTCGCCGACGACATCTTCTACATCCGGCGGGGAAGGATCTTCAGGAAGCTGATCGCCGTGCCCTACGCCAGGCTCCAGTTCGTCGACGTCACCGCCGGTCCGGTCGATCGCTGGTTCAAGCTGGCCACGGTGCAGCTCCATACGGCATCGGCGGGCACCGACGCCAGCATCCCGGGGCTGCCGGCCGAGCGGGCCGCCGAGCTGCGCGACACGCTGACCACGATGAGCGAGGGCAGGTACGCCGGGCTGTGAGTGAGCCCGCAGGTTCGCTCGAGTTCCGTCGTCTTCATCCGCTGACGCCGCTCGCCCGCGGCTGGACCGTGGTGGCCGTCGTCGGCGCCGTCGTCGTGACCCAGTTCCTGGGCGACGCCGAGAGCGGTGCGAGCTGGTGGGTCTGGATCCTGGTGGCGAGCCTCCCGGTGGCGCTGGCCTACGGGTTCGCATCGTGGTTGTTCACCCGGTACGCCATCGTCGGCGGCGACCTCCGGGTCGAGACCGGACTGGTGTTCAAGCGGTCGAGGGTGATCGACCTCGATCGTCTCGAGTCCGTCGACGTCGTCCAACCCCTGGTGCCGAGGGTGTTGGGCCTGGCCGAGCTGCGGCTCGAAGTGGCCGGCGGGTCGTCGACCGAGGCGCCGCTCGCCTACCTGTCGCTGGCCGACGCCCGCACGCTCAAGGCCGCGCTCCTCGCCCTCCGAGTGGGGACGCCGACCCGCGAGACCGAGCCCGAGGAACGGATCCTCCTCAAGGTTCCGGTGGACCGGCTCATCGTATCGGCCCTCCTGTCGGGGGCATGGGTGGCGTCGGCCTTCGCCGCCGGCTTCTTCCTCCTCGACACGCTGCTCGGGGGCGAAGCGGTGCTCGGCCTGTTCCTCCCGGCCGTGTTCGGGATCGTCCGGGGCATCCGCACGTTCCTCGCCGACTACGACTTCACCGTCGCGGAATCGACCGATGGCCTCCACATCCGGCGCGGCCTGCTCGACACCAGGAGCCAGACCGTCACACCGGGGCGGATCCAGGCGATCCGGGTCACCCGGCCCTTGCTGTGGCGACCGTTCGGCTGGGTCAAGGTTCACGTCAACGTGGCCGGCTATGCACCCACACGCGACGGCCAGATCGCGACCACGTCGACCTTGCTGCCGGTGGCCCCGGACGCCGAGGCGCAGTGGCTGCTGACCCACCTGCTGCCCGGGCTCGACCTCGGCGCGGTCGGGTTGGTGCCGCCGCCTCGCCGCGCCAGGTGGATCTGGTTGGTCACCTACTCAGGTCTCGGCATCGGGATGACCGACGAGTTCGTCGTCAGTCGGGAGCGATTGATGGGCCGCCACCTCTCGACCATCCCTCTTTCGAAGCCGCAGAGCGTTCGCCTGACGGAGGGACCGCTTCAACGCAGGCTCGGGTTGGCGACCGTCCACATTGACACGACGCCGGGTCCGGTGCGGGTCCGGCTGCCGGAGCGGGCGACGACGGAGGCTCGCTGGCTGTTCGACACGGTCGTGGCCCGGTTGGCCGAGCGCCTGCCGCGGCGCCCGCCGTCAGATGACGCTGAAGCCCTTGGGGAAGCCGCGGCGCCCGGTGATGGCGAGCAGGGTGGCGAACGCGTCCGAACGGAGGCCGGCGACACCCGCGGCGACGACCAGTGACAGCGCGACACCGGGACGGCCGTCGACGTCGGCGATCCCGGCCGCCTCGACCGCGTCGAGCCGGTGGACGGTGAGCTCGAACACCCGGCTCGGGAGATAGTCGATGAGACGCATGGTGCCGAACGGGGTGGCCACAGGCGCGGCGTCGTCCTCGCTCGCGATCCGCTCGACCACGCGAGTGGCCAGCGCGTCCACGGTGCCCGCCGGATCCGCCCCCAGTTCCCGGCCGGCCCGCCGGCCCCGCTCGGCCACCGCGGCATGGTCGGCATGGCTACCGGCGGCGATGGCACGGTAGTAGTCGATCGGGTGGCTCAGAATCTGCGGGTCGTCCGTGCTGGCCGCCCTATCCGCAGCGTCTGCGGCGTCGAGGTAGGCCTCGGTCACGGTGAGGGCCCGGCCGGCGTGGCCGACCAGGTCACGGACGGTCCAGACCCCGAGCCCGGGCCGGTCCCATGCATCGCCCGGGATGCGGGCCGCGACACCGGCGAGCCCCCGAGCGCAGTCGGCGTACGCCGCCCGCACGGCATCGGGTTCGAACCGCCAGCCGGTCGTCATCTGCTCCTCAAGTTCTTGAAGAAGATCGACGCCGAGGTCCCCGACGAGCTCGACGTGCATCTGGTGATCGACAACTACCCCACCCACAAAACCCCCGCCGTGCACCGCTGGCTCGTCCGCCATCGCCGCTTCGTGCTGCACTTTACCCCCCCGTCGGGATCGTGGCTCAATCTCGTCGAGCGATGGTTCGCCGAGCTCACCACCAAGAAGCTCACCCGCTCCACCCACCGATCCGTGCAAGCCCTCGAAGCCGACGTGCGCGACTGGATCGCCCACTGGAACGAGGACCCGCGTCCCT
>JBOGGX010000023.1:0-9024 GCA_050744245.1 Acidimicrobiales bacterium
ACATCAGCCAGTTGGCCCCGGGGTGGCCGGGCACGTCGGGGTGGCCCGCCAGCGCAGGCCCGGCGAACAGCTCGTCGGCCCGGTGCGCCAACAGGTCGTAGAACCCGTTGATGAGCGTGTTGCGGACCCCGCCGTTCTGCGTGACCGCTCCGACCTGGACGCCCCAACCGGTGGTCTCGGGCAGATGAGAGATCACGGCGTGCTGGTCGCTCAGGTCGTGCCGCGTGTCGAGCAGCGCCGCGTTGGCCAGCGCGATCACGCCCTCGTCGGAGGTCAGGGTGATGGGAAGGCCGCCGTTCCCGTCGCGGTCGGCCATCGGCAGCCCGAGCACGAACCGGTGGGCCGCCTCCGGGTCGGAGGCGAACGCCTGCTGGTCGACGGCGAGGGCGACCACGGACTCGTAGGTGAAGTCGACCGGGGCGTCGGTCAGCTCGAAGTCGCCGCCGGTGCTCAGGGTCATCCGGTCGAGGTTGGCTCGGTTGTAGAAGGCCAGGCGCTGGGTCAGCGCACCGTTCGCCAGCAGGAACGATGCCGCCTCCCGAAGCTCGGGCGGGTAGGCCGGGTTCCCGGCCACCTCGCGGAGATCGTCGACCGACACGTTCCCGTCGGGCACGCGGTCCTCGTCGGCCGCGATGTCGAGCCGGTCGAAGTCGAGGGCCACCGCCCGGAGCGCCTCGTTGTAGTCGAGGAACAGCGCGATCCCCTCCGGGGTGAGCGAGCCCTCCTCCGGCTCGACCTCATAGGAACGGGAATCGTCGGCGATGCTCGCCAGGCTGAGAAGCAACCGGTTGTCCAGGAGGTACTGCGCCGCGGCCCGCAGGTGGGCCGGGGCGTTGGGGTCGTTGGCCACCGCCTCGAGGTCGGGCACCCCGACGGTGTCGTCGTCGCCGCCCCGCCCGGCCGCCGTGTCGAACAGGTCCAGGTTGGCGAGCACGATCATGAGGGCGGCCTCCCCCGTCATCCGCCCGTCGCTCAACGCCGCCTGGTCGAGATACCCGGCGAGCTCCGGGTGCTCGAGCAGGAGCCGCAGCAGACCATCGTCGGCGTGTTCGAAGGCGTAGGCCACGGCCGACACCCACACGCTCAGCTCCCCGGTCGCCGAGCTGAGCGCCGCCGCCTGACCGCTCAGGTCGGGCAGCCCGAAGACCTCGGTCACCCCAACCGGCTGCGGATCACCCCACACCGAGGCCGTGTCGATCTCGAACCGGGGGACACCCTCCTCCTCCCACTCCGACCGCTCCGTCGCGGTGAGGGGACGGAGCACCGACACGTCGGCCGACAACCCGTCGGTGGTCACCTCGGCGGCCACGCCGGTGAACCGCCCGCCCTGGTCGGCCATGGCGCCGGCATAACCGTGCAGATCGGCCGGAACGGCGCTCACCGTTCCGTCGGCGCTCGGGGTGTCGTGGACCCGAGCCCCGCGGTAGGCGTAGTCGGTGACCATCGAGCTGACATACGGCTCGCCGGGGAACGACGAGCACCGTGACGCCGCCAGCTCACCGGCGAGCTGGAGGCTCACCATGTCAGACAGCACCCGGTTCACCCGGTCGACGAACGCGACCGCGTGCGGTCCCCGCCATTCGGCGACCGCGGTACGGACCGCCTCCAGGGCCGTGCTCGTCGACTCGGACAGCCGCCGGGTCGCCCCCCGAATGATCTCGGCCCGGCCCTGCAGCCCGTACACCCGGTACGTCCGGCTGCCGACCCGCTTCTCGGCGACGTCAGCCACGACGGAATCCTACGGTTCTCCCCCGTTGCCAGGACCGCGCCCGTCAGGCCGGAGGCCGGCGACTCGAGGTGGCGGCACCCCGAGCAGGCCGACCACAAAACCTCGTCGACGCTCTCGGGACCGGGGGCGACGCGGATGTTTCCGCGCTCAGGTACCTCCGATGTACCTGGGCGCGGGAGGAACGACCCAGCGACGGCTGGGGCGGGCGACCGAACCACCTCGAGGGGCGCGTACCGACCGCCGAGTCGGCCGTTCTAGGCTCGGGCGGTCGTGGGGGAGGTCGAGCCGAGACATGCCTGTCGACGAGTTCGTGGACAAGTACAACGATCTGCCGTGGGAGTACGGGGGAAGGAAACGGTGACGGGGGAGAGCCCCGGCCTCGGCAAGTTCTGGGACGACCTGGCGGAAGCCGAGCGACAGTTCGTGGCGGCGCGCCGAAGACTGGTTGCCGCCGGTGACGACCTCATACCCGTCCTTCGCTCGGCGCTGAAACAGCCGAGTCCGCGCGGGACCGCCCTGCGGCTGCTGTTGGTGGTCGATGTCGGGATCCGCCTGACGCTGTTCCCTGAGCTCATCGAGCTGGCATCGGTCGGACATTCCGACATCGGGTTGTGCCGCGACGTCATCCGGTGATTGCCGGGCTACTGGGTCGAAGCCAACATCGGGAAGGAGATTCGCCCGATACTCGAACACGGTCGAGGGGAGGAGTATCGGCGGCTCGCGGAGCTTCTCGACGACCAACGGTCGGACCTGCTCGATGAGCTGGTCGCCCGGGCGGCCGGGTCAGAGGATGCCGATGTGCGTGAGGTGGCCGAGGACTTCGCCGGGCCCGTGCCGCAATGATCGCAGCAACATCGCCGGGGTGGCTGTCGGCCCTCGCCCGGCACACGGTTGATCTCGTCAACCAGCGCATCATCGACTTCCGAACCATCGATCGGTGAGCGCCTGCGAGGAGGTCGACGCGGTGGTGGGATCGCTCCGCCTGGGCAACGCGTCATCACTCGCTCGCCTCGACCGCATACCCGGGGTATTTGGTCGCGGCCACACGGTTCCCGGACCGGTCGATGACATCGCTGCTGTGCGCTGTGCTTGATCGCCAGCTGGACACGTTGAGCAACGAAGCGATCATCGAGGCGCTCGAAGCGATCGCTGACCCGGCCGCGGTGGATTGCCTGGAGAAGGCGCGGTGGTGGCGTCCCTCGTGGGACGAGTTCGGGGGCGTTGCCGTCAAGGCGGTCTGGGCCCTGGCCGCGATAGGTACGCCCGACGCCGTCGCGACGTTGCGCGATGCCGCGGCGACCGGCTCTGTCGAGGTTCGACGGGCCGCACAGCACAAGCTCGGTCCGTCGACATGACGGTTGACCGCCGCGCCCGACCGTCCAACCTGGATGGCGCGCCTCGTGACGAGGAGCTGCTCGACCTTGATCGACCTCGAAACCTCGCCGGTGCGAGGGGCCGGGCCGGCCGGGGCTCGGTGCCCCGCAGGCGACGATGAGGAGCGCCGCGCCGAGGCCGACCAGCACCCCGAGCCCGTCGATGACCAGGGTCACGAGGCGATCACCGGACGATGACCGCCTGACCCTCGGCCACCTGGATCGAGAACGGGGCCTCGCGCGGAACCGGGATCTCCACCCCGGCGCTCACCCCGTTGATCGTGTAGGTGCCGATCCACACCACCCGGGCGTTGCCGTGGAACTCCCCACCGGGCTGCCCGGCCGAGGAGCGGCGGTAGTAGTGCCAGCAGGTGCGGGGAGCGGTGGTGCCGTCCGTGCCGGTGCCGGAGCACACGAAGGGCGAGGTGCCGTCGCCCATGGTCCACTCGACCCCACCGGCCTCGGCCGTGACGACGACAGTGATGCCCGGCACCGAGATCGGTGGCGACGTGAGGGCGCCAGCCGGAATGTTGTCGACCGACAGCCAGGTTTCGAGGTTGACCAAGGTGGTGCCGGCCGGGTTGAGACGAGGCGCCGGTGCGGGCAGGCCCAACAGGAAACGCTCCAGGGCCAGGCGGGCCAGGTTCTCGGCGGTGATGGCCCCGAACACCCTGAGCTCGATCAGGTCGCCGAACTCGCCGGCGCTCGGCGCCCAGCACTCGAGCCGGTACATCACCCCGGTCTCGAGCCGCCAGATCTCCTGGGGGTTGGCCGTCAGCGTCCATCGCAAGAAGCCATCGATGGGCAGACCGGACTCGAGATCGGTGCCCGTGCACGGCGTGGGCTGATTGACATGTGAGTTGACCTCGTTGACCTGCGACGCGACACTGGCCAGTAGCGCACTGTCCCTCGGCTCCACCGACGAACACCGACGGATGCAGGTAGGGTCGGCCACAGCCGGACGTGTCGCGACCATTGGCACGAGCACACCGCTGCGGGGCCGGTTCTCTAGGCTCGGGCGGTCGTGGGGGAGTTCGGCGCTTTCCATGAGGACGTCCGGTTCGGGTGGGCCGAGGCGTCGGCCCTGGTCGGCCGAGTTGCGGTCGACGGCGTCGGTGTTGGAGGGCCAGATCGCCGAGCGCAACGCTCTCACGGGCCCGGCTCGGGAGGCGTGGCGGGGCAAATTCGCCATCGAGTTCGACGGCCGGGTCGAGGTGTGTGTCGGAGACGCGGATCGGCTGGTCGAGGCGTTCCGGGGCGCGTCCGACGGGTTGGACGAGCTGGCCCGCCTGGCCCGGGAGGAGCAGGACCGCCGGGAGGCGCATCGATCAACTACGGACTACGAGCCGGATCGGTTGATCTCTTCAACGAGCGCATCATCGACTTCCGAACCATCGATCGGTGAGCGCCTGCGAGGAGGTCGACGCGGTGGTGGGATCGCTCCGCCTGGGCAACGCGACATCACTCGCTCGCCTCGACCGCATACCCGGGGTTGCGGACTGCGTCGCTTCTGGATTGGCTCGATCGGCGGCATCCGAGGATTGGTTGAGCTTCGAGCGGTACGTGATCGCGGCCACACGGTTCCCGGACCGGTCGATGACACCGCTGCTGTGCGCTGTGCTTGATCGCCAGCTCGACACGTTGAACAACGAAGCGATCATCGAGGCGCTCGAAGCGATCGCTGACCCGGCCGCGGTGGATTGCCTGGAGAAGGCGCTGTGGTGGCTTCCCTCGTGGGACGAGTTCGGGGGCCTTGCCGTCAAGGCGGTCTGGGCCCTGGCCGCGATAGGTACGCCCGACGCCGTCGCGACGTTGCACGATGCCGCGGCGACCGGCCCCGTCGAGGTTCGGCGGGCCGCACGGCACAAGCTCGGTCTGGAACGTCGGTAGATCACGAAGGCAGGATCCTCAGCGGCTGGCGCCGATCACCGCCGCCACGTCGGGGGCGAGCGGATAGGGCATTTCGATCGGCAACTCCTCCGTCGCGCTCCTCAGATCGCCGCGCTCGACCAGCCCGCCGATGTGGCGGACCCGAGATGTGATGTCGTCGATCCCAACAATCCACTCATCGACATACCGGTTGACCGCTGCGCCCGACAGCCCAACCTGGATGGCCCGCCACGCGACCGGACCGAGCACAACTGAGCGGTCGGGATCCCATTGAACGCGCACAGGGCTGACCCGCTTACGCTCGATCCACGCGACCTGGCTCGCGTACGTGCCGGACTCGAAGTGGCTGAGACAGGCGTGCGCCAACGCCCACTCGAAGCCCGCCCGAGTGATCTCGATGCTGAGGATTCGTTCCTGACCCCGCTTCGTCGCCCACCCCGAGCGATACATCATCCACAGGAACGAAGGTTTGATCCACGTCATGCGTTCACGAGTGAACGGCGCCACGAGAGTGGCCGCCCTCACCGCAGGCTCGGCGATGACGGCCGGAAACGCCTGAAAGACGGTGAGCGTTTCCTCGGCGAACGCCGCACGCACCTGGCGGACGGGCACGTCGGTCATGTGTCACGCCCCGGGCGGTTGACCCATAGCTGGACCGCGACGACCACGCCGATGGCCAGCCCGACGAGGAGGTGCTCGACCTTGATCGACTCGACACGCCGCCGGTGCGCGGAGCCCGGGCCCGGCCGAGGTTCTGTGCCCCGCGAGGCGACGATGGGGAGCACCACGACAACGCCGACCACCACCCCGAGCAGGTCGATGGCCAGGGTCACGAGGCGATCACCGGACGACGACCGCCTGACCCTCGGCCACCTGGATCGAGAACGGGGCCTCCCTGGGGACCGGGATCTGCACGCCGGCGCCGACGCCGTTGACCGTGTAGGTGCCGATCCACACCACCCGGGCGTTGCCATGGAACTCCCCGCCCGGCTGCCCGGCCGAGGAGCGGCGGTAGTAGTGCCAGCAGCTGCGCACCCCCTCCGCACCGACACCCTCGCACGTGAACGGAGCGGTGCCGTCGCCCATGGTCCACTCGACCCCACCGGCGGTGGCCTGCACCACGACGGTGACGCCGGGCACCGAGATGGGCGGCGAGGTCAAGGTCCCGGCGGGGATGTTGTCGACCGATAGCCAGGTGTCGAGGTTGACGAGCGTCGTGGCCGCCGGGTTGAGCTGCGGCTCGGGTGCCGGGAGCCCGAGCAGGAACTCGTCCATGGCCAGCCGGGCCAGGTTCTCACCCGTGATGTCGGGGAACACCCTGATTTCGATGTAGCTGCCGAACTCACCCGCCTCGGGCGACCAGCACTCGAGACGGTAGGCCACGCCGCTGTCGGCGTTGAGGAACTCGAGCCAGTCGTCGAGTCGGGGCGGACGCCAGCGCAGGAAGCCCTGGACGATCGGGATCGGATTGACGCCCGCGTCCTGGTCGGGGCCCGTGCACGGCGTCGGCTGGCGCACGTAGGCGTTCAGCTCGTTGACCTGGCTCCTGACCCGGCCCAGCAGGCCGTCGTCGTTCGGGGAGACATCGGAACAGGCGGTGCACGGTGGCGTCGGCTGGGCCCCCGCCGCCGGGGCGAGGACGACCGGGACGCCGAGCACCGCGACGATCGCCGCCAATCCTGCGATGGGCACTCTCAGCTT
Source organism: Acidimicrobiales bacterium (assembly GCA_050744245.1). Classification (GTDB taxonomy): domain Bacteria; phylum Actinomycetota; class Acidimicrobiia; order Acidimicrobiales; family JBOGGX01; genus JBOGGX01. The sequence goes on from JBOGGX010000023.1 coordinate 6,694, forward strand.
GGTGTGCACGGATCGCTCAACTCCTGTGACGCGGTCAGCTTCCATGTTCCATTCAGTCGTTCGAGCTCGCTTCGGACATGAAGCACCGTCTCCCCGGCCTGGCCGATCGGCTCCCGGGTCGTTGGGTTGACGTACTGCGACCGATTGACAAAGCAGTCCTCGACCTGCGCCGACTCGCCGGCGAGGCTGACCAATGTCGGGTGCGTCTCGGTCGTGCCGACCACCGCAACGCCCTGTCCTTGGAGCTGCGTGAGAAGGCCCTGCGTGCGGGTCAACGCCTCGCCACCGACGAGAGCGAGCAAGTCGGGATGGTTCGGGTTCGGTGGGTCGTGGGCGGCATCGATGGCGGCCTTCGCGGCCCGGTACGCGGCCAGGACTTCTTCCTCGGGGGTCAGCGTGGTGGTCGGGGCCTCGGTCGTCGTCGGCGCCGCGGTAGTGGTGGTTGAGCCAGCGTCGTCCGCCGTCGGGGTGTCGCCGCCGGCCGTGTCATCGTCGCTGCCGTTGCACGCGGCCCCGGCCAACAGCAGGGCGCAGGCGAGCGCAACGACCAATGCTGTGCGCCTCACGCGGCCTCCCGAGGGTCCATTCCGAACATTATGCGGGCGTGTCACGGTCATAACGGGGACATGCGGTCGATGGTTCCCCAAGGGTTGCCCATTCAACCTGCTGGTACGGGTCGGGCGGCCAGGACCGGTCGGCTGGGCGCAAACCTCGTTGACGCTATCGGGACGGCCCCGATTTCGAATCATCGACGGCGTTCGAGGTGGAGGTTTCGAGCTTCGGCTTCGAACTCACGCGTCGGGCTGGTACAGGTCCGGGTCGAAGCGCGTGAAGCCCGGAGCGCACGGCCCGGAGCGGACGTTCACATCGGTGGCGCCGTCGCCGTTGAGGAACCCGAAGACGACCAGCTCTCCCCGCACGGCTCGATACGTCCGCACCACCGATGCGGGATGGGTCGAACGGTAGCGCTCGACCGTGAACCCTTCACCTTCGAGGAGGCCAGTGATCGCCGACTCGGCGGTCTGCTGATCGACGAGACCGGGTGCCACCGAGCTGCCGCGTGCACCGAACCAGCGGTCTTCCCGAGCGAGGTCTGCGCACGCCGTGTTGTCGGGCTCGAAGGTGTAGACGTAGGCGCCGACGTACGGGTCGTCGCGGCCCACGCCGACCGCGGCCCAGACCGCGTCGATCGTCGCCCGGATCTCGCCGTCACGCGGCTCGTCGGACGCAGGTGGTCGACCGGAGGACGGCGCCTCGGTCCCTCCGGACTCGCCGCACCCGGCGCCGACGGACACGGTGGCGACGATACACAGCCCGATCAGCCAGGCCGGCACCTCAGCCGCCCGGACGCGCCTGATCGTCGAGCCAGTCCACGTTGACGAGCGAGGCCCCGATCGGACTCGTGTCGAACAGCGACGGCTCGGTGTGGTACTGCTCGAACAACCGGAGGATCGTGTACATCCGCTCCTCCCAGTCGGGCCAGCTCGACGCGCCCGATCCCTTCAGGCTCTCGGGGTCGGTCGAGTCGCCACCTCCCTCCTCGAACCACACCGTCGTCGACGGTGAGAAACCGGGCTGGAACGACTCGATCCCGGCCATGGGCGCCAGGTCGACCACGCCGACCGACGAGGAGCCGGCGCCGGTGACGAACCCCGTGTGGTCGCCGACGAACGAGTCCGCGCTCCGCACGCCGGTGTCCATCGAGAGCAGATCGATCGGCACGATGTGGTTGTTGCTCCCGGGCCGGGCCGGGATGTCCTGGTCGACGTGGATCATCAACTCGCCGACTCGGAGGTCGATGTAGCGCACGACGAACCCGTCGGGCCCGGGGCTGACCCGCTCGAGGTACGGCTGGGCGCCGGCCTGTTCGTGCGTGGCGACCAGGGTGTTGCCCTGGAATAGCAGCTGTTGCCGGCGGACCGGGTCGTCCTCGTCGATGGCGGCCACGTAGGCGGCGAAGCCGGTGCGGATGGTGCCGTCGCCCTCGTCGAACGAGTCGGAGAAGAACCGCTCGAGCTCGGCCTCGGTGGGGCGAGGGTTGTGCTCGTACATCTCGAGGAAGGCCGAGAAGCGACCGCCGATGTCGTTGAAGATCCACTGGTTCCCGTCGGCCGCGGCCTGCATCACGCCACCGGTGCTGATGCCGAACACGGTCGTGTCACCGGTGATCGCCCCATGGACGCCCGTCGATGCCCACGGCGCGTACATCAGCCAGTTGGCCCCGGGGTGGCCGGGCACGTCGGGGTGGCCCGCCAGCGCAGGCCCGGCGAACAGCTCGTCGGCCCGGTGCGCCAACAGGTCGTAGAACCCGTTGATGAGCGTGTTGCGGAC
>JBOGGX010000024.1:0-5254 GCA_050744245.1 Acidimicrobiales bacterium
GCTCCGCGCCGCCGGCGAGTCGATCGCCGAGGACCCCGAGCGGCTCGCCGCGGTGCGGGAGCGGCGCCAGCGGCTGCACGAGCTGCGGCGCAAGTACGGCGACACGCTCGAGGAGGTGGTCGCCTTCCGGGCCGAGGCGGGCGAGCGGCTGGCCCGGCTCGAGTCCCACGACGAGCGGATCGCCGAGCTCGAGAACCGGCGCCTGGCCGCGCTCGACCGGGTGGCCCGCCGGGCGGCGATCGTCGGCCGAGCGAGGCGGGCGGCCGCTCCGGAGCTGGCGGCTGCTGTCCAGGCGCATCTGGTCGAGCTGGCCATGGCCGGCGCCCGGCTGGCGATCGAGGTGGGCGACGACGATCCGGGCGACGAGGTCCGGTTCCTCCTGGCCGCCAGCAAGGGGGCACCGCTGCTGCCCCTGGCCAAGGTCGCTTCGGGCGGCGAGCTGGCGCGGGCGATGCTCGCATTGCGGCTGGTGCTGCTGGACGCCTCGCCGAACGGCGTGACCGAGGTCGCCACCCTGGTCTTCGACGAGGTCGACGTCGGCATCGGAGGCCGGTCGGCGCTCGCCGTCGGCCGGGCCCTGGCGCTCCTGGGCGCCGACCGTCAGGTGCTGGTCGTCACCCACCTGCCGCAGGTCGCCGCGTTCGCCGACCGCCAGCTCGCCATCGTCAGGCAGGAGGACGGCTCAGGGGTTTGGGCCCGGGCCGCCGACCTCGACCCGGACGGGCGATTGGTCGAGCTGTCGCGCATGTTGTCCGGCTCGCCGGAGTCGTCGACCGCCCAGGAGCATGCCGCCGAGCTGCTGGCGACGGCGGCGCGGGAACGCAGCCGTTAAATGTCCAGATCCGACATCGACCGGCCGGAGCAGGTGGTGGCGGGCGTGGCCCGGGTCGACCGCCGCACCAAGCGGCTGGTGAAGCGGCTCCAGCCGGGTGAGATCGCGGTGATCGACCACGAGGACCTCGATCGGGTGGCGGCCGAGACCATCGTCGAGGCGGGGGCCGGCGCGGTCGTGAACGCCGGCGCGTCCATGTCGGGCCGGTACCCCAACGTCGGCCCCTTGTTGATCGCCGCCGCCGGCATCCCGCTGCTCGACGGCGTGGGCGCCGACGTCATGACCGCGGTCCAGGAGGGGAACCTGGTCACGATCGACGGCGATCACCTGCTGGTCGCGGGGCGCAAGGTGGCGACCGGTACCCGGCAGTCACTGGCCTCGCTCGAGGACACCTACGAGGAGGCGCGCCGCCATCTCGGCACCGAGCTGGAGCGGTTCGCGGAGAACACGCTGGAGTGGTTGCGCAAGGAGTCCCATCTGCTGACCGACGTCCCGCAGGTCCCCGACGTCGGCGTCGAATTCAAGGATCGTCACGCCCTGATCGTGGTGCGCGGCCTCGACTACCGGGAGGATCTCGCCGTCCTACGCCAGAGCGGGTACCTGGGGGAGATGAAGCCGGTGCTCATCGGCGTCGACGGGGGCGCCGACGCCCTGCTCGAGCTGGGCTACACGCCCGATGTCATCATCGGCGACTTCGACTCGGTGTCCGAGCGGGCGCTCGGATGCTCGGCGACGATGGTGGTGCACGCCTACCCCGGGGGCACGGCGCCCGGCGCGGCCCGCCTCGAGCGGCTGGGCCTGCGCTACGAGCTGTTCGAGTCGGCCGGGACCAGCGAGGACATCGCCATGCTCCTGGCCCACGAGGAAGGGGCCGAGCTGATCGTGGCGGTCGGAACCCACAACTCGATGGTCGAGTTCCTCGACAAGGGCCGCCAGGGAATGGCGTCGACGATCCTCGTGCGCATGCGCGTCGGGTCGACCCTGGTCGACGCCAAGGGCGTGTCGCGCCTGTACCGCGCCCGGGTGCGGCGGACCGATCTGGCCATGTTGATCCTGGCTGCGGTGTTCGCCCTCGCCGTGGTCATCGCGGTCAGCGAGCCCATCCGGCTGCTCCTGCGTTCGATCTGGGAGCTGCTCTCTTGATCAACATCCGGTTCCACATCATCAGCCTGGTGGCCGTTTTCCTGGCGCTCGGCGTGGGGGTCGCGCTCGGGTCGGCGTTCATCGACACGGCGGTCGTCGGTCAGCTCGAGCAGAACATCGACACCCTCTCGACCCAGAAGAACGAGCTGCAGGCGGAGAGCTCGCTCATGCAGGCCCAGCTCGACGCGGTCGAACGTCTCGGCGAGGAGGCCGGGGCCGAGCTGCTCGGTGGCCAGCTGGACGGCGTGCCGGCCTACATGATCGGCGTGCGGGGGATCGACGAGGACCCGGTCGACCTCACCGCCGACGCCCTGGTCGATGGCGATGCCGAGTTCGGGGGCACGCTGTGGCTGACCGAGCGACTGGCGTTGAGCGACGAGACCGAGCGCCTCGACCTGGCCCGCGTCCTCGGGCTCGAGCCGTCGGTCGCCGACGACCCCGATGCGCTTCGGGACGCGCTGCTGCTCCGGCTGGGCAACGCCCTGGCCGACGCGCTCCGGGCGGAGGACCCGTTGGCCACCGACCCTCCTGACGGCGGGGGCGAGGGTGAGACGGGCGAAACGGGGGAGGGCGGGGCGGGGCCGACCGGGCTCGAGCCCGAGGAGCCGGCGATCATCACCGAGCTCCGCACCGCCGGCTTCGTCGAGTTCGAGGCGGCCGGGGGCGAGTCGTCCGACACCGGCATGCTGCTGCCGACGGCCGGGGCCCGCATGGTCGTCGTGTCCGGGCAGGGGGCGGCGGTGCCGGACGACGAGATCGTCCTGCCCCTGCTGCGCCGGCTCACCGTCGCCGGGCCCGTGGCCGTGGTGGCGGCCCAGAGCCTCCCCCCCGATCCGCCGGACGGCGAGGAGCCGTCGCGTACCAGTTTCATCGGCGTCATCCGCAACGACGACGAGCTTCGGGCCAGCCTGTCGACGGTCGACGACATCGAGCTGTTCATCGGCCGGGTCGCGACGGTGCTCGCCCTGCGGCACGCCGCCGACGACATCGTCGGTCACTACGGCCTCGGCGACGGAGCCGACCAGGTGGCGCCGACCGGCCCAGAGGACGAATGACCCCTGAGGGCCGCGGTGAGCCGTCGGACGTCGGTCGGGCTGCGGTCGGCATGGGCGCCGTCACCGCCGTTTCCCGTGCCCTCGGGTTCGTCCGGGTGCTGGTGGTCGCGGCCGTGCTCGGCACCACCTTCCTGGGCAACGCCTTCCAGTCCGCCAACTCGCTGTCGAACGTGCTGTTCGAGCTGCTGGCCGCGGGGGCGCTGTCGGCGGTCCTCGTACCGACGTTCGTCACGCTGCTCGACGCCGGTGACGAGCGGGGCGCGGAGGAGGTGGCCGGTGGCGTGCTCGGGGTGGCGCTGGTGGTGCTCGGCGGCGTCACCGTCGTCGGCATCGTGGCCGCACCGCTCGTCGCCGAGCTCTTCACCATCGGCGTGCCCGCGAGCGTGGCGGAGGACCAGCAGGAGCTGATCACGTTCCTGGTCAGGTGGTTCGTCCCCCAGGTGCTGCTCTACGCGGCGGGCACGGTGGCCACCGCCGTCCTGTACGCCAAGCGCAGGTTTGCGATCACCGCGGCCGCGCCCATCGGCAACACGGTCGTCATGGTGGCCGCGCTGCTGGCGTTTCGGGTGGCGGCCGGGCCCGACCCCGGGTTCGATCTCACCACGGGGGAACGCTCCCTGCTCGTCGTGGCCGGCACCGGTGGCGTCGTCGCCTTTGTCGCCACCCTGCTCGTGGCCTGCGCGGCCAGCGGATTCCGGCTTCGGCCCCGACGCCCCCGCCGCGACCAGCGGGTGATCGCCATGCTCCGCCACTCGGGTTGGGGCGTCGTGCTGCACACCGCGGCCGGTCTCCTGCTCGGAGCCGCCATCATCGGCGGCTCGGCCGTCGAGGGGGGTGTCGTGGCGTACCAGGTCGGCTTCGTGTTCTTCCTCGCCCCCTACGGCGTGTTGGCCCAGCCGATCCACACCGCCATCCTCCCCGACCTCGTGATCGAGGCCCGCGACGGCGGCGGCGACGTGTTCGCCGCGTCGACTCGCTGGGCCCTGGAGCGCATGGCCATGCTCGTCGTGCCGGTGTCGGCGGGCATGATGGCCCTCGCCCTCCCCGGAATGCGGGCCGTCTCGGCGGGCGCCACCGAGGGCGGGGGAGTGCTGCTGCTGGCGGCGGCGGTGGCGTCGCTCGCCGTCGGGCTGTTCCCGTACAGCGCCTTTCTCCTCCTCGCCCGGGGGTACTACGCCATCGGCGACAGCCGCACCCCCGGCGTGATGGCGCTGGTGAGCGCCGCGCTCGGTGTGGCCGCCATGGCGGTCGGCGCGGCGTTGACGGACGGGGCGGCCCGGGTGGCGGCGCTCGGGCTGGGCCACTCGCTCGCCTACACCGTTGGCGCGGTCGTGCTCGGTGTGCGCCTCGCCCGGCGCCTCGGGGGCTCGCTCGTGCCCGCCCGCTTCGGGCGCGTCGTCGCCATCGCCGGCGTGGTCGGGACCGCGGGCTGGGTCGCCCAGCGGACGCTGCTCCCGGCCGACGCCTCCCGACTGGCCGACATCGCCTTCGTCGCCGCCATCGGGCTGGTCGGCGCAGGCGTGGTTGCCGCCGGCTACCGCCTGCTCGGTGTCCGCGGTGCGCTGACGGCCCGACTGCCCGTGCCCGGAGGGGTCGCCCAGGTACCGGAGCCCCTGCCGTGAGGGTCGCGGCCCGAGCGCGGCGGCGCCGGTTCCCCGTTCTGTGGCGACTTGTGCACGCCAGGAGCACCCAATTCCGACACAGAGGTGTTTTTGGGGTGCTCGCGGTCGTTCCGGTGTTGGTGCTGGGGGCGGGGTGTGGGGGGACCGACGACCTCGCCGGCGAGCCGGTCGACCGGGTCCTGATCGTGTCGCTGCCCGGCGTCGACTGGGGCGAGGTCGACGCGGGCCGGCTGCCGGCGCTGGCCACCCTGGCCGACGGCGGCGCCATCGCCCACCTCTCGACCAGGGTGGGCCGCCAACCCACCGACGACATCGGCGCCTACCTCACCATCAGCGCCGGCACCCGGGCGGTGGCCCCGGCCCGCTCGACGCCGGTCGAGACCGACGAGGGCGAGGACATCGACCCCAGCGTGGCCATCGACGCCAGCGTCGCGGTCGAGGCGGGCGAGATCTACCTCGGGGTCCCCGCGGCCGACATCCTGCAACGCCGCCTCGGGCACGTCCCCGACGGCGTCGTGTACCTGGCCGCCGGGGCGGCCCGGGAGGCGAACGAGACCTCGGCCTACGGCGCGGCCACCGGGCGGCTGGGCGCGGTGCTGGCC